>DASXVK010000323.1:0-3850 GCA_036504295.1 Polyangia bacterium
ACCGCGCGCACCGCGCTCGACCGCAAGGAGTACGGGCTCCGGTGGAACCAGATGCTGGAGGCGGGCGGCGTGCTCGTCGGCGATCGGATCGACGTCGAGCTCGAGATCCAGGCGGTGCGCACGACCGCCGGATAGTCCCTCGACCCGTCGTGCTCGTGCCCTACCGGATCACCTGCTCCGCGGTCTCGGCGAGGTTCTTGAAGCCGCGCCGGTTGCGCGCCGAGCGCACGATGGTGGCCACCGTGGTGCCGACCGCGAGGGCATCGAGGGCGACCATGATGCCGCGGAGGAACCGGCCGTCCGAGCGCCCGTTGCTCGTGAGGTCGCTGCCGCGCTCCTTCAGCTCGCCGGCGACGGAGCCGGCACGCTCCTTGAGATCGGCCGCCGCGGACTTCACGCGGCCCTTCACGTTCGAGCTCTGGTACTTCTCCCGCAGCCTGTCGGCGGCGTCGCCCGCGCGGTCCTTCACGCTCCGGCCCAGGACCTGCGCGCGATCCTTCACGTAGAGGCCGGCCGCCATGGTCTTCGCCTCGACGCGCCGGTAGTGTCGGGTGCGGCTCCAGAACGCGCCGGCGGTCGCGCCGACCGCGGCGCCCAGGAGCCCGAGGGCGATCGGTCCGCCGAGGCGCACGCCCCCCTCGTAGCTGTAATTTGCCATGGTGACGTCTACTCCTTCCCTCCGGGAGTCGTAACGTCACCCCGCTGGCGCGCAACGTCGCCCACCGTCGAGGATCGCGCCCCGCGAACGCTCAGCCGGGGCGGCGCGCGACGAGGACGCGGTCGCGCCCGGCCTGCTTCGCCTCGTACATCGCGAAGTCCGCGCGGCGCTCGAGGGTGGCCGCGTCCTCGCAGCCGTCCCAGCAGGCCACCCCGATCGAGACCGTCTGGCGCACGCTCACGCCCGGGCCGCCGGCGAGCGGCCGCTCGCGCAGGCGCTGGCAGATGCGCTCGGCCACGGTGCGCGCGGTGCCCTCGGGCGTGTCCGGCATCACCAGCACGAACTCCTCGCCGCCGCGGCGGATGAGCACGTCGCCGCGGCGCACGCTGTCGCGCACGAGGTCGGCGAAGCCGCGCAGCACGAGGTCGCCGACGAGGTGGCCGTGCTCGTCGTTGACCTGCTTGAAGTGGTCGAGGTCGAGGAGCAGCACGGCGAGCGGGCTCACCGTGCCGCGGGCCCGGTCGAGCGCCGCGGTGAGGCAGGGCCCGTGGAAGCGCTGGGTGTACGCGCGCGTGTGGTGGTCCGTGAGCGCCAGGCGCTCGAGGCGGGCCTTCTCGAGGGGCGGCACGCTGCAGTTCGCGAGGAGGCGCGCGAGCAGCTCGTGATCGGCGCTGAAGACACCGAGCTCGCTGGCGGTGACCGAGAGGACGCCCACGACCTTGCCGCCGGACCACAGCGGCACCGCGAGCAGCGCCCGGACCTCGAAGCCCTGCCCGGCGCCGCTCTTGAAGCGCGGATCGGTGCTGCCGTCGTCGACGCGCACCACCTCGCCGTGCTCCGCGACCCAGCCGACCAGCCCCTCGCCGCGGCGGAACACGAGCGGGCGCGTGGCCGCGCCCTCGCCCGAGCGGGCGCCGGCCAGCAGCTCGGTGTGCGAGTCGTCGAGCAGCCGGATCGAGGCATGGCTGCCCGGCAGCAGCCGCAGCGCGGCGTCGGTCACCTGCCGCAGCGCCTCCTCGAGGCCGTGATCGGCCGCCAGGTCGCGGGTGAGGTCGAGCAGCAGGGTCAGCGTCTCGTGGGCATCGAGCATGGCCGTGTCCCCCCTACCGTTTCACCACAGCCGCGAGCTTTTGTCCACGGGGGGTGCGCTTGACCCGCGGCCCGGGCGGCCGCACGATCGCATCAGGGAGGGTGGCCATGAAGCTGCGCAAGATCTTCGCCGCGACCGACCTGAGCGAGCCGGCGAGCGAGGCCCTCCGACAGGCGGACGAGCTCAGCCGGGCGACCGGCGCCGAGCTGGTCGTCTGTCACGTCATGCCGAACCCGCTGCGCAGCAACATGCTCTTCCCGCAGCTCAACGAGCAGATCGCGCTCGACCGGCCGGCGGAGCGCGACCGGGTCGTCGACGAGCTGACGAGCTACGTCGCCGAGCTGACCGGGCGCGCGCCGGAGGACTTCGCCATCCTCGTCGACGACGGCACGCCGCATCGGGTGCTGGTCGAGAAGGCGGAGCACTACGGCGCCGACCTGGTGGTCGTCGGCAGCCACGGCCACGGCGGCCTCGGACACATCGTGCTCGGGGGCGTGGCCGAGCAGGTCGTGCGCTGGGCCCACTGCCCGGTGCTGATCGCGCGCCCCGCCGAGAAGAGCGGCGTGGTGCTCGCGGCCACGGACTTCTCGGCCCCGGCGCAGACGGCGCTCGCCGCCGCCGCCGAGGAGGCGCGGCGCCGCGGCGCGCGGCTCACGCTGATGCACGTGATGGATCTCGGCGTGACCAGCATCATGCAGGCGGGCATGGCGTTCGGCGCGGTGGTCTACAGCATCCCGCCCGAGGTCAAGCACGCGCTGCGCGACAGCATCAAGGCGAAGCTCGGCGAGGCGCTCGCGGTCACCGGGGTCGCGGGCGACACGCTCATCACCGAGGGCACCGCCGCGGCCAGCATCGTACAGGCGGCCGAGGAGCTGCAGGCCGAGCTGGTCGTCGTCGGCACCGCCGGGGTCACCGGCCTGAAGCGCCTCACGCTGGGGAGCGTCGCCGAGGCGGTCGCGCGGCACGCGGCGTGCTCCGTGCTGGTCGTGCGGCAGGCGCCCGCCGCGTAGCGGGCCGGACCGCGAGCGTGGCGGCGAAGACGCGGTCCGCGGGGGCGAGCGGCAGCTCGGCGAGCTCCGCGGGCGTCGCCCACGCGATGGCCGAGTGCTCGATCGGCGTGAGGCGGCCGGCGAGCGTGACGGCGTAGTACTCGATGACGAACGCCGAGCCCGGATCCGCCTCGGAGAGCAGCCGCGCCCCGACGCGGGGGACCGCGACGCCGAGCTCCTCGCGCAGCTCCCGGCGGAGCGCCGCCGCCGCCGTCTCGCCCGTCTGGATCTTGCCCCCCGGGAACTCCCACAGTCCGCCGTGCCGCTTCTCGGGCGGCCGCCGGCACACGAGGTAGCGCCCGCGGCGCGAGGCGACGGCAGCGACGACGCGGATGGGGGGCATCGCCGGGGGATTCTAGCGCGCGCGGCGTGAGGGCGCGGGCTCGAGAGCGAAACCGGAAACAGGGAGGCGGGGAGGCGGGGAGATGGATTTGTTTTGGTGAGCGCTCAACGCGCGCCAGCAGCGCCCGGGCACGGCATCGCGAGCGGCCGCAACCAACCCCAATCCGACTCCCCGTCTCCTCGCCTCCCTGTTCAATTGTCCGAGCCCGTGCTGCGCGGCCCGGTCTCACCGCGGTCGCCGCGGCCGCCGCTCCGGGGCTGCGGTCAGCGGGTCCTCGGGCCACGCGTGCTTCGGGTAGCGCGCGCGCAGCTCCTTGCGGACCTCGGGGTAGGTCTCGCGCCAGAAGTTGCGCAGGTCGCGGGTGACCTGCTGCGGGCGGCCGTTCGGCGCGAGCAGGTGGACCACGACCGGGACGCGGCCCGCGGCGACGCGGGGCGTGTCGACGAGCCCGAACATCTCCTGGATGCGGGCCGCGAGGACCGGCGGCTGGTCGGGGCTGTACTCGAGCCTGATCTGGCTGCCGCTCGGGACCGTGAGGCGGTCGGGGGCCTCGCGCGCGAGCGCGACCGCCTGCGCGTGCGTGAGGCTCGCGCGCACGAGGTCGGCGAGGGGCGCGCGCTTGAGCTCGGCGAAGGAGCGGCGTCCGGTGCACAGGGCCGGCAGGAGCGCCCGGAGGCCGTCGCCGTCGAACGCCGGCAGCCCGAGCTCGG
>DASXVK010000324.1:0-13667 GCA_036504295.1 Polyangia bacterium
AGGGCGCGCCGGCGCCGCTGGCCTCGGCGGGGGGCGCGGCGGCGGGCACCGCGGCCGCGAGCGGCGGCGCGGCGAGCGGCACGACGGCGCCGCTCTCGGTCGGCGCCGGCGCGGCCTGGGCGGGCGTCGGGGCCGCGGGCGTCGGGGCCGCGGCGGCCGCCGGCGCCGGCGCGGGCTGCTGCACGGCGGCGGGCGCGGGCGCGGCGGCGGGCGCCGTGGTCGGGGCCGGCACCGGCGCGGGGGCGGCCGGCGGCGGGGCGAAGGCAGCGGACGGGGCCGGGGCCGGCGCGGGCGCGGCCGGCGGTGGCGCGAAGGCGGCCGGCGGCGGCGCGGCGGGCGGCGGCGCGTACGCGGGCGGCGGCGCAAACGTGGGCGCCGGCGCGAAGGGCTGCTGCTGCGGCGGCGGACCGAACGTCCCTGGCGGCTGATACTGCGGGGCCACGGGCGCGAGCGGCCGCGGCGCGGCGCCGTAGCCCTGCTGCAGCGGCGGAGCCTGGTACTGCGGCGCGCCCTGGAACTGCTGCCGCGGCGGCGGTCCCTGAAACTGCGGCCCCGCCTGGTACTGCGGCGCGCCGGGCGGCGGCCCCTGGAACTGCGGCTGCTGGGGCGGTCCCTGGAACTGCGGCTGCTGGGGCGGTCCCTGGAACTGCTGCTGCTGGGGTGGCCCCTGGAACCGTGGCGCGCCCTGGAACTGCGGCGCCCCCGGATAGCCCGTGGCGGGCGGCCCGGCGGGCGGCATCGCGTACGCCGGCGCGCCGGGCGGGAAGCCCGCGGGCGGCGCGGCGGGCGCGCCGTAGCCGGGCGCACCTGGCGGCGCATACCCCGGCGCGGGCGGCGGCGCGAGGCCCTGCGCGCCGGGCACGGTCTGGCCCGGCGGCACCATCACCGTCGCGGCGAAGGCGTTGGCGGCGTAGCCGGCGGGCGGCGCATAGCCCGGCGCGGGTGCAGCGCCTGGTGCGACGCCCCCGGGTCCGACCGCGACGAACCCGGGCGTGGACGCGACTCCCGGCGGCCCCGCCGCGGTCGGCCCGGCGCCCTCGGGGCCCCACGGTTGCTGCGCATCCGGGCGCGGCGCGTCGCCGGGATCCCGGACCGCCCCGATGCCGGGGTTGGTGGACCGCTTCTGCTTATCCCCGTCGGCGGGCGGGGCGTCCTTGATCTCGCTGCCGTCGCGTGGGCAGAAGCGAGTCGCAGCGTCGAACGTCGCCCCGCACTTGGGACACTGACCCATCTTTTTCTCCGGCCGCTCGCGCGACCCTTGGCGCTCGGACCTCGAAACCCGGGGAACGCCGAGACCGGGCCGATTGTATGGTGCTCTCGGGTATTTGATCAACCCGCGAGCGCCTGTTCGGCTTGGAAACGCGCATGACGTCGGTTCGGCCTGCGTCCGGCGGCGCCACCCGCCGCATGCCACCGAGCGCTGCAACCGCGACGCGCCGGGCCGCGCCGGGGCCCGCGCGGGGCCCCCCAAACGGCAGTTGCGGACTTTCGTGAAAGGTGCGACTACACTCTTCCAAGCTCGTATGCCGCGCGTCGCCCTCATCGCGGCCGTCGTCCTGACCCTGGTCTCGGCGGCGGCCCGCGCCCAGTCCCACCCCGGGACCCCCGACCTCGAGGCGGCCCGCCGGCACTACATGGCCGGCACCGAGGCGTTCCAGCGCGAGGCCTTCGGCCGCGCCGCGCGCGAGTTCGAGGCCGCGCACCGGGTCAGCAAGGATCCGCTGCTGCTCTACAACGCCGCCGAGTCGCACGAGCGCGCGGGCGCGCTCGCCGCCGCGGTGGCCGCCTACCGCGGCTACCTCGCGGGCGTGCCGCAGGCCGCCGACCGCGCCGACGTCGAGCGCACGATCCGCAAGCTCCAGGCCGACCTCGCGGCCCGCGCGCGCGCGGACGCCCGCGCGTCGAGCGCGCCGCCCGCGGCCACCACCCCCGGCGCGGAGCCCGGCTCCGAGGGGGCGCCCCGGCTGCGCGTGGCGGCCTGGGTCACCGCGGCCTCGGCCGTCGCGCTCGCCGCGGCGGGCGGCGTCATGACGATGCAGGCGAAGAGCCGCGAGTCGGACCTGAACCGGCGGCTGCGGGTGGTCGATCCCCAGACCGGGCAAGCGCTACCGTACGGCCCCGTCGCGGGTGAGTACCGCGATCTGGTCGAGTCTGGCCGGCGCTACGAGACCCTCTCGGTCGTCTTCTACGCCGCCGCGGCCGGCGCGGCCGTCGCCGCGGGCACGCTCTTCTACCTCGACCACCGTCGCAAGGGCGCGGAGCGGATGGCGCGCGTGCGCGTGGTCCCGCAGCTCGGCCCCAAGTCGGCCGGTCTCGTCGCCGGCGTCGAGTTTTAGCCAGTCCGCGCGACGGTCCCTGCCCCGGCGTGCCGTCGGCCGCCCACCGCATTACAGACAATGAATGTTGCCTTTCTTGTCGCGGACCATCGCGGCCGTCGGTGCCCGCCGGCGTCGCCGCCGGGGCGAGTTGCTCGTCATCTACGACGCGAGCTGCGGCGGGTGTGCCGCCACGGTGGCGGTGCTCCGGCGCCTGGACCTGTTCCGCCAGCTCCACCTCATGCCGAGCGACGCGGCCGGCCTGCCGGCCGGGCTCACGTCCGAGCTGACGGCGCGCACCATCGTCGTCCTCGATCGCGGCCGCGACCGGCTCTTGACCCGCGCGCCGGCGGTCGCGCGCATCCTCGCGGCGCTGCCCTTCGGCGCGCCGCTCGCGTTCGTCCTCACGTTCCCCGGGATCGTGCGGCTCGCGAACGCGCTCTACGACGCGGTCGCGCGCCACCGCCACGGCCTGTCGAGCGCGCTCGGGCTCGACGCGTGCCGCATCGAGACGGCGCCCCCGCCGCGGCGGCCGAACGGCCACCACCGGCGGGAGCAGTGGACCGCGCCGACCTGATCGCGCGCGGGCGCGTCAGCCCGGCGGCTGGATGGCGCCGCAGATCCCGGGCAGGCCCGCGCCGCCGCAGGTCTCGGGCGCGACGCAGGTGCCGCAGTCGAGGAGGCCGCCGCAGCCGTCGCCGGCCGGACCGCACTCGAGGCCCTGCTCGGCGCAGGTCGCCGCGACGCACGGGTTGTGGCCGCACACGCCCGGGCTGCCGGCGCCGCCGCAGGTGTCGGGCGGGACGCAGGTGCCGCACTGGAGGAGGCCGCCGCAGCCGTCGCTGGCCGGGCCGCAGTTGAGGAAGAGCTCGGCGCAGGTGTAGGGCTGGCAGCTCGCGTTGTGGCCGCACTGGCCGGGGGTGCCGGCGCCGCCGCACGTGTCGGGCGCGACGCACGGCCCGCAGTCGAGCTGGCCGCCGCAGCCGTCGCCGGCCGGGCCGCAGCTCAGGCCCTGCGAGGCGCAGGTGATCTTCGTGCACGACGCGTGGCCGCACTGGCCCGGCACGCCGCCGCCGCCGCAGGTGTCGGGCGGAGTGCACGGGCCGCAGTCGATCTGGTTGCCGCAGCCGTCGCCGGCCGGGCCGCAGCTCAGGCTCTGCTGGGCGCAGCTCTTCGCCGGGCACGAGGTGTGGCCGCACTGGCCGGGCACGCCGCCGCCGCCGCAGCTGTCGGGCAGCGTGCAGGGGCCGCAGTTGAGCGCGCCGCCGCAGCCGTTGCCGGCCGGGCCGCAGGTGAAGCCGAGCTGCGCGCAGGTCTTCGGCGTGCAGCTCGGCGGCGGCGGCGGGTTGTCGGGGGCGATGCAGTTCGACAGGTCGAAGACCATGAACTCGAGGATCTTCTCCTGCGGCGAGAGCGTGGTCCCGATGCGGTCGCACTCCGCGGGCCAGTAGTCGTAGTAGGTGTAGTCGTGGGTCACGTGGAAGTCGCTGAAGAGCACGCGGCCGCACTGGTCGGCGGCGGCGGTGCCGACGGGCGTGTTGAAGGTGAGGTGCTGGACCGTCTGCGGCGTGGACGAGTACAGCCAGCGCTGCGTCGGTGCGACCACGCTGAGGACGTCGCGGCGCGGGTCGTGGATCGCGACCTTGCCGGGCGCCGACTGGGCGCCGACGATGCCGAGCCACTGCGAGAAGGCCTGCCCCTTGGGGAAGCTGACGTCGACGGTGGCGGTGAGCGGGTCGGCGGGGAACGTCTGCCAGAACTGCCACGAGGCGGTGCCCGAGAAGGGGGCCGGCCCGGTCGCCGGGACGTAGCCGTTCGTGAGCCAGTCGTAGCTGTAGTGGGTGGTGAAGACGCGGCCCCCCATGTTCGCGTAGTTGATGACGTTCTGCTGGTCGCCGCGCTTGGTGTCGAGGGGCAGGCCCTCGCAGGCAAAGATGACCATGTCGTACTTCGCGAGCTGCGCGGCCGAGCCGGTGAGCACGTGGGAGTTGGGCGTGCTGTTGTCGTACCACGCGCCCCAGCCGTACCAGTTGCCGCTCAGCGGCGGCTCCTCGACGGAGTCGTTGGCGTAGTAGAAGTGGATGCGGCCGGCGCCGGTGGAGCCGGCCGGGTAGCCCGCCGGGTTGGTGAACTCGGCGTCGTCGACGCCCATCTTGCGCAGCACGCACTCGATGGCGTCCACGGCGCCGGTGACGACGGCGATCTGCGGGATGTCGCCTTCGGCCTTGTTCTTCGGCAGGCGCGTGAGCGACGCCGGCAGGACGTTGTCGGTGCAGCCGGTCACGGTCGGGATCGTCACCTGCCGCCGCCACTTGCCTACCTGGACGACGAGCGGGATGCTCGCGCCGACGGGCACGTCGGAGAGGGTGAACTTGCCGTCGGGGCCGGTGGTGGCGCGCACGAGCGGCGCGCCGGATACGTTGGCGCCGCACTTGTCGCACGTCACGCCCGCGGTGAAGGGCTCGACCGGCGCGTTCGGGACATAGACGAGCGCGTTGTAGATCGGATCGGTGCCGGCCGGGTTGTACACCGTGCCGCTGATGGTGGTGAGCGCCCCGCCGTCGCAGCGGACCTTCTTCAGGCAGAGGTTCGTGCAGGGCACCCCGCCGTCGGGGTGGCCGCCGCCGCACACGCCCGGCTGGGTGCCGCCGCCGCAGATGTCGGGCGGGGTGCAGGTGCCGCACTGGATGAGGCCGCCGCAGCCGTCGCCCGCCGGACCGCAATCGAAGCCGAGATCGGCGCAGGTGCGGGGCGTGCACGCGTTGCTGCCGCCGCACACGCCCGGCGTGCCGGCGCCGCCGCACGTCTGAGGCGCGGTGCAGGTCCCACACTGCAGCACGCCGCCGCAGCCGTCGCCGGCCGGGCCGCACGTGAGGCCCTGCTGGGCGCAGGTCTTCGGCACGCAGCCGCTGTTGCCGCCGCAGCGGCCGGGCTGGCCGCCGCCGCCGCAGGTCTTCGGCGCGGTGCAGGCGCCGCAGTCGAGGAGGCCGCCGCAGCCGTTGCCGGCCGGGCCGCAGTCGTAGCCGAGGTCGGCGCAGGTCTTCGGGGTGCAGGCGCTGCTGGTGCCGCTGTGGCCGCACGCGCCATGGATGCCGGCGCCACCGCAGCTGTCGGGCGCGGTGCAGGTGCCGCACTGGATGACGCCGCCGCAGCCGTCGCCGGCCGGGCCGCAGTGCAGGCCCTGCTGCGCGCAGGTCTTCGGCAGGCAGCCGTTGTTGCCGCCGCACTGGCCGTGGGTGCTGCCGCCGCAGGTCTCGGGGGCCTGGCAGTCGCCGCAGTGCAGCAGGCCGCCGCAGCCGTCACCCGCTGGACCGCAGCCGATGTTCTGGTCGGCGCAGGTGCGCGGCACGCAGGCGCGGCCGCACACGCCGGGCACGCCGGCGCCGCCGCAGGTGTCGGGGGCCTGGCAGTCGCCGCACTGGAGCAGCCCGCCGCAGCCGTCACCGACCGGGCCGCAGTTCGCGCCCGCCTGGTCGCAGCTCGTGAGGCACACCGGGGGCGCCGGGCCGTCCTGGCGGCCGAGGTTCGGCGCGGCCTCGCCGCCGCCGCAGCCAAACAGGATCGAGACGAGCACGAACGGAAGGATACGTCGCATGGCACAGCCCTCGTTCTAGAGGCGCCCCCTGAGGCGTGGCACCGGAAGAGCCGATTGTGCCTCGCGGCGGGGCCGGCCTGCAAGGGGGACCGCCCGCGCCCCGCCCGCGCCCTGGCCTTGATCCCGCCCGCCGTTGGGCGTATATGGACCCCCAACCGCCGCGAGGCCGCGATGGGTCTCTTCGATCTCTTCTCCAAGGAAAACCGCTCCGAGCGCTCGATCAAGCGCTACGCCGCCAAGGCGATCCACAAGCACATCCAGAGCCCTGACCGGCTGCGCGCCCTCGAGGAGCTGTACCACGCCGGGCAGAACGGCAACGAGGACGCCATCTACGCGATGCTCAAGCGGTTCTCGTTCGTCTACGACAAGACGATCGAGGACGAGCAGGAGAAGGAGTGGCTCTACGACGCGCTGAAGGCGCTGGGCGAGAAGGCCCTGCCGCCGGTCAAGCGCTACCTGAGCGCCGCTGACAGCATCTCGTGGCCGCTGCGAGTGCTCGAGAAGATCGCCACGCCCGAGGAGATCTTCGCCACGCTCGAGAAGCTCATCGAGCAGCACGAGCCGGGGTACGAGCGCGACCCGAGCGTCAAGCAGCAGCTCATGAGCTTCATCGCCGACTTCAAGGACCCCCGCGGCGTCGCCATGATCACGCCCTACCTGGCCGACATGGACGAGACGGTGCGGTTCACGGCCATCGAGGCGCTCTTCAAGCTGCGCGACCCTGCCTCGCGCGAGCCGCTCTGCGCGCACTTCGTCAGCGACACCGAGGACAGCCTGCGCATCCGCGTGCGCATCGCCGAGGGCTTCGCCGAGCTGGGCTGGGACGTCGTCGGCTTCCGCGGCACGTTCGAGAAGCTGCTGCCGGAGGGCTTCTTCCTGGACAAGCAGGGCAAGGTCAAGCGCAAGGCGCGCGGCGACGAGTAAGCGCCGCCCGCCGCGTTGACACCCGCCGCCCCAAAGTTAGACTCCACAGATCAAAGCGAGGGCCCATGGACGATCGTGTCCCGATGACGCCGCGCGGCCAGCAGAACATGAAGGACGAGCTGCGCCGCCTCAAGGAATCGCGTCCGAAGATCTCGAAGGAGATCGAGGAGGCGCGGGCCCACGGCGATCTCAAGGAGAACGCCGAGTACCACGCCGCCAAGGAGAAGCAGGGCCAGACCGAGGCGCGCATCCGCGATCTCGAGACCAAGCTCGCCCTCGCCCAGGTGATCGACCCGGCGCGGCTGTCGGGCTCCAAGGTGGTGTTCGGCGCCACCGTCAAGCTCACCGAGAGCGAGAGCGGCGACGACGTGACCTACCGCATCGTCGGCGACGACGAGTCGGACATCAAGCAGGGCCTGATCTCGATCAACGCCCCGCTCGCGCGCGCGATGATCGGCCGCGAGCTCGGCGACACCGTCCGGCTCAAGACGGCCAAGGGGATGCGCGAGTACGAGATCGTCGGCGTGAGCTTCGACGCGATCCCGTAGCCGGGCTCGCGTTCCCGCGCGGCTCGTGCTAATGGCGATCGTCATGCCGCGCCGCCTCGCCCCGCTCGCGCTCGGCCTGGTGCTCGCCGCCTGCGGGCACGCCGCCGCCCCGCCGCCCTGCGCGCCGGCGCCGGCGTCGGCCCCGGCGCCGACCTCGCAGCGCTCGGACCGGACCCCCATCGCCATCACCCCCGCCCAGCGCGCGGAGGAGCTGGCGTTCCTGCGCCGCACGCTCGAGGAGACCTACGCGCACCTCGAGCTCAAGCGGGCCCAGTGGGGCGTCGATCTCGACGACCTCGTGCGCCGCTACGGGCCGCACCTCGCCCGGGTCGAGACCTGGGAGGAGTACGACTCGCTCCTGCTGCGCCTCGTCGCCGAGATGCACGACTCGCACCTGTCGTACCTGCGCGAGAAGTCGGGGGGCGCCGCGGGGCGGCACCACCACGTGCGCTACACCGTCGGCCTGACGACGGTGTGGGTCGAGAACCAGCTCCTCGTGAGCGAGGTCGCGCCCGGGTCGAGCGCGGCCGCCGCGGGGCTGCAGCCGGGCGACCGCATCCTCGCCATCAAGGGCCAGGCGGTGGAGAGCTACTTCGCCCGCGGGCTCAACCGGCGGCCCTGGTCGCGGCCCGAGGCCGGCATGGTCGACGAGGCGCGCCTCTTCACCCCGATCGTGCTCGAGGCCGAGGACGAGGCGCGGCCGCTGCTCCTGGTGGTCGAGGCCCCGGCCGTCGGCATGCGCGCCGTGAAGCTGGCGCTCGTGGCGATGGAGCCGCGGGAGCGCGCCCCCGTCGAGCTCGCCTGGGACGGCGACGTCGCGATCCTCACGCTGCGCACCTTCGAGCGGGGCCAGCCGTCGGTGCACCGGGCCATCGCGGCGGCGTTCGAGGCGATCCGGGCGCGGGCGAAGGGGCTCGTCCTCGACCTGCGGCACAACCGCGGCGGCATCGACCGCATCGCGCACAGCGTGATCGGCCACCTCACGGCCAAGCCGGTCGTCATCGGCTGGTACCGGGTGCGCATGTCCGAGCGCGCCCTCGCCGAGCGGCCGTCGTGGCGCAAGCTCACGCGGGGCGCCGACGGCTTCAGCACGCCGACGCCCATGAGCGTGGACCCCGAGGGGCCGCGCGGCTTCGCCGGCCCGGTCGCCGCCCTCGTCGACATCGGCTGCCGCTCGGCGTGCGAGACGCTCGCCGCGGGCCTCAAGTCGACCGGCCTCGCCACCCTCGTCGGCGAGCGCACCGCCGGCACCTCCGGGGCGCCGATCAAGGTCAAGCTGCCGCACAGCGGCGCCCGCGTCGGCGTGCCGACCTGGTCGAGCACCACGCGCGAGGGCCAGCCCATCGAGGGGGTCGGCGTGAGCCCCGACGTGGTCGTGCCCGTGGCGCGCGCCGACGTCGCCGCCAGCGCCGACCCGCAGCGCCGGCGCGCGCTGGCGATCGTGCGCGCGAAGCTCGGCCGTCCGGCGCGTTGACGGGCCCGCGCCGGCACCCTACATGCCTCTCGACCGCGCGCCCGCGGCGCGGCCGAGGAGCACATGGATCGACGAGATTTCCTGAGGGGGGCGAGCCGCGCGGCCGGGCTCGCGGCATCGCACCAGCTGCTGCACCCGCTGGTGGCCGGCGCGGCGGGGCTGCCCGCGCTCCAGGGCCCCGGCGAGCGCCGCGGCGACATGCTGTACCGGCCGCTCGGCACGACCGGCGTCATGGTGTCGGCGGTCGGGCTCGGCGGCTTCCACATCGGCGTGCCCGACGAGCAGGACGGCATCCGTATCATCCACGCCGCCATCGACCGCGGCGTCACCTTCCTCGACAACTGCTGGGACTACAACGGCGGGGTGAGCGAACGGCGCATGGGGGCGGCGCTGGCCGGCGGGCGGCGGCACAAGGTCTTCCTCATGACGAAGATCGACGGCCGCGACCGGGCGACCGCCGCGCGGCAGATCGACGAGTCGCTCGAGCGGCTCCGGACGGATCACGTGGATCTCATGCAGCTCCACGAGGTGATCCGCGCCGAGGACCCCGACCGCGCGTTCGCCGCCGGCGGCGCCATCGAGGCCCTCGTCGCCGCGCGCGGCGCCGGCAAGGTGCGGTTCATCGGCTTCACCGGCCACAAGGACCCCTTCATCCACCGCCGCATGCTCGCGTCCGCCGCCGCGCACGGCTTCCGCTTCGACACCGTGCAGATGCCGCTCAACCTGATGGACGCGCACTTCCGCTCCTTCGCGCGCGAGGTGCTGCCGCTGCTCGTGGCGCAGGGCATCGGCGTGCTCGGCATGAAGCCGCTCGGCGGTGGCGTCATCCTGCGGAGCAGGACGGTGTCGGCCATCGACTGCCTGCACTACGCCCTGAACCTGCCGACCGCGACGGTGATCACGGGCATCGACCGCATGGCGATGCTCGAGCAGGCGCTCCAGGCGGCGAAGACGTTCCAGCCGCTGACGACGGAGCAGGTCGACGCGTTGCTCGCGCGGACGCGCCACGCCGCGGTCGCCGGGGCGTACGAGCTGTACAAGACGCAGAGCCGCTTCGACGGGACGGCGCGCCACCCCGAGTGGCTGGGGTAGCGGGGGGCGGGGCGCCGGGCGCTTTGCACCCCCCGCGCCTCCCGGCGTACCATCCGGGCATGACGAAGCGGCGCTGGGGGCTCGTCGTCATCGCGCTGGCGGCCGCGCTGGCGGCCGTGTGGTGGGTCCGCTCGCGGCCGCGGCGCGCGGTGAACCCGCCGCCGGCGACCGTCGCCGCCCCCGCCCGGCCCGCGGTCCGCCCGGCGGCGCCGCCCCGGGCCCCGCTGCGGCTGCTCACGGCCGAGACCGCCGCCGACGAGCAGGCCGCGGGCGGCACGTTCGAGGGGCGGGTCGTGTCGGCGACCTCGGGGCAGGGCGTGGCGCGAGCCGAGCTCACGTTCGACCGCGGCGGCGCGGCGACCTCGATCACCACCGCGGCCGACGGGAGCTTCCGATTCGCGCCCGCCGCGCCCGGCGTCTACGCGCTCGCCAGCGCCACCGCCGAGGGGTTCCTGCCGTTCGCGCCGGAGTGGGGGCAGAGCCCCATCGTCGCCACGCTCGCGCCGGGCACGCGCCTGCGCGACGTCACCATCGCGCTCACGCCCGCGGTCGTGTACACCGGGGTCGTCCAGGATCCGGCCGGCCGGCCGGTCGCGGGCGCCGAGGTGCGCATCGTCGAGGCGGGCGGGGCCGACGCGGCGCTGGCCCCGCTCCCCGACCGCTTCACGAGCGACGCCAGGGGCGAATTCCGCTTCCGCGCGCCCGACGACGCGCTGCTCGAGGCGCGGCACCCCGAGTGGGCGCCGGGCCGCGCGCGCCTCCGCTTCGGCGCGCAGGTCAGCCACCGGCTCGTGATCCGGCTCCGCGTGCGCGAGGCCGCGGAGCTCGCGGGCCTCGCGGGCCGGGTGGTCGGCGCCGACGGCGCGCCGGTCGCGGGCGCGACGGTCCTCGCCGAGCACCGGCCGGCGCCCACCGCCGCGGTCGTCGAGACGCCGCGCACCGCGCGCGCGATCACCGACGACGGGGGCGGCTTCGCGTTCAGCGCGCTCGCGCCCGGCGACTACGACGTGGCCGCGGCCGCGGACGTGCGCGTGTCCGCCCGCGTGCGCGCCCCCGCGGGCGCGCGCGACGTCGTCCTGCGCCTCGGCGCCGCGGCCCGGCTGCGCGGCACCGTGCGCGGCGAGGGCGGGGCGCCGGTCGTCGCGTTCGCGGTCATCCTGACGCCGCGCCGCGGCCCGCTCGAGGGCGGCGGCCCGGTGACGCGCACATTCTTCGACGCGCGCGGCGCCTTCGCCGTCGACGGCCTCGCGCCCGGGGCGTACGCCGTGCGCGTGGTGGCCCACGGCTTCGCGCCCGCGCCCGCGCGGGACGTGCCGATCGCCGCGCCCGAGACGGCGGCGGACTTCACGCTCGGCGCCGGCGCCCGCATCACCGGCGTCGTGCTCGAGGCCGGCACCCGGACGCCTCTGGCCGGCGCCAATGTCGCGATCGAGGGCGCGTGGATCGACGAGCTTCCGCTCGCCGCGCGCGTCGTCACCGACGCGACCGGCGCGTTCAGTCTCGGCGGCGTGCCGGCGGGCCGGTGCTCGCTGCGGGTGGCCGCGAGCGGGCACCACGGCCGCATCCTCGGCGGGCTCACGGTCGCGCCGCCGGCGAGCCTGGGCCCGGTCACGGTCGAGCTGACGAGGGTGGACCCGGGGGAGGAGCCGCGCCTCGAGCTGGTCGGCATCGGCGCCGTGCTCGCCGCCCGCGACGACGCGCTCGTCATCGGCGAGCTGACGCCCGCGGGCGGCGGGGCGGCCGCCGGCCTCGTGCCGGGCGACGCCGTGCTCAAGGTCGAAGGCCAGCCGGTGGTCGACCTCGGCTTCCAGGAGGCGATCCAGCTCATCCGCGGACCCGAGGGGACCACCGTGGTGCTCACCGTGCGGCGCGCGGGCGGCGCGGTCGTCGAGGTGCCGGTGCTGCGGAAGCCGATCCGGTGGTGAGGGGCGCGCGGGCGAGCGCCGCGACGTGGCACCCCGCGGCTGTCGGCCTCGCGCCCTGCGCTGGAGCATGCCCGACCAAATCACCCCATCCGCGTGATCCGCGCCGGGATGCGCGCCCATGTGCTCTCACATCTCGCGTCCGCGGTGATCCGCGATGGCATGCTCGAGGCGCGGCCCGCGGCGACGGCGGCCTTCCCCGCCCGCCCGCAGTTGCAATCCCCCCCTCGTGACATAGGCTCTGCGGCGCCTTGTCCTTGCCACGGGGGCAGCTCGAGTTCACGGGGACGCAGCGCTTCCAGGTGCTGCGCCGGCTGGGCGCGGGGGGCATGGGCGTCGTCTACGAGGCGCTCGACCGGGAGCGGCGCTCGCGGGTGGCGCTCAAGACCGTGCGCGACCTCGACGGCGAGGACCTGCTGCGGCTCAAGAACGAGTTCCGGGCCCTGCAGGACCTGCACCACCCGAACCTGGTGAGCCTGGGGGAGCTGTTCGAGGCGGACGGGCGCTGGTTCTTCACCATGGAGCTCGTCGAGGGCGTGAGCTTCCTGCAGTACGTGCGGCCGGGCTCCGGTGAGCCGGTCGCCGGGACCGCGCGCTCCGACTCCAACGTGTCGCCGAGCGCCGCCACCTGGCGGGCCTCGCCGGCGCAGAAGCTGTGGGACGCCTCGGTCGCGCCCTCCGCCGGCTTCGACGAAGGGCGCCTGCGCGACGCGCCGGGGCAGCTCGCCCGGGCCGTCTGTGCGGCGCACGCCGCCGGCAAGGTGCACCGCGACGTCAAGCCGTCGAACCTCCTCGTGACCCCCGACGGCCGCCTCGTGCTCCTCGACTTCGGCCTGGTCACCGCGACGGCGCCGGGCGATCAGTCGAGCGCGGTGCACGCGGCGGGCACCGTCGAGTACATGGCGCCGGAGCAGGCGGCCTCGCTGCGGGTCGGGCCGGAGGCGGACTGGTACGGCGTCGGCGTCGTGCTGCACCAGGCGCTGACGGGCAGCGTGCCGTTCCGGGGCGCGCCGCTCGCGGTGATGCTGACGAAGCAGACCGCGGCGCCCACGCCGCCGCGGGCGCTGTGCCCGGAGGTGCCCCCGGACCTCGACGCGCTGTGCGTCGCGCTGCTGCGCGCCGATCCCCGCGCGCGCCCCGCCGCGCCGGAGGTGCTGCGGTGCCTGGGCGCGCCCGCCGAGGTCGCGCCGGCCGTCTCGGCCGCGGTCCCGCTGCCCGCGCCGCCGTTCGTCGGGCGCGGCGCGGAGCTCGGCGCGCTGCGCGCGGCGTTCGCGGCCAGCCGCGCCGGCGTGGCGGTGGCTACGGCGGGGAGGGCCGGGCCGCGCACGCGCGCGTGACCGCCGAGTGGGGCGCGCTGGAGCGCTCGCTGATGCTGAAGGTCGAGCAGGTGCACACCGAGGCGACGCACCGGCGCGGCCGGGCCGCGCTCGCCGCGGCGGGCGAGGGCGGCGCCGACCGCCCGGCGCTGCTCGCGGAGGCCGCCCGCTGCGCGCACGACCTCGAGCGGCGCGGGACGCGGCTCGCGCGCCCCCTGGGCGAGCTCCTCGCGGCCGGGGTGGCCGCGGCCCGCGGCGACGCCGCGTCGGCGCTCGACCGGCTCGGGGCGGCGACCGCGGGCTTCGCCGCGGCCGAGATGGCGCTGCACGCCGCCGTCGCCCGCCGGCGCCGCGGTGAGCTCGTCGGCGGCGACGAGGGCCGCGCGCTCGTCGCCGCGGCCGACGCGTGGATGGCGGGCGAGAAGATCAAGCGGCCGGCCGGCTGGGCCGCGCTGCTGGCGCCCGGCTTTCCGGGCTAATC
>DASXVK010000325.1:0-4265 GCA_036504295.1 Polyangia bacterium
GCCGGGCGACTGGAATCGGCTGCGGAAGATCAGCTACCTCGGCGCACGGCTGGTGCGGTACCCGCGGCCGCTGCTGCGCCACCACCGCGAGCGGGCGCAGCTCGGGCGATGAGCAGCCCGCGGCCAGCGCCGGCGGGCACGGGGCCCCGGGTGCCGTTCCTGCGGCCGAGCGTCGTGCGCAAGGAGGCCTACCTGCAGTACCTGGCCGCGATCGATGACGCGCGGTGGTACAGCAACTACGGCCCCCTCAACACGGAGTTCGAGCGCCGGGTGCGCGAGCGCTGGTTCCAGGGCCGCGGCGCAGTGACCACGGTCTGCAACGCCACGATCGGCCTCATGCTCGCCATCGCCGAGTCCCGGCGGCCGGGCGCGCGCTACGCCGTGATGCCGAGCTTCACGTTCGCCGCCACGCCCCTCGCGGCGATGTGGTGCGGGCTCACGCCGTACTTCGTCGACGTCCGGCCTGGCGACTGGTGCCCGGACGAGACGCAGGTCGCCCGCCTCGTCGACGAGCTCGGGTCGGAGCTCGCCGTCGTCGTCCCCTACGCGACGTTCGGCACCGCCCTCGACCTCGCGCCCTACGCCCGCCTCGTCGAGCGCGGCGTCCCCGTGGTGGTGGACGCCGCCCCGGGGTTCGGCACCCGCCACCTGGGCCGGTACTACGGCGACGGCTTCCCGGGGACGGTGGTCTTCAGCCTCCACGCCACGAAGGCGTTCGGCATCGGCGAGGGCGGGCTCGTCTACAGCGCAGACCCCGCGCGGATCGCGCGCGTGCGGCAGGCGGCGAACTTCGGCTTCTCCGACGCACGTGAGGCGCTGGGGCAGGGGCTCAACGGCAAGCTGCCCGAGCTCGGGGCCGCGGTCGCTCTGGCTACCCTCGACGACTATCCGGCCAAGACCGCGACCCGCCGCCGCATCGACGGCTGGTACCGGCAGCTCTTCGCCGAGCACGGCCTCCTCGCGCGGGGGTTCGCTCTGCAACAGACCGTCGGCGAGGTCCCGACGCAGTTCCTGTCGGCGGTCTGCCCGCCGGGTCGGCCGCGAGCCGAGATCCTCGGCGGGCTGGCGGCCGGGGGCATCGAGTGCCGGACCTACTTCTCGCCCGCGTGCCACGAACAGGCGGCGTTCCGGCAGGCGCCGCGGCAGCCGCTGCCGCTCACGGAGGACCTGGCCCCGCGCATCCTCAGCCTGCCGCTGTGGGAGGAGATGACCGAGGCGGACGTGAGCGACGTCGTGCGCGAGCTCGCGCGTGCGTGACCCGGTCGTCATCTGGGGCTGCGGCGGGCAGGGCCGCGAGCTGAGCGCGCTGTGCCAGGAGATCGGCCTCGAGGTGGCGGGGTTCCTCGACGAGCGGCCCGAGATGAAGGGGCGCGTCGTCGACGACGTCCCGGTCCTCGGCGACCTCGGTGACATCACCGTGCTGCGCGACCGCGTCGCCATCGTCTGCGCCGGCGTGGGCGACCCGCAGCTCAAGCGCCGCTTCTGCGAGAAGACCACGGCCGGGGGCTTTCGCCTGGCCGAGCCGCTCGTGCACCCGGGGGTCGCGATGTCACGCCGGTGCACCCTCGGCCCGGGCGCGGTCGTCTGTGCGGGGTGCACGCTGACGATCAACGTCACCATCGGCGCCCACGCGCTGCTCAACCTCAACTGCACCGTCGCTCACGACAGCCGGGTCGGGGACTTCGCCACGCTCTGCGCCGGCGTCCACGTCAGCGGCAACGTCATTATCGGCGACGGCGTCTTCGTCGGCGCGGGCGCGGTGCTGCGCGAGCGGACGAGCGTCGGGGCGTGGTCGGTCGTGGGGGCGAACGCGTTCGTGCGGGCGGACGTGCCGGCAGGCGTGCTCGTGGTCGGAGTTCCGGCTACCGTAAAGAGACAGATCAGATGAAGCGCCTCTGGAGCATCGTTCAACGTGGTACGCAGGCGGGACTAAGTCAGCTGCTCTACTTCCCGTACGTACTGCGGCTGCGGCTGCAGCGCCGCCCGTCTCGCAAGCTCCAGGTCGGCTGCGGCGCTCACCGGTTCCCGGGATGGACTAACGCCGACATCGATCCAAGGGCGGATCTCATCATCTACCTCGAGCGGCGGCTCCCGTTCGCTGACAGGTCGCTGGACCGCATCTACTCGGAACACGTGCTCGAGCATGTGCCCTACGAAGTCGCTGTCCAGTTCCTGAGGGAAGCTTGGCGGGTGCTCGCGCCGGGAGGCGTAGTCCGGATAGCGATGCCCGACCTCGACGACCTGGTGGACGGGTACTGCAGCGATTGGCGCCGATTTGACTGGATCAATTGGCCGGACCTCGCTTTCGTCAAGACGCGAGCTCAGATGCTGAATATCGCGTTCCGTTGGTGGGGCCACCGCCATCTCTATAACCGTGAGGAGCTTGCCCGCGCCCTCTTTGACGCGGGGTTCACCGAACACGAATTCGTCGACCTTGGTCAGAGTCGGTGGCCAGATCTGCGAGGGTTGGAGACGCGCCTCGACAGCAAGCTAGTCGTCGATGCCGTGAAGCGGTGATCCGGTTCTGGGCGAAGCTGGTCGAGACCGCCGGCGCGCGCGGGTACAGCCTCCTCGTGGGCATCGCGGTCGTGTTCGTCACCGCGCGCGTGCTGGGGCCCGACGGCCGCGGCGTGCTCGTCGCCGCGGTGGCGTGGACCGGCCTCGTCGGCTCGCTCGCCGGCCTCAGCCTGGGCCAGGTGACGCAGCACCGCGCCCAGGCCGGCCGGGCCGAGGGGTGGCTGGCGCGGGCGCTCGGCACGCTGCTCGTGCTCGCCGCCGCCCTGACCCTGCTCGGCTTGCTCGTGAGCGGCGGCGTCTACCTCGCGACCGGCGGCCGGCTCGTGCGCGGCGTGCCCCCGTCGCTGCTGCTCCTCGCCTTCGGCACGGTGCCGTTCCTGATCTGGGAGGAGTACGGCAGCAACCTCCTCACGATCACCGGCCGCCTGCGGACCTACAACCTGGGCCAGGTCGCCGGGCGCACGCTCACCCTCGGGCTGCTCGTCGTGCTGGTCATCCTGCTCCGCTACGGCGTCGGCGGCGCGCTCGTCGCGCTCGTCGGCGGTCAGGCGGTGGTCGCGCTCGTCGGCATCGGCGCGCTCTGGCGCGGGGCCGGCGGCCGGCCGCGGTTCAGCTTCGCCGAGACCCGGGCGCTGCTCGGCGGCGCGCTGCGCCTGCACCTGAACACCGTCGGCGCCTTCGTGCTGGCGCAGGCGAACGTGCTGATGCTGAACCACTACCGCGGCCAGGCCGAGGTCGCCTGGTACCAGCTCGCGCTGCAGATGATCATGGTGCTCGTGATGGTGCCGCAGGCGACGACGCTCGTGCTCTACAGCCGCATGGCGGAGCTCGGCCCGGACCGGCTCTGGCCCGAGCAGCGGCGCCGCGGGCTCGAGGTGCTGGGCGCCATGGTCGTGCTCGGGACCGTCGCGTTCTTCGCCGGGCCGCCGCTCATCACGGCGCTCGCGGGTCCGGGCTTCGCGCCGACGGGCACGATCTTCCGGCAGCTCCTGCCGGCGCTCGTCGGCCTGTCGCTCGCGCAGATCATGACCCCGCAGTGGATCGGGCGGGGCCTCTTCGCGACGAGCACGGCGCTCACCCTCGCGACCGTCGTCGTCAACCTCGCCGCGAACGTCGTGCTCATCCCGCGCTACGGCATCGCCGGCGCGGTGTGGGCCACGCTGATCGCGTACGTCGGGGTGGCGGCGACGGTGCAGGCGGTGTTCGCAGTGTGGTGCGAGGGGCGGTCCCGGCGGGCCCGGCCCGTCGAGACCACCGCGCGGCCGAGCGCGGCGAAGGAGGCCGGACCCTAGCAACTACGCCCTATTTGACACTCATCCACTGATCGTGGTCTCCTTACATCGTTCGCGCCGCCCGAAATCACGGCGCGCCCTCTTGGCCCGTTGCAGGGCCCAACCCGCAAGGAGCGTAAGGATGACAGCCTGGACGAAGGGACGAGTTCTCGTCATCGGCACCTGCTGTGCGATCCTTCTCGCGCCGATCTGCGCAGTCGGCGCAACCTGGCACTACGAAACCTACCCCGGACTGGCCTGTAGGCCATGGGGCGGCAACACGTATCCTAAGCCCGACTCAGACTGGGGTTCGCTCTATTGGGAATCGTCCTGGACCACTCTTGTCCAAGATCGCTCGCCGGGGCGGCAATGGCACCCTGTTTAGGGGCAAAGACCCCGGCGTTCGCCCGTTGAATTGAGGCGCCAGAGATGCGCGGTCGCCCCAGTAGAAAGCCCTCGCGGAGTTGCGGCATAGTC
>DASXVK010000326.1:0-9431 GCA_036504295.1 Polyangia bacterium
CGAGCGCCACGACGGGGACGTCACGCGCCGGAGCCGGCGTGGGTGCCGGCGTGCCGGCCACGTGGACCGTGGGATCGGCCGCCACGTAGGCGTGGTGCGCGGGCGTGAAGCCCCGCGCCGGGAGCCGCAGGGCCGCGGCCAGGCGGTCGGCGGTGACCCAGGGATCGGCGACCGCGCCCATGACGTCGCGGTGCGTGCTCCAGACCCAGCTCAAGGGATCGCGAGCGAGCCCCTCGCGACAGGGGTTGAGCGCCAGGTAACGCACGTCCCGACGCAGATGCCGCAGGTTGCGCACCGGATCAGGCGTCGGCACCGGGTCCCAGAGCCGCCGCCGTCGACGGCCGTAGGGCTCGCTCCGTGTCAGCCCGCTCAGGACAGCGCCCAGGCGGCGCCGGACCCCGTCGGGATCGGCGATGTCCACCAGGAGATGAAAGTGGTCCGGCATGAGGACGGCGCCGAGCGCCAGCGGGTACTCCTCCCGCAGGCGGAGCCAGGTGACGGCGGCGGCCTCGAAAGGCGCGAGCGGCGTGAGCCGGCCGGCCGCATGAACGACGATGTGGCAGAGCATGGCCCGTTGCAAAGCAAGCGGCGGGCCAGCGGCCGTGCCCCGCCGCCGTGCGACGCCTCGCACCGTCGAGGAAGTGCGGATCGCGTCCGGGCGGCAGCGCGCGCGCTGCGCCCTCACCGCGTCCGGAATCCGGCCAACCGTCCGGGATTTCCGGACAGCCACGCCGGTTTCCGGACAGCCCGCGCCGGCACGCCGCCAAGCATCCAGCGCCAGATCACCGGGGAAGTGTGATCTCCGCCGGCATGGACGAGCATCGACATCGCGATCACGTGATTGTGGTGATCCGGAGGGGGATGCTCGGCGCGCCGCCGCGGGGTCCGCGGCCGCACGCCCCGCCGCCGCGGGCCGCCGGTGCGCCTCCGCCGCAGCTCACCCCGCCGCCGCCGGCACGCGCGGCTCAGCCCGCCGTCGCCGGCCGCCGGTGCGCCTCCGCCGCGGCGCGCAGCGCGCGGGCCGCGGCGAGCACCTCGCCGAGCGCCGCCGCGCGGTCGCGAGCGGGCGCGGCGCCGGCGGGCGCGGGCGCGGCGTCGGCCGGCGCCGCGGCGTCGTCCGCGTCGCCGAGGCCGGCGTCGCGGCGGCCGCGCAGCACGCCGAGGATGAGCTCGCGCACCTCGTCGGCGTCCTCGAGGCCGACGAGGAGCGCGTCGTGCGAGCCGCCGCCGTGCAGCTTGTCCTTCGCGCTCTGGCCGCCCGCCGTCGAGACGCGCAGCGACTTGAACCCGAAGGCGCGCTCGAGCGGCCCCTGCACCACCTCGACGTTCTGCACGTTCGCGTAGCTGAGGGTGATCTCGCGCTGCACCCACGCCCCGGCGCGCACCCGCAGGCTGCGGCGGCCGAGGACGTAGTGGCGCAGCTCCCAGTCGAGGCGGGTCGCGACGAGGACGACGCCCATGACGAAGAGGTAGAGCGCGAGGAGCGGCACGGCGATGAGCAGCCCCACCGCCCCCAGCCGCGCGACGGCGAGCCCGCCGAGGATGACGACCGGCAGCGACTCGATCAGCCCGACCGCGGCGACGGCGAGGTAGCGGTAGGCGAGGTAGGCCGCCGCCGGCCGCAGGGTCCGCACCGCCGGCCCCTCGGGCAGGTGCGGCGGCGCGAGGTCCAGCTTCAGCAGCGGCGCGAACACCGGCCGCACCGCGGCGACGAGCGCGCCGATCACGACGCGCTCCCGCCGAGCGCCCGCGCCGCGGCCCGCAGCTCGTCGCGGATGGCGGCGAGCAGCGCCACCTCGTCCGCGCCGGCCGGTCCGGCCGCCGCGCGCGCCGCCGGCCGCACGCCGCGCATGCGGGCGTACAGGTAGTCGCGGATGGCCTCGAACTCCCGCACCCCCACGATCCGCAGGTCCCCGCCCTCGCCGCCGCCCGCCGTCTGCACCGTCACCGCGCCGATCCCGAGCCAGCGCTCCACGACGTTCTGCGAGAGGTGGATATCTTGCATCCGGGCGTACGTCAGATGCATCTCACGACGGAAGAGCACCCCGTAGCCCATCGACACGCCGTCCTCGTCGAAGCGGTAGTGAAGCGTGTGGTACCGGAAATACAGATAAACGAGGAAGAAGGGCGCGAGCACCGTCGTCGTGATCGCGGAGCAGACGTAGTACGCGAGCAGGGCGGGAGCCGGCCGCGTGATGGCAGTGACCTGCGCCTCGAGGCGCGCGAACGAGGCGTCGTCCATCCCTGCTCTTTACCGCACGCACCCCGGGCGCGGCAACCGCGCCGTACCCCGTACTTGCCAGCCCCCCCGCCATACTGTACTAACAGTCCCCCAAACGTGGTGACGGTGGCCGGCGTGGAGACTCGCGCGATCGCGTGCAGCGAAGCCCCTTCAGGGCCCGGTACACCGGCGGTGCGGTGACCACGCCGCGCCTGACAAGGAGGGTCGACATGTCGCGCCCCATCGTGCTCGCCTTCAGCGGCGGCCTGGATACATCGTTTCTCGTGCCGTGGCTGCGCGAGCAGCGCGGCGCCCCGGTGATCACCGTCACCGTCGACACCGGTGGGCTCGACGACGCCGCCCGCGCGCGCATCGCGGCGCGCTCGGCGGCGCTCGGCGCCGTGGAGCACGTCCTGGTCGACGGCCGCGAGGCGTACTTCGACGAGACGCTCCGCTTCCTCGTCATGGGCAACGTCCTGCGCGGCCACGTCTACCCGCTCTGCGTGGGGGCGGAGCGCACGCTGCAGGCCCGCCTCGTCGCGGAGACCGCGCGCCGCCGCGCCGCGGCCGCCGTCGCCCACGGCTCGACCGCGGCCGGCAACGACCAGGTCCGCTTCGAGGTCGCCCTCCGGACGCTCGCGCCGGAGCTCGAGGTGCTCGCGCCGGTGCGCGACGAGGGCTTCACCCGCGAGGCCGAGACCAGCTTCCTGCGCGAGCGCGGCCACGAGGTGGCCGGCGAGCGCGCGGCCTACTCGATCAACCAGGGCCTCTGGGGCGTGACCATCGGCGGCCGCGAGACCACCGACACCGTGGCGCCGCTGCCCGAGGAGGCGTGGGTCCTCAGCCGCGGCGCGCTCACGCACCCGCGCCCCACCGAGTCGCACCGCCTCGGCTTCGAGCGCGGCGTCCCGGCGGCGTGGGACGGCGAGCGGCTGGCGCCGGTGCCGCTCATCGAGCGGCTGAACGCGCTCGGCGCCACCTACGCCATCGGCCGGGGCATCCACCTCGGCGACACCATCTTCGGGCTCAAGGGGCGGGTCGCCTTCGAGGCGCCCGCGGCGGCGCTGCTCATCACCGCGCACCGCGAGCTCGAGAAGCTCGTGCTCACCGCGCGCCAGCAGCGCGTGAAGGACCAGCTCGCCGCGATCTACGGCGACCTGGTGCACGAGGCGCAGTTCCTCGAGCCGGCGTGCCGCGACATCGAGGCGCTGTTCCTGTCGAGCCAGCGGCGCGTGACCGGCGAGGTGACCGTGCGGCTGCAGCCCGGCAGCCTCTTCGTCGAGGGCGTCGCCTCGCCCTACTCGCTCAAGGCCGCCTCGCGCGGCGTGTACGGCGAGGCCGCGGGCGAGTGGACCGCCGCCGACGCGCGCGGCTACTCGCGCATGGCGGCGCTGCCGTCGATGCTGTGGGCGCGGGCCGGGGACAAGCAGCCGTGAAGACCATCCTGCTCGACAAGATCGGCTCGGTCACGCTCAACTGCCACCTCTCGCGCGAGGTGCGGGTCAGCGACGACATCGCGGCGGTCGAGGGCGGGGCGGTGGCGGTGCGGGTGCTCAACTCCAAGTCCACCTACAACCAGCTCGAGCTGCCGTCGGGCCGCTTCTCCCGGGTCAAGCCCGGCGACCTCGCCGCGGTGGCCCTCGGGCACCGCAAGGCGCTCTTCGGCTACTCGGGGTACGTGCCCGAGCGCATCAACGTCGGCGACAAGCTGAACCTGCTCAACCTCGGCGGCGTGCTCGGCGTGTGCGACGCCGTCAACCCCGACCTCGGCGATCCCTTCGTGTGCGAGGTGCTGGGGCAGATCCTGCACTTCCCCTACCTCGGCGAGCGCATCGGCGTGCCCGCGCACATCAGCCAGAACGCCCTGCCGCTCGAGGACCGCGTCGACCTGCGCGGCATCCCGGTGGTCGCGCTCGTCGGCAGCTCCATGAACGCCGGCAAGACCGCCGCCGCCTGCGCGCTCGTCCAGGCCTTCACGCACCTGGGCCTGAAGGTCGCCGCCGGCAAGGCCACCGGCGTCTCGCTGCGCCGCGACATCCTCGCCATGGAGGACGCGGGCGCGCAGCACACCCTCATCTTCACCGACTTCGGCATCGTCACGACGACGCCCGAGAGCGCCCCGCGCGCGTGCCGGGCGCTCCTGACCCACCTCGCCGCCGACAACCCCGACGTCATCGTCCTCGAGCTGGGCGACGGGCTGCTCGGCCTCTACGGCGTCGACGCGATCCTCAACGACCCGGAGATCCGGCCGGCCCTCAGCGCGGTGCTGCTCGCGGCGATGGACCCGGTGGCGGCCTGGGGCGGCGTGCGGCTGCTCCAGGAGCGCCACCAGCTGCCGACCACCGCGGTGACCGGCCCGGCCACCGACAACGCCGCCGGCAGCCGGATCATCGAGCGCCAGACCGGGATCACCTGCCTCAACGCCCGCTCCGAGGCGGCCGCGCTCGGCCGGCTCGTCGTGGCGCAGCTGCACCTCGAGCCCGCGGGGCGGGTGTCATGACCGCGCCCACGATCCCCGTCGCCGTCCTCGGCGGCACCGGCTACGTCGCGGGCGAGCTCTTGCGCCTGCTCGCCGGCCACCCCGTGTTCCGGGTGGCCGCCGCCGGGTCCACCTCGCAGGAGGGCGAGCCGGTCCGCGGCGCCTTCCCCCACCTCGCCGGGACGGCGGTGGACGGCCTGCGCTTCGAGTCCACCCTGGAGCTCGCGCGCCGCTTCGAGCCCGACGCGCCCTTCGGCGTCTTCACCGCGACGCCCCACGGCGCCACCGCCGCGCTGGTCGAGCTCCTCCTCACGGCCGCGGAGGCGGCCAGGGCCCGCGTCCGCGTCGTCGACCTCTCCGCCGACTTCCGCTACCCGGACGCGGCCGACTACGCCGCCGTCTACGGCCATGCCCACGACGCGCCCGCGCGCCTCGAGGCGTTTCACTGCTCCTTGCCCGAGCAGCTCCGCGGCAAGCCGCCGGTCCACGCCGTCCAGCCCGGCTGCTTCACGACCGCCGTCACGCTGGGTGCGTGGCCGTTCTACGCCCTCGACCTCGTCGAGGGCAGCCTCTTCGCGGCCGCGGTCACCGGCAGCTCGGGCAGCGGCCGCTCGCCCGGCGCCGGCACCCACCACCCCGAGCGTCACAGCGACCTGCGCGCCTACTCGCCGCTCGTGCACCGCCACGAGCCGGAGGTGCGGCGCCTGCTGGGGCTCGGTCGTGACGGCCCCGCCCCCGAGGTCGAGCTCGTGCCGTGCTCGGGCCCGTTCGTGCGCGGCATCCACGCCACGCTGCGCCTGACGCTGCGCACGCCGACGCCCGCCGCGGAGCTCGTCACCCGCGTCAACGACTTCTACGCCCCGAGCCCGTTCGTGCGCGCGAGCGTCGAGTCGCCGCGGCTGACCGAGGTCGTCGGCACGAACCGCGCCCGCCTCGGCCTCACGACGCGCGGCCGCACCCTCGTCGTGACCGCGGTGATCGACAACCTGATCAAGGGCGCCGCGGGCGGCGGGATCCAGTGGATGAACCGCCTCTTCGATCTGCCCGACGACGCGGGCCTCACGCTCGGCGGGCTGGGGTGGTACTAGATGAGAAGCGTTCACCGCGACACATCGTCGACGCCAACACGCGCGGGGAGCGCGCGGTGGAGGGGAGGCTCGACGGGCTTGGCCCGTCGAGGGGGGGGCGGGCAGAGCCCCCCTTCTGTCGGCGAACCGCCTGTTCGATCTGCCCGACGACGCGGGCCTCACGCTCGGCGGGCTGGGGTGGTACTGAGATGAGCGCGCTGCTCGAGGTGTTCAAGAAGATCGACCTCCGGCCCGTCGCCGGCGACGGGGTGTGGCTCACGGGCCAAGGCGGCGCGCGCTACCTCGACTGCTACGCCGGGCACGCCGTGGCGCTGCTCGGCTACGGCCACCCGCGGCTGCTCGCGGCCCTCGAGGAGCAGGCGCGCACGCTCTTCTTCCAGAGCAACGTCGTCGACCTCGCCGTCCGCGACCGCGCGGCCGCGCGGCTCGCGAGCTTCGGCCCGCCGGGCCTCACGCGCGTCTTCTTCGTCAACTCGGGCGCCGAGGCGAACGAGAACGCGCTGCGCATCGCCTTCCTGCGCACGCACCGCCCGCGCGTCGTCGCCGTGGCCGGCGCCTTCCACGGGCGCACCGCCGCGGCCGCGGCGATCACCGCGGGCCACGAGAAGTGGTACGGCTTCCCGGCGGCGCCGTTCCCGGCCACGGTCGTGCCCTTCGACGACGCCGACGCGCTCGAGGCCGCGGTCGGCGACGACGTGGCGGCCGTCATCTTCGAGCCGGTGCAGGGCGTGGCCGGCGCGCGGCCGCTCTCCCGCGACTTCGTGCAGCGGGCGCGCGCCGTCACCCGCGCCCGCGGCGCGCTCCTCATCCTCGACGAGGTCCAGTGCGGCATGGGACGGAGCGGGCGGCCGTTCGCCGCGCAGGCGCACGACGTCACCCCGGACGTGCTCACGACCGCCAAGGGCCTCGCCGGCGGCTTCCCGGCCGCGGCCGTCCTCGTCACCGAGGAGGTCGCCGCCGGCGTCGCGGTCGGCGATCTCGGCACCACGTTCGGCGGCGGGCCGCTCGCCTGCGCGCTCATCGAGGCCGTGATCGACGTGATCGAGTCCGAGCAGCTCCTGGCCCGCGTGCGCCGCCTGTCAGAACGGCTGCGCGCCGAGTGCGTGGTAGGCCCGGTCACGGCGGTGCAGGGCCTCGGCTTCCTCCTCGGCCTGCGCACCACCCGGCCCGCGGCCGAGGTGCTCACCGAGCTGCGCGCGCGCCGCATCCTCGCCGGCTCGAGCGGCGACCCGCACGTGCTGCGCCTGCTCCCCCCGCTCATCCTGCAGGACGAGCACATCGACCAGCTCACCGCCGCCCTCAAGGAGATCCCGCGATGAACCGCTTCCTCGACCTCACCGATCTCGCCGACGCGCGCCTCGAGGCGGTGCTCGCGAACGCGCGCGCCCTCGAGCAACGCCCGATCAGCGACGTCCTGCGCGGCCGCACCGTCGGGCTCGTCTTCCTGAACCCGTCGCTCCGGACGCTCGCGTCGATGGAGGCCGGCATCACGCAGCTCGGCGGCCACTCGTTCGTCATCCAGCCCGGCGCCGGCTCGTGGAAGCTCGAGACCCGGCGCGGCGTGGTGATGGACGGCGAGGCCGTCGAGCACATCCGCGAGGCTATCCCGGTGCTCGCCCAGTACGCGGACGCCCTGGGCGTGCGCTGCTTCGCCGCGGGCCAGGACCTCGGCGAGGATCTCGCCGACGGCGTCATCCAGGAGATGGCGGCGCTGTCGCCCAAGCCGTTCATCAACCTCGAGTCGGCCGCCACGCACCCGTGCCAGGCGCTCGCCGACTGGAAGACCCTCGAGGATCTGGAGATCCCGCGCGCCGGCGGGCGCTTCGTCCTCTCGTGGGCGTGGCACCCCAAGGCCCTGCCCTACGCGGTGCCGGCGGCCGCGCTGCAGATGGCGGCGCGCCGCGGCATGGAGGTCACGGTGCTGCGACCCGAGGGCTACTCGCTGCCGGCGCCGGTGATGGCGCGCGCGCAGGCGCTGGCGGCGCGCGCGGGCGGCCACGTGCGCGAGACCGCCGATCGCCGCGCGGCGCTCGAGGGGGCCCACGTGCTCTACGTCAAGAGCTGGTCGGCGCCGTCGCTCTATGGCCAGGCCGAGGCCGAGGCGCGGCTGCGAGCGCCGCTGCGCGCCGAGTGGTGCGTGCGGGAGGCGTGGTTCGAGACCGCGCGGCCCGAGGCGAAGCTCATGCACTGCCTGCCGGTGCGCCGCAACGTGAAGATCGCCGACGAGGTGCTCGACGGGCCGCGGAGCGTGGTCGTGCGCCAGGCGGGCAACCGCATGCACGCGCAGAAGGCCCTGCTCGTCGAGATGCTGGGTGGCACGGAGGTGGGCGCGTGACCGGGCATTTCGACCGCGACCAGAGCATGGCGGCGCTCAAGCGCGCCCTGCCCTACATCCGGCTCTACCGCGACCGCATCTTCGTCGTGAAGATCGGGGGCGCGATCGGCGGCGATCGGGCCGCGGTGCGCGAGGTGATCGAGCAGGTGAGCGTGCTGCGCGAGCTCGGCGTCAAGGTCATCCTCGTGCACGGCGGCGGCCCGCAGACCACGGCGCTCGGCGAGCGGCTCGGCCTGGCGGCCACGGTCGTCGAGGGCCGGCGGGTGACGGATCCGGAGACGCTCGAGGTGGCGGTGATGACGATCAATGGCACCGTCAACACCGCGATCCTCGCGGTGTGCCGCGCCGCGAACCTGCCGGCGGTCGGCCTCTCGGGCGTCGACGCCGGGCTCGTGCGGGCCACGCGCCGCCCGCCGCAGGTCAGGGACGTGAACGGCGAGCAGGTGCGCGTCGACTACGGCCTGGTCGGCGACATCGTCGCGGTCGACGCGGCGGTGCTCACCCGGCTCCTCGACGCGGGCCTCGTGCCGGTCGTGAGCCCGCTCTCGTGCGACGCCGACGGGCAGGTGCTCAACATCAACGCCGACACCGTGGCCGCGACCATCGCCGGCGAGACCGGCGCCGAGAAGCTCATCCTCGTCACCGACACGCCGGGGCTGCTCGAGGACCGCCAGAACCCCCGCAGCCTCATCAGCTACACCGACGTACGCGGCCTCGGGCTCCTCAAGGAGCGCGGCGCCGTCGAGGGCGGCATGCTGCCCAAGGTCGAGGCGGCGCTCGCGGCCATCGCCCGCGGGGTCAAGCGGGTGCACATGGTCGGCTACCGGCGGTCGAGCCTGCTGGTCGAGGTCTTCACGAACGAGGGCGCCGGCACGCTGATCGTCAAGGACGCGGCGGAGCTGCCCGCGGCGGAGCACGGGGGGGGCGAACCGGCGCATGACTGACGACGAGGTGCTCGCGCTCCACCGGACGCTCGTCGCCGTGCCCTCGCGCTCCCACGAGGAGGGGCCGCTGTGCGACTGGCTCCTCGCGTGGCTGCGCGGCCGCGGCGTCGACGCGCAGCGCCTGGGCGACAACCTCTACGCCGCGGCCGGCGCGCCGCCCTACCTGTGCTTCAACAGCCACCTCGACACGGTGCCGCCGGCGCCGGGCTGGACGCGTCCGCCGCACGAGCCGACGGTCGCCGGCGGCCGCGTCTACGGCCTCGGCGCGAACGACGCGAAGGCCGCGGTCGCCGCGATGGTCGCCGCCTTCGTGCGGCTGCGGGCGCGCGGCCCGGGCCGCCCGCCGGGCATCCGGCTGACGCGC
>DASXVK010000327.1:0-6892 GCA_036504295.1 Polyangia bacterium
CACCGGCACCGCGGCGAAGATCGCCGCCGCGGCCGCGCCGGTCACGAGCCAGCCGACCCGCGGCCGCCGCCGCACGAGCGGCAGCTTCACCTCGGCGAGGAGCGCGCCGCTGCGCCCCCGCGCCGGCGGCGGCGAGGCGGCGAAGACGACCTCGGACACGGTGCCCTCGTCGGCGTCGACGAAGAGCGTGGCGCCGGCGCCGTAGGCGACCGCGTACTCGAGGAGCTGCCGGCGGGTCGCGCTCTCCGCGAGGTCGGCGGCGGCGCCGGTCTTCACCTCGGCCGGGAGCACGCGCCCGGCGCGCTCGCACAGGTAGTCGGCCGTGAGCGGCTGGGCGAAGTCCTCGCCGTCGACGGCGACGCGCAGCTCGCCGGGCGGGTGGGCGCGCCGCACGCGCCAGCCCGCGGCCTCGAGCAGCGCGCGCCCGCGCCGCTCCCCCGCGTGGCCGCGGCGCACCCGCCGCACGTCGCGCCGCCGCCGCCACGCGCGCCGCGCGGCCGCGACCAGCCACACGAGCACGAGCACGACCACGCCACCACCGACGGCGACGAGCGCGAGCAGCCGGGCCTGCATGCGCCCAGGCTACGGCGGGCACGCGGGCGGCGCAAAAAAGGTACCGCGACCGTCGCGAGCGACGCAGCCCGGTGCCAGAACCGTCAGCCGACGACGGTTCGCCGAGGACGAGCCGCACGTCCGTGTCGTTCGAGAGCGCGGCGCGCGGGGGCCCACTTCAGCTGGCGGAAAGCGCGGGCACTTCCGCTGGCGGAAGCGCGGCCACTTCCGCTGGCGGAAGTGCGGCCACTTCCGCTGGCGGCAGCAGCGCGGCCAGTTCCGCTGGCGGAAGCGCGGCCACTTCCGCTGGCGGAAGCGCGGGCACTTCCGCTGGCGGAAGCGCGGGCACCCTCCCCGGGGTGAAAAGAACCCGTGCGGGCAGGGGGTTAGGAGGCGGGTCCTTTCGACCGAGGGCCGCGACCGGGTGCTTACGGGGCGAGAATCGAGAGGGCGGTAGCCCGCCCTCACACCTCCCCGACCTTGAGCACCACCTTGCCGAAGTGCGCGCTCTCGGCGACCACGCGGTGGGCCTCGGGCGCCTCGGCCAGGGGCAGGACGCGGTCGATGACGGGCTTCACGCGGCCGGCGGCGAAGAGCGGCAGCACCTCGCGCTCGAAGGCCGCGACGAGCTCGCCCTTCTCGGCGACGGGGCGGCTGCGCAGGGCCGAGCCGATCAGCGTGAGCCGGCGCGCGATCATCCGGCCGAGGTCGAGCTCCGCCGTGCGGCCGCCCATCGTGCCGATCACCACGAGGCGGCCGCCCATCGCCAGGCAGCGCAGGTTCGACTCGAGGTAGGCGCCGCCGATGGAGTCGAGCACGACGTCGACGCCGCGGTCCGAGGTGAGCGCGCGGACGCGGGTGGCGAAGTCCTCCTCGCGGTAGTTGATGACCGCGTCGGCGCCGAGCGCCCGGCAGCGCTCCGCCTTCGACGGGCTGCCGACCGTGACGAGGACCGTGGCGCCCTTCGCGCGGGCGAGCTGGATGGCGGCCGTGCCGACGCCGCTGCCGCCGCCGTGCACGAGCAGGGCGCCGCCCGCGGCCAGGCCGCCGAGGCGGAAGACGTTGAGGTACGCCGTCAGCCACACCTCGGGGATCGCGGCGGCCGCGACCAGGTCGAGGTCCTCGGGGACCGGCATGACCTGCCGCTCGTCGACGACGACCGCCTCCGCGTAGCCCCCGCCGGTGAGCAGCGCCATCACGCGCGCCCCGGGCGCGAAGCGGTGCGCGTCCTCGCCGACCGCGTCGACCACGCCGGCGCACTCGAGCCCGAGGATCGCGCTCGCGCCCGGGGGCGGTGGGTAGTGGCCGCGCCGCTGCAGGAGGTCCGCGCGGTTGACCGCGGTCGCGGCCACGCGAATGCGCACCTCGCGGTCGCGCGGCTCCGGCGCCTTGGCCTCGCGCAGGACCATCACGTCCTCCGCGCCGGGAGCGTCGATCTGGATCGCTCTCATGGCGCCGGCTTGGATGGCTTCCGCCCCGTCTTCCGCAGCAGCCACTTCACGCCCTGGTAGCTCGCCAGCCCGAGGAGCAGGCACACGCCCACGCCGCCGGTCACCCCCAGCCCGAGCCCGAGCGCGGCGAGGCCGGAGGTGAGGGCCGCCGCCGAGAGCCCCTGCACCGTGCCCGACACCGCCGCGGCGCCGATCGGCACGCCCACCGCCGCCAGCCGCGCGAGCGCCTCCTTCGTGCGGGTGACCGCCGCCGCGTCCGGCTTCGGCTGCGTCTTGAGCGCCTGGAGCGACTCGGCCACCTGCCGCAGCGCCTGGGCCTCGTACCCCTGCAGGCCGAGCGCGTCTCGCAGGGCGTCGAGCGCCTCCTCCTCCGCCGGGACGACGACCCCGTCGGCGTAGGCGAGCGCGATCGCGTCGAGGTAGAGCGCGAAGCGGGTCTGCGAGCCCGCGAGCGCCTCGGCCACGGCCGCGAGCGCGAGCGGCGCGTCGATGGCCGCCCGCGCGGCGTCCGCGTCGGCCGGCGCGAGCGCGCACGCGTCGATGGCGGCGAGGAGCTGGGCGCGCTCCGGCTCACCCACGCCGCCGCCGGCGCGCGCGAGGAAGATCAACCCCTTGATGTACGGCAGGCGCTCGGACGACGGCAGCTCGCGCGGTTCGGCCATGGCTTCCCTCCGTGGGTCTCGGGGCATTGTGGCATCGCCGCGCGGGCGCGCCAAGAGGCACGGGCGCCGCGGAGGCCGAAGGCCGAGCCGGCCGCGAGTGCGGCCGCGGGTGGGTGGGGACCCCGACCGGCTCCGCCGGGCGGGGCGGGAGGGCCGAGCCCTCCCGTGGGATCGAACGGCGCGGCCCGAGTGCCTGCGCCGGTGCGACGAGCAGCAACATGAGCCGTACGGGCGCTTTCGTTGCGGCCCGTTGCCGCGCCGTGCGCGGGCGGCGCACTTCGGCTAGTATTACCGCTCTCCGAGAGGGATCCCATGGCGACGAGCAAGAGCTACAAAGAGGTGCTGGAGTACGCGATCGAGCGCGAGCAGGAGGCGCAGCGCGTCTACCTGGAGGCGGCGGAGCAGTTCAAGGGCAAGGCGATGCGGGACGCGCTGCTCGAGATGGCCGAGCAGGAGCGCCGCCACGAGGAGAAATTGCGCCAGCTCGACGTGCCCCGCTTCCTCGAGGACGCCCGCAAGCCCGTGCCCAGTCTCGACATCGCCGAGTACGCGGTGCCGGGCGACTTCCGCGCCGGCATGACCTACCCCGAGCTGCTCACCCTCGCGATGCAACGCGAGAAGGCCGCCTTCCGCCTCTACACCGACCTCGCCAAGGTCGCGCCCGACGACGCCGCGCGCGTCATGTTCAAGGCGCTGGCGCAGGAGGAGGCGCGCCACAAGCTCGCGCTCGAGATCGAGTACGACACGCACGTCTTCCAGGAGAACTGAGCAGGCTGCGCCTCTGGCGCGATAACCGCCGGGAGGGACCGCCACGCCCGGTCTATTCCTCCGGCTCGCACAGCGCCGCGAGCGCGGGCGGGATCCGGACGAGCTTGCCCGCGTCATCGAGGCAGACGATCTGGATCGTCGCGTCGCAGAGCGGCTTCGCCGCGTCCGCGCGCGTCACGGACTGCGCGAAGGTGATGCGGTACTCGCTCGCCAGGCGCGGGCGCGAGACCACCTCGAGACGGTCGCCGATGCGCGCCGGCTGGCGGTACTTCAGCGTCACCTCGTAGACCGTCAGGTGGCAGCCATGCTCCTCGAGGCCGCGGGTGGTCAGGCCGTGGGACTCGATGAGCTCGCTGCGGGCGCGCTCGCAGAACCTGAGGTAGTTCGGGTGGTGCACGACGCCCTGGACGTCGGCGTCCTCGAAGTACACCTTGAACGCGAAGCGGTGCGGGATCAGGGCGGTGCCTCCTCGGGTCGGTTCGTACGCGGCGCGCGACCGGCGCCGGGCCGCTATGGTATCCTGCGGCGGGCCGGTGATGCAAAGACCGGCCGTCGGAGGAGCGATCCCATGGGGCGGAGCTTCGTGTGCCATCTGATGCTCGTCTGCGGCGCCGTCGCGCTCGCCGCGCCGCCCGCGCGCGCCCAGCAGCCGCCCGCGTCCCAGCCGACCCTCGGCGAGGCGGTCCGCGAGTGGTGGAAGAAGGTGCCGGACCCGGTGAAGGACCGCGCGCGCGAGAAGCTGCTCGAGGTGATCGAGAAGGGCTTCAGCGGCGCGCGGCCGGTGCCGCCGCCGCCGCCGCCCGTCGAGCCCAAGAAGATGACGGCCAAGGAGAAGGCCGCCGCCGAGAAGGCGCGCAAGGCCGAGCTGGCGAAGCTGAAGAAGCTCGAGCAGCAGCGCAAGGCCGAGCAGGCCAAGGCGAAGAGGGAGGAGGAGAAGCGGCGCAAGGCGGCCCTCGCCGCGGCCAAGGCCGCGGGCAAGGCGCCGCCGCCCGAGGTCGCGCCGGCGCCGCCGCCGCCCGCCCCGACGCTGCACGAGGTGGCGGTGCCGCTCGAGCGCCGCGGCTCGTCGTACTACGTGGGCGCCCGCCTCAACGAGCAGCACGACGTCTCGTTCCTCTACGACACCGGCGCCTCGCTCACGACCGTCGATCAGGCGACGCTGCAGCGGCTCGGCGTGGCGATCCCCCCGGACGCGCCGCGCATCCGCACCCAGACCGCCAACGGCACCGTCGAGCAGCCCCTCCTCGTCCTCGAGACCATCGACGTCGCCGGCGCGCGCGTCACGGGCGGCTTCACCGTCAGCCTGTGCGAGGCCTGCTCCGACGGACGCAAGATCGGCCTCCTCGGCCTCAACTTCTCGCGGCGCTACCTCACGACCATCGACGAGGGCGCGAAGAAGCTGCGCCTGGTGCCGCGCGCGGACCTGCTGGACCACCGCTTCGACATCGAGCCGTTTCTGCAGTACGAGGGCGTGAAGGGCCAGGTCCGTAACGGTGCCTTTTACGTCAGCGGGAGCGTGAAGAACCGCTCGCCTCGCGCCGCGGTCAACGTGCGGGTCGCCGGGGTCATGGTGGACGGCAAGGACAAGGAGCTCGGCCGCATCACCGGCGCCGTCGGGAGCGTCCCCGCCGGCGGCAGCACGGCGTTCACGATCCACGGCCCCACGCGCCAGTTCGACAAGTTCTACATCGAGCTCGAGTCCGCCGACTGGTAGCACCGCCCGCGGCTCCCCGCCAAAAATTTGCGACAGCGCGAACCGGGCCCTATCGTGCGGCCATGGACGGCGACACCTTCGTACGCATGCTGGAATCGGCGCGCGACGAGGACGGCGCCTTCCCGTACCGCGCGTTCCTCGACCTCTTCCTCGAGGTGCGCGGGCGGGCTCAGTGGGCGACCGCGGCCGACCTCGTCGACTTCGTGGGCCGCGACCTGCGGACGCTCCTCTGCGGCACCGACCTCGACGAGCTCACGCGCACCCGCGCCGGCTTCATCGCGCGCGCCCTGAAGGAGTACGCGCTGCAGGCGTGGAAGCTCGGCCCGGCGGAGAGCGATCCCGCGGCGCTGCCGCTCGAGGACGTGCTCTTCCGCACGGTCAACTGAGCCGCGCTCCGACGGAGGGCCGGCGCTACCGGCGCCCGCGGTGGCCCTTGCGCGCCGCCGGAGCGGGCGGCGGGGCGGCGACGAGGGCGCGGCCGCGGCCGACGAAGACGCGCTTGAGCAGCGCCGCGGCGCCGAGGTAGAGCGCGATGCCGGCCAGCCAGAGCGCGAGGCTCGCGTGCAGCGCCGCCAGCGCGGCGATCAGCGCCGCGAGCGGGACGACCATGGCGGCCCCCGCCAGGACGGCGCGCCCGCCCGCGGGCGGCTCCTCGACCGAGGCGCTCTCGTCGGCGCCGCGGACCGCCGGGCCCAGGCGCCGGCGGCTCCACAGCCGCATCCCGGCCGCGCCGCCGCCCACGACGAGCGTCGCGGCGGCCATCACGTAGCCGAGCGGGCCGCGGCTCTGGGGCTCGCGCAGGACGAGCGCCATGAACGCGATCGGCACGGCGTCGACGACGAGGTACCACGGGGTGGTCGAGGGCATGCGCAGGCGCACGCGGCTGCCGAGGCCGCCCGGCCACCAGTCGAGCAGGTCGGGGTAGCGCAGGTCGTCGAGGAGCGTCTGGGCCGCGAGCGGCGCGCCGAGCGCGAAGGTGAGGTACGTGCCGGCGGTCCAGAAGTCCGCGAAGACGTGCGGCGTGCCGCGGAGGACGAAGTGCAGCAGCCCCGCCAGCCCGCCCACGCCGAGGATGACGATGACCTCGAGCGCGAGCGTCCGCAGCCCCCCGAGCAGCACGTCCGGGAGGCGCAGCGCGCCGGTGCCCAGGGTCGTGAGCGCGTCGGCGGTGGCGGCGGGGGTGGGGGCGGGATCCATGGGACGGGAGGATAAGCGTGGGGGGCGTGGCGGTCAAACGGAAGCGCGGACCGGAGTGAGAGACCGGGCACGGGCAGGGGCACGGGCACGGGCACGATGACCCTGCACCAGCCCCGCCCCTGTGGCATGCTCGCGCCGCGATGCTCAACGTGCCGGGACTGCCTGCGGATCTCGAGGAGGCGCTGTGGCGCGCGGCGGAGGCGCGGCTGGGCGCCGGGCGCTTGCGGGCGCGGACGCTCGCGCCGGCCATCGCCGCCGTGTCGCGGCGCTACACCACGGAGCGCGAGGGGCTCGGGGCCGGGGGCGGCGGGGCGGACCAGCTCGCGGCGCGGCTGCTCTTCTTCGGGCCGAGCGACGCGCCCAAGGTCCAGGTGCCGCTCGGTGAGCTCGCGGCCGCGGGGGCGCTGCCGGCGGCGCGGCCCCTGCGCGTGCTCGACGTGGGCGCCGGGACCGGGGCGATGTCCCTCGGGCTGCTCGCGTACCTGCGCGGCGCCGGGATCGTCGCCGAGGTGGCGCTCACGGCCCTCGACGGCGACGGCGCGGCCCTC
>DASXVK010000328.1:0-28063 GCA_036504295.1 Polyangia bacterium
GTGGTGCGCTACACCTCGACGCGCATCATCCTGTCCACGCTGACCGCGCTCATCATCGCGTTCGTCCTGTCGCCCTGGTTCATCCGCAAGCTGCAGGAGAAGCAGATCGGGCAGGTCATCCGCGCGGACGGCCCCGAGACCCACCTCAAGAAGGCCGGCACGCCCACGATGGGCGGCTCGCTCATCCTCTTCTCGCTCGTCATCCCGACGCTCCTGTGGTGCGACCTGCGCAGCCGCTACGTGTGGCTGACCCTCATCGTGACCGTCGGCTACGGCCTCATCGGCTTCCTCGACGACTACCTCAAGATCGCGCGCGGCAACTCCAAGGGGCTGCCGGGCAAGCTCAAGATGGCGGGCCAGATCGCGATCGGGCTCGGCGTCTGCATCTACCTGTTCAAGGCCGGGCTCATGGACCCGGCCATCCGCCTCAAGCTCGCGCTGCCCTTCATCCACGTCTCGAAGGCGCCGGTCTTGCCGGTGTGGTTCTACATCGCCTTCGCGACGTTCGTCGTCGTCGCCTTCTCGAACGCCGTCAACCTCACCGACGGCCTCGACGGGCTCGCCATCGGCCCGGTCACGATCGCGGCCGCGACCTTCCTCATCCTCGCCTACGCCGCCGGCACCAAGATCGCCGGCTTCAACCTCGCCGAGTACCTGCGCATCCCCTTCGTCCGCGGCAGCGGCGAGCTGGCCATCTTCTGCGGCGCCATGGCCGGCGCCGGGGTCGGCTTCCTCTGGTACAACACCTACCCGGCGTCCGTGTTCATGGGCGACGTGGGCTCGCTGTCGCTCGGCGGTGCGCTCGGCATGCTCGCCATCATCACGAAGAACGAGTTCACCCTCGTCATCGTCGGCGGCATCTTCGTCCTCGAGACCGTCTCGGTGGTGCTCCAGGTGGCGAGCTTCAAGCTCACCGGCAAGCGCATCTTCCTGATGGCGCCGATCCACCATCACTTCGAGAAGAAGGGCTGGGCCGAGCCGAAGGTGATCGTGCGCTTCTGGATCATCTCGGTCTTCCTCTCGCTGGTCGCCCTCGCGACGCTGAAGGTGCGCTGATGGCGGCCAGTCAAATGCAACACGGAGACACGGAGGCACGGAGGTTCTTGGGTTGGAGTCGCGCGATCGCCCGGGCCGGTGCGCGTTCGCGTAGCGCGCGCTGGACCACCCCAGCCAAACCAGAGCTTCTCTCCGTGTCCCCGTGTCTCCGTGTTGCATTGGCTGCATCGGAGGGCGCTTAGTCATGCCTACGCCCGTGCTGCGCGGCAAGCGGGTGCTGGTGGTCGGGCTCGCCCGGACGGGCGTCGCGACGGCGCGCTTCCTCGCCTCCCGCCGGGCGCTCGTCACGGTCACCGACCGCAAGCGCGCGGCCGAGCTCGCCGCGGCCGTCGCCGAGCTCAACGGCTGCGCCCGGCTCGCGCTCGGCGGCCACGCGCGCGAGACCTTCCTCGCGCAGGACCTCATCGTCCTCAGCCCGGGCGTGCCCGAGATCCCGGAGCTCGCGGCGGCGCGGGCGGCGGGCGTCGCGATCACGGGGGAGATCGAGTTGTGCTCGCGCTTCGCCCAGGCGCCCGTCATCGCCATCACGGGCACGAACGGCAAGTCCACCGTGACCTCGCTCGTGGGCCGCATCATGGCCGGCACCGGGCGGCCGACCTTCGCCGGCGCCAACCTCGGCACGCCGCTCGCCGAGGCCATCGACACCCCGGCGGCCAGGGCCGGCGGCGTGCTGGTGCTCGAGCTGTCGAGCTTCCAGCTCGAGACGGCCGAGACGTTCCACCCGCGCGTCGCGGCGCTGCTCAACGTCACCGCCGACCACCTCGACCGCTACCCGTCGATGGCGGCCTACGCGGCGGCGAAGGCGCGCGTCTTCGCCGCCCAGGACGCGGGCGACTTCGCGGTCGTCAACGCCGACGACCCGGGCGCGCTCGAGCTCGCGCGCGGCGGGCGGGCGCGCGTGCTCGGCTTCTCCTCGCGCCAGGCCCTGACCCCAGACACCTGCGGCGGCTGGGTCGAGGGCGACGAGCTGTGCCTCCGGCTCCCGGACGCGGCCGTCGAGCGCTACCCCGTCGGCGAGCTCAACATCATCGGCCGCCACAACCTCGAGAACGCCCTCGCCGCCTACCTGTGCAGCCGGCTGATGGGCGCGACCCCGGCGGTCGTGCGCGCCGCCGGCCGCGCGTTCCAGCCGCTGCGCCACCGCATGGAGCTCGTGCGCGAGCTCGGCGGCGTGCGCTACTACGACGACTCGAAGGGCACCAACGTCGGCGCGGTCGCCGCGTCGCTCGAGGGCTTCCCGCGCCGGGTGGTGCTCATCGCCGGCGGCCGCGACAAGGGCGGCGACTACGGCCCGCTGCGCGCCGCGTTCGCGCCGGTGTGCCGGGGCCTCGTGCTCATCGGCGAGGCCGCCGCCCGGATCGAGGCCGCCCTCGCCGGGGTCGGGCCGATCCGCCGCGCCGCCACGCTCGAGGAGGCGGTCGTCACCGCCCGCGCGCTGGCGCAGGCGGGCGACGCGGTCGTGCTCTCGCCGGCCTGCTCGAGCTACGACATGTTCCGCGACTACCAGCACCGCGCCGACGTGTTCTGCGCGGCGGTGAAGGAGCTCGCATGACCGACGTCGCCCAGGGCGTGGTCAACAGCGTGGCGCTCGGCAAGGAGCCCGAGGCCGCGCCGGAGCTGCGCGCGCTCACCCGCGCCCGCGGCCACGACCTCGTGCTCTTCGCGACGGTGGCGCTGCTCGTCATCCTCGGCGTCGTCATGGTGTACAGCGCCAGCGCCGTCTTCGCGCGCAGCAAGTACCACGACGCCGCCTACTTCCTGCGTCGCGACCTGGGCTACGCCGCCGTCGGCTTCGTCGCCATGTGGATCGGCGCCCAGATCGACTACTCGATCTATCGCCGCGCGGCCTACCCCCTCCTCGCCGTCGCCATCGGCCTGCTCGCGGTCGTCCTCGTCGCCGGCACGCGCACGAACGGCGCCACGCGCTGGTTCCGCCTCGGGCCGGCGTCGTTCCAGCCCGCCGAGCTCGCCAAGATCGCGCTCTGGATCTACCTCGCGTACTCGATCGCGAAGAAGACCGACCAGATCAAGAGCTTCACCGTCGGCTTCCTGCCGCACTTCATGGTGTGCGGCATCATGGCGGCGCTGCTGTTGAAGCAGCCCGACCTCGGCACCGCCGTCGTCCTGCTCGCGACGACCATCATCGTCCTCTTCGTCGCCGGCGCGAAGCTCGGCTACATCCTCGTCGCCGCGCTGGCCATCGCCCCGGTCGGCTGGAAGATGATCGTCGGCACGCCGTGGCGGCTCAAGCGCATCCTCGCGTTCCTCGACCCGTGGCAGTTCCGCCGCGACGTCGGCTACCAGATCTCCGAGTCGCTCATCTCGATCGGCTCGGGCGGCATCTTCGGCCTCGGCCTGGGCGACGGGAAGCAGAAGCTCTTCTTCCTGCCCGAGGCCCACACCGACTTCATCGGCGCCATCATCGGCGAGGAGCTGGGGCTCGTCGGGCTGTGCGGGCTCATGGCCCTCTTCGGCGTCCTCACATGGCGCGGCCTGCGCGCGGCGTACCTCGCGCGCGACTCCTTCGGCCGCTACCTGGCCTTCGCGCTCACGGCGAACTTCGCCGTGCAGGCGCTCATCAACTTCGGCGTCGTCATGGGCCTGCTGCCGACGAAGGGGCTCACCCTGCCCTTCGTCTCGTACGGCGGCACCTCGCTCGTCATCAGCATGTTCGCGGCCGGCATCCTGCTCAACATCTCGACCGGCCAGCCCGCGCCCGAGGCGACGCGCCTGCCGGGCCGGCGCCGCACGACCAACCGCCGCGTCCCCGGCGCCAACCGGATCGTCATCTTCGAGACCGGCGGCGGGCGGCGCGGCCGGCGCGACGCCGAGGTGGACGCATGACCGCCCTGCGGGTCGCCTTTCAGGGGGGGACGTTCCCGTCCCCCCTCGTCGGGGCTAAGCCCCGACGAGCCTCCCCCCACCGCGCGCCGCGCCGCGCGAGCAACCACCTGGGCGCTCGCGGGGGTTCCGCATGACCGCCCTGCGCGTCCTCATCGCCGGCGGCGGCACCGGCGGGCACCTGTTCCCGGCGCTCGCGCTGGCCGAGGAGATCGTCGCGCGCGGCGGCGCCGTGCGGTTCGTCGGCACGGCCCACGGCATCGAGGCGCGCGCGGTGCCGCAGGCGGGCCACGAGCTCGCGCTCATCACGGTCTCGGGGCTCAAGCGCACCGGCGTCCTCGGCGCGGCCCGCGGGCTGATGAAGCTGCCGGTCGCGCTGTGGCAGAGCCTGCGCATCGTGGGCGCGTTCGCCCCCGACGTCGTCGTCGGCGTCGGCGGCTACGCCTCCGGCCCGGTGGTCGTGGCCGGGCTCATGCGCGGCCGCCCGACGGCGATCCTCGAGCAGAACTCGATCCCGGGGGTCACGAACCGCATCCTCGGCCGCCTCGTGCGCCGCGCCTACATCGCGCTCGAGCCGGCCCGCGGCCACTTCCCGGCCCGCAAGACGGTGCTCCTCGGCAACCCGGTGCGCCGGGCGATCCGCGAGGCCGCCGCGAGCCCCGCCGGCGAGCTGCCGCGCGTCCTCGTCGTCGGCGGCTCGCAGGGCGCCCACGCGGTGAACGAGCAGGTCGCCGCCGCGGTCGAGCTCCTCGCCGCGCGCGGCGTGCGGCTCGCCCTCACGCACCAGACCGGCAGCGCGGACGAGGCCGCGATCGCCGCCCGCTACGCCGCCCTCGGCGCGGCCGCCGGCCCGCTCGCCGCCCGCGCCTTCATCGACGACATGGCCGGGGCCTACGCCGGCGCCGACCTCGTCGTCGGGCGCGCCGGCGCGACCACCATCGCGGAGCTCTCGGCCATCGGCCGCCCGGCCGTGCTCATCCCGTTCCCCTTCGCCGCCGACAACCACCAGGTGGTGAACGCCCGCGTGCTCGAGCAGGCCGGCGCGGCCCGCGTGCTGCTGCAGCACGAGCTCACGCCCGCGCGCCTCGCCGACACGCTCGCGGCGCTGCTCGCCGACGAGGTGGCGCTCAAGCGGATGGCCACGGCCATGCGCGGCCTCGGCCGGCCCGACGCCGCCGCCCGCATCGCCGACGACCTCGCGACCCTGTGCGCGACCAGCGGCTCGGCCGCCGCGAGGTGCGCATGATGTTCCGCAAGCGCGCGACGCGCATCCACTTCGTCGGCATCGGCGGCATCGGCATGTCCGGCATCGCCGAGGTGCTGCTCAACCTCGGCTACGCGGTGTCGGGCTCGGACCTGCGCGACAACGACAGCACCCGCCGCCTGGCCGCTCTCGGCGGCCGCATCGCCGTCGGCCACCGCGCCGAGAACGTGGGCGAGGCCGACGTCGTCGTCACCTCGAGCGCGGTCCGGCCGCAGAACCCCGAGGTCGAGGCGGCCCGGGCGCGCCAGATCCCGGTCATCCCGCGCGCCGAGATGCTCGCCGAGCTCATGCGGATGAAGTACGGCGTCGCGGTCGCCGGCTCGCACGGCAAGACCACGACCACCTCGCTCATCGCGACGGTGATGAGCGCGGCGGGGATGGACCCGACCGCGGTCATCGGCGGCAAGCTGCCCCAGCTCGGCTCCAACGCCCGCCTCGGGCAGGGCGAGTACCTCGTGGCCGAGGCCGACGAGTCCGACGGCTCGTTCATGAAGCTCACGCCGACGGTCGCGGTGGTCACGAACATCGACCCCGAGCACCTCGACCACTACGGCGACCTCGCCACGCTGACCCGGACCTTCGTCGACTTCGTCAACAAGATCCCCTTCTACGGCCTCGCGGTGCTGTGCCTCGACCACCCGCAGGTCCAGGCGATCCTGCCCGCGGTCGAGAAGCGCCACGTGACCTACGGCACGGCGCTGCAGGCCGACTACCGCGCCTGCGACGTGCGCCCGAACGGCCTCGAGACGCGCTTCCGCGCGCTCGTGCGCGGCGCCGAGGTCGGCGAGGTGTGCATCGCGATGCCGGGCGCGCACAACGTGCTCAACGCGCTCGCCACCCTCGCCGTCGCCGACTTCCTCGAGATCCCCTTCGCGGTCACGCGCGCCGCGCTGGCCTCGTTCGCCGGCGTGCAGCGCCGCTTCACCATCCGCGGCGAGGCCGGCGGGGTCGTCGTCGTCGACGACTACGGCCACCACCCCGAGGAGATCAAGGCGACGCTCGCGGCCGCCCGCGGCGCCTTCCCCGGCCGGCGCATCGTCGCCGTGTTCCAGCCGCACCGCTACTCGCGCGCGGCCGCGCTCAAGGCCGAGTTCGCCACCGCCTTCTACCAGGCCGACCGGGTGCTGTGCGGCGACGTCTACGCCGCCGGCGAGGACCCGATCGCGGGCGTCACCGGCCGCGCCCTCGCCGACCTCATCCGCGCGCACGGCCACAAGGCCGTGGCCTACGGCGGCCCGGTCGCGACGCTCACGAATCAGCTCGCGGGCGAGGTCGCGGCGGGCGACGTCGTGATCACGCTCGGCGCCGGCGACGTGTGGCAGGTCGGGGCCGAGCTGCTCAAGCGGCTCGCGCCGCCGCCGGAGGCCGGCGCATGATCGGGCGCGACGCCATCCTGGCCGCGGCGGGCGGCGCCGAGGTGCGCTTCGACGAGCCCCTCGCGCGCCACACGACCCTGCGCGTGGGCGGGCCGGCGGACGCGCTCGTCTTCCCGGAGACCGCGGCGCAGGTGGCCGCGGTGCGTCGGCTGTGCGCCGCCCAGGGCTGGCCCTGCCGCGCCCTCGGCGCCGGGTCCAACCTCCTCGTGCGCGACGGCGGCGTGCGCGGCGTGCTCATCGCGACGGCCAAGCTGCGGCAGCTCGAGCGCCTGGGCGCGGACGCGATCGCCGTCGGCCCTGGCGTCGCCACGGGCAAGCTCCTCGCCGCGGCCACCGGGTGGGAGCTGGGCGGGGTGGAGTTCCTTGCCGGCGTCCCGGGCACGGTCGGCGGCGGCGTCATCATGAACGCCGGCACGACCCTCGGCGAGTTCAAGGACGTCGTCGTCGAGGTGACCACCGTGCGCGCCGACGGCGCCGCGCAGGTGCGCGACGGCGCCGCGTGCGGCTTCGCCTACCGCCGCTCCGCCATCGGCCCGGACGAGGTCGTCACCGGCGCGCGCCTCGTGCTCACGCCCCGGCCGCGGGCGGTGATCGCGGCCGCCGCCGAGGGTCTGCGCGCGCAGCGGCGCGGCAAGGAGCCGCACGGCGTCGCCTCGGCCGGCTCGATCTTCAAGAACCCGCCCGGCGACTACGCCGGCCGCCTCATCGAGCAGTGCGGCCTCAAGGGCCGCGCCGCCGGCGCCGCCGAGGTGTCGCCGGTGCACGCCAACTGGATCGTCAACCGCGGCGGCGCGCGCGCGAAGGACGTGCTCGCGCTGGTCGCGCTGTGCCGGGACGAGGTCGAGCAGCGCTTCGGCGTGCGGCTCGAGCTGGAGGTCAAGGTGGTCGGAGAAGAGCCGTGAAGGGCAAGCGCATCGGCGTCGTCATGGGGGGCCCCTCGTCCGAGCGCGAGGTCAGCCTCAACACCGGCCGCGGCGTCCACGCCGCGCTCGCCGGGCTCGGCTACGACGCGGTCGCGCTCGACTGGACCGGCGACCTCGCCGCGCAGCTGCGCGAGGCGCGGGTCGAGGTGGTGTGGAACGCGCTCCACGGCACCTTCGGCGAGGACGGCTGCGTGCAGGGCCTGTGCGAGGTGCTCGGGCTGCCCTACACCGGCTCGGGCGTGATGGCCTCGGCCGTCGCGATGGACAAGATCCTGTCGAAGCGCCTCTTCACCGCCGCCGGGCTGCAGGTGCCCGAGTGGCGCAGCGTGCGCACCGCCGCGGACTGCGCGCCCGTCGGGCTGCCGTGCGTCATCAAGCCCTCGCGCGAGGGCTCCTCGGTGGGCGTCACGATCGTGCGCCGCGCCGAGGACCTCGACGCCGCCATCGCGGCCGCGGCCCGCCTGCACGGCGAGGTGCTGTGCGAGCGCTACGTCAAGGCGCGCGAGATCCAGATCGGCATCCTCGACGAGGCGCCCCTCGGCACCGTCGAGGTGCGGCCGGCGGTCGAGTTCTACGACTACGCGGCCAAGTACCAGCGCAAGGACACGCAGTACCTGTGCCCGGCGCCGCTCGCCCCGGCGCTCGAGGGCGAGATGCGGGCGCTCGGCCTCACGGCCCACCAGGCGCTCGGCTGCGCGACCTACAGCCGGGTGGACTTCCTCGTCACCGAGACGGGCGAGGCGTTCATCCTCGAGGTGAACACGCTGCCCGGGATGACGGCGACGAGCCTCATCCCGAAGATGGCGGCCCACGCCGGGCTGTCCTATGCGGCGCTGTGCGAGCGCATCCTCGCCGGCGCGCGGCTCAAGGCCTGAGGTGATCTGACCGTGTTGCAGGGGGAGCCTCGATGGTGATCGCGCAGCGCAAGCGGCGGCGCGGGCTCTTCGGAGCGCCGCGCAACAAGCGCGTGCGGCCGAAGGACCCGGCCGGGGTGGCGGCCGCCACGGCCGCCGCCGGCGCGGACACGCCCGCCGACGGCGCCCCCGCCCCGCGCGGCCCCGGCCTCGGCGCGCGCCTCAAGGGCGCGGCGCGCGCGGTCGTGCGGCCGCTGCGCATCGCCGGCAAGGTGCTCGGCGCGCTGGCGCTGGCCGCCACGCTCGGGGTGGGGGGCTGGGCCGGCTACCGCGCCATCCTCACCTCGCCGCGCTTCCTCGTGCGCGACGTGCGCATCAGCCCGACCCGCCACCTCGCGCCGGCGGAGGTCGCCGCCCTCGTCGACGTCGAGCGCGGCCGCAACATCCTGAGCGTCGACCTCGGGCGCATCGAGCGCGACCTCGCCGCGCAGCCGTGGGTGCTGCGGGCCGCGGTGCGCCGCGAGCTGCCCGGCACCATCGTGGCCGACGTCGTCGAGCGCGAGCCCGCGCTGCTCGTCGAGCTCGCCGGCCTCTACCTCGCCGACGCCGAGGGGCGCATCTTCAAGCGCGCCGAGACCAGCGAGACCGAGGGCCTCACCGTCGTGACCGGCCTCGAGCGCGACACCTACCTGCGCGAGCGCGCGCGCGCCGAGGCCCAGCTGCGCGAGGTGCTCGGCCTGCTCGCGACCTACGCCGCGGTCCCCGGCCGCCCGGCGGTCGGCGAGGTCCACGTCGCCGACACCGGCTACATCCTCTACACGCAGGCGGGGGCGACGGCCATCCGGCTCGGCCGCGCCGAGCTCGCCGCGCAGCTCCACCGCCTCGACGTCGTGTGGCGCGCGCTCGGCCAGCGGCAGGCGCTGGCGCGCACCATCTACCTCGACAACCGCACGCGTCCCGATCGCGTGACCCTCCGGCTGGATCCCGAGCCCGGCGCCGACGGCGACGAGGCGGCCCCGGCCTCCGGGAAGGAGAACTAGTTATGGCACGGCGCGACGAGCTGATTGTGGGCCTGGATATCGGCACGACGAAGATCGCGGCCGTGGTCGGCGAGGTGACCGACGACGGCATCGACATCGTCGGCATCGGCACCGCCCCGTCGCGGGGGCTGCGCAAGGGCGTCGTCACGAACATCGACGCCACGGTCGCCTCGATCCGCCACACCATCGAGGAGGCCGAGCACATGGCCGGCTGCGAGATCACCTCGGTGTACGCCGGCATCGCCGGCGGCCACATCAAGGGGCTCAACAGCCACGGCATCGTCGCGGTCAAGGACAAGGAGGTGCGCGACGCCGACGTCGCCCGCGTCATCGACGCGGCGAAGGCGGTCGCCATCCCCGCGGACCGCGAGATCATCCACGTGCTGCCGCAGGAGTACGTGATCGACGACCAGGACGGCATCAAGGAGCCGCACGGCATGAGCGGCGTGCGCCTCGAGGCCAAGGTCCACATCGTCACCGCGGCGGTCACCTCGGCGCAGAACATCGTCAAGTGCTGCAACCGCTGCGGCCTGCAGGTGGCCGACATCGTGCTCGAGCCGCTCGCCTCGGGCGAGGCGGTGCTCGAGGGGGACGAGAAGGAGCTCGGCGTCGTCCTCATCGACATCGGCGGCGGCACGACCGACCTCGTCATCTACAGCGACGGGTCGGTGCTGCACACCTCGGTCATCCCGGTGGGCGGCAACCAGCTCACGAACGACATCGCGGTCGGGCTGCGCACGCCGCTGCACGAGGCCGAGCGCATCAAGCAGCGCCACGGCTGCGCGATGGCGTCGATGATCCGCGACGGCGACACCGTCGAGGTGCCGTCGGTGGGCGGGCGGCAGGCGCGCGTGCTCTCGCGCCAGTCGCTGTGCGAGATCATCGAGCCGCGCGTCGACGAGATCTTCGAGCTGGTGAAGGCCGAGATCCAGAAGACCGGCTACGAGGACCTGCTCGCCTCGGGCGCGGTCATCACCGGCGGGTCGAGCGCGCTCGAGGGCATGGCCGAGCTGGCCGAGGAGGTGCTCGGGCTGCCGGTGCGCCGGGCCTTCCCGAAGGGCGTCGGCGGCCTCGTCGACGTCGTCAAGAGCCCCGCCTACGCGACCGGCGTGGGCCTGGTGCTGTACGCCACCCGCCACGCCGCGGGGGTCCACACGCCCGACGCGGGCTGGTTCAAGCGGACCTTCGGCAAGATCGGCGAGTGGTTCAAGGAAGTCCGTTAAGCAACGGCCCCCCGGGCCGAGATTTTCGAGGAGGGAAAGATGGCGACGCTGCTCGAATTCGATGAGCCGCTCAACCGCGCGGTGATCAAGGTCATCGGCGTGGGTGGGGGTGGCGGCAACGCGGTCAACACGATGATCGCGGGCAAGCTCGACGGCGTGGAGTTCATCGCCGCCAACACCGACATGCAGGCGCTCGAGGCCAACATGGCCCCGGTCAAGTGTCAGCTCGGCCAGGCGGTCACGCGCGGCCTCGGGGCCGGCGCGAACCCCGAGGTCGGCCGCCAGGCGGCGCTCGAGGACAAGGAGCGCATCACCGAGGTGCTGAAGGGCTGCGACATGGTGTTCGTCACCGCCGGCATGGGCGGCGGCACGGGCACCGGCGGCGCGCCGGTCATCGCCGAGGTCGCCCGCGAGCTCGGCATCCTCACGGTGGGGGTGGTCACGAAGCCCTTCACCTTCGAGGGCAAGCGGCGGCGCCGCCAGGCCGAGGAGGGCACCGCCGCCCTCGCCGCGGCGGTCGACACGCTCATCACGATCCCGAACGACCGGCTGCTCGCGGTCGCGGGCCAGAAGATGACCATGGTCGACGCCTTCCGCCGCGTCGACGAGGTGCTGGTGAACGCCGTCTCGGGCATCACCGACCTCATCTCCGTGCACGGCCTCGTCAACGTCGACTTCGCCGACGTGAAGACCGTCATGGCGAACATGGGCCGGGCGCTCATGGGCACCGGCAAGGCCGCGGGCGACAACCGCGCGCTCGAGGCCGCCAAGCAGGCCATCTCGAGCCCGCTGCTCGAGGACGTCTCCATCGAGGGCGCGACCGGCATCCTCATCAACATCACCGGCGGCCCCGACCTCACGCTCTTCGAGGTCAACGAGGCGGCGAGCGTCATCCAGGAGGCCGCGCACGAGGACGCGAACATCATCTTCGGCTCGGTCATCGACGCCAACATGAAGGACGAGGTGCGCATCACGGTCATCGCGACCGGCTTCGACCACGTCCACATGCGCGGCCGCGAGGTCCCCGCCCACCTGGTGCCGCCCCAGCCGCAGCCGCGGCGGCCCCCGGTGCAGTCGCAGATCCCGCTCAGCTACGCGCCGTCGGAGCCGCCGTCGGTGCGCGGCGCGCCCGTGCCGCACGTCCCGCCGCCCGGCGGCGACATCCGCGAGCTGGCCGGTGCGCCGCTGCCGAGCGAGCGCCCGGTGCGCGCCGAGGCGCCGAGCCCGCCGCCGCGCGTGCCGGCCGAGCGCGCCCCGCGCGCCGCCGCCCCCGACTGGCCCGCCGCGGCCCCGGTCGAGCGCGCCCCGCGCGCCGCCGCCCCCGACTGGCCCGCCGCGGCCCCGCCGCCGCGGCGCACCGCGAGCGCCCAGATGCCGGCGGTGATCGCCGCGCCGCCACCCCCGGCCGCGCCCGAGCCGCAGCCCATGCCCATGCCGCTGCCGATGATGCCGCCCATCGTGACCCTCGGCGGGGAGGACCCGGACGAGATGACGGATCCGACGCCGGTCCCGATCCCCCAGACCCCCTCGGCGCGGCTGCGCGCCGAGCGCTCGTCGTCGCCGCAGCTCAACCGGCTGCACGGCATCCTCTCGCCGCAGGACGAGGCCGAGATCGACATCCCGACGTTCCTGCGCCGCCAGAGCCCGCCCACCCACGACTGAGGCGAGCCCGGGACGAGCCTCGTTGTAAACTGACCGCCGGCGGGGCGCGCCCGGCCCCTCCCCGGGCGTGGCCCCCCGCCGGCGTCGCCGCGCCTGCGCCGCGTCGCGAGACGCGGTACACTGCGCGTACCGCATGTTCCTCGAACCCTTCGCCCGCGCGCTCGTCATCGCGCACGCCGTCGCCGCGGCGGCGCTCTGCGGCGCGGCTACCCACCTCGCCGTCTCGCTCGTCGGCCGCCTGCGTGGCCGGGCCGCCTGGGGGCGCGAGCAGCGGGTCGCGCTGTGGGCCGGGGTCGCGTACCTCGTCACCTTCGGCCTCGGGCTCCTCGTCTACCCGACCTACCGCGTGCGCGTCCGGGCCGAGTACCTCGACGCGGGGCGCGTCGTGCGCGCCGAGGCCCAGGCGCGCGCGGCCGTGCGCACCGAGCTCACGCGCGCGCCGGCCGCGGCGCCGCCGGCGGCCCCCCTCGGCGGCGTGGCCCACGTCTTCGACATCAAGGAGCACTGGGCCGCCCTCGGGCTGCCCGCCGCGGTCGCGCTGCTCGTCTTGCGGCGCCGCGCGGGCCCGGACGGCGAGCGGCGCCTGCTGCCCCTCTACGCCGGGCTCGCGGTGGCGGTCGCGCTGATCGCCTACACCGGCGCGCTCATCGGGCTCGTGACCGCCTCGCACCGCGCCCTCGGGGTGGCCGGATGAAGCGGATCTACGCCGCGGTGTGCGCCGGTGTCGTCGGCTACTGCCTCGCCTACGGCGCGGCCGACTACGCCAAGCTGCCGCGGCCGCTCTACGACCCGGTGCACCGCACCGTGACCGTGGCGCGCCAGGCGCCGGCGGGCACGGCCGTGATGATGGGCTACTTCGGCCAGCTCGTGTGGGGGCTGGCCGGCGGCCTCGTCGCCGCGCTCCTTGGGGCGCTGCTCGGCCCGCGCCTCCTGCGCCGCCCCGACGCCCTCGTCCTGTGGGCGGGCTGGGCCCTGCTCGCGCTCGTCGGCGTGGGCGCCTTCTTCACCTTCGCGAACTGGCCCTGACGGGGACGGCTCCGCGGCGCGCCATGGTATACTCGACCGACTCGCAGGTCCGCGACGAACCGATGGCAGATCCTCCCCCGGTGACCTTCTCGGTCGTCATCCCGGCCTACAACGAGGAGCAGGCGATCGGGCCCACGCTCGAGCGCTGTCTCGCGCTCAAGCAGGCCGGCGCTCTCGACGGGCTCGCGCGCGAGGTCGAGGTGATCGTCGTCAACGACGGCTCGCGCGACCGGACGCGCGACGTCGTCCTCGGCTACGAGGGCGTGCGCCTGGTCGAGCACGAGCACAACCGCGGCTACGGGGCGGCGCTCAAGACCGGCTTCCGCGCGGCCAAGGGCGAGGTGCTCGGCTTCCTCGACGCCGACGGGACGTGCGACCCGGCCACCTTCGCCGCGCTGCTGCGGGCGCTGGGCGAGAAGCACGCCGACCTCGTCGTCGGCATGCGGCTCACCGACGGCTCGCAGATGCCGTTCGTGCGCCGCGTCGGCAACCGCTTCTACGCCGCGCTCATCACCGCGCTCACCGGCCGCGCGGTACGCGACGCGGCGAGCGGCATGCGCGTCTTCCGCCGCCGCATCCTCGACAGCCTCTTCCCGCTGCCGAACGGCCTCTCGTTCACGACCGCCATGTCGACCAAGGCGATCCACGAGCAGCTGGCGGTCGAGGAGGTGCCGATCCCCTACGCCGAGCGCGCCGGCCGCTCGAAGCTGCACGTCGTCAAGGACGGGATCGCGTTCCTGCGCATCATCCTCACCCTCGTCCTGCTCTACAACCCGCTCAAGATCTTCTCGACGGTCGCCGTGGTCCTCGCCTTGGCGGCGGTGGGGCTGCTCGCGCTGCCGCTGTGGGACTGGGTGATGGGCCGGCCGCTGCCCGACGGCTTCTACATCTACCGCACGCTGGCGGCCATGTCGTGCGTCGCCGGCGCGGTCACGTCGTTCTCGGTCGGCCTCTCGGCGAGCCTGCTCATCGAGGCGCTCTACCGGCCGCACGGCCAGTTCGGCTCGCTCGCGCGCCTCGCGGTGCGGTCGCGCCTGCCGCAGCGCGTCGGCCTCATGGGCGCGCTGCTCCTCGGCGGCGGGCTGCTCGTCTACGCCGTCTTCGCCTACGAGCACTGGGGCGGGCTCACCCCGGTCATGCACTGGAAGTGGTTCGCCGCCGCCTCGGTCCTCGTCATCGACGGCATCCAGCTCCTCGCGACCGGCCTCACGGTCAAGCTGATCGACGCGCACCGGCAGATGCGCGACGCGGAGCTGCGCTGAGGCCGATGATCGACGTACTCCTCGTCAACGGGCCGTTCGTCCCCGACTTCTGCCGGACGCAGCGGTGGGCGGCGCGCACCCGCGGCCGCGTGCTGCGGGCGCCCGACTGGCTCGCCTACGCCACGGCGGTGTGCGAGCGCCGCGGCCTCGACGCGCGCCTCTACGACTTCCCGGCGCGCTCGTGGGACCAGCCGCGCCTCGGCCGGCTCTGCCGCGAGCTCCGGCCTCGCTGGGTCGTGCTCGACACGACCACGCCGTCGCTCGCGGCCGACCTCGCGAGCGCGCGCCTGTGCCGCGAGGCCGGCGCTCGCGTCATCCTGTGCGGCCCGCACGCGAGCGCCGTGCCCGAGGAGACGCTCGCCAGCGCGGCCGGGATCGCCGACGCGGTCGCCATCGGCGAGTACGACGAGACCATCGCCGACGCGGTCACGGCGCCGGACCTCGCGCAGGTGCCCGGCCTGTGCGTCGTCGGGCCGGGCGGCGCGCCCACGCGCACCGCGGCGCGGCCGCTCCTCCGCGACCTCGACACGCTGCCCCATCCGGCGTGGCACCACCTCGACCTGCTCGACTACTTCGACGGCACCAAGCTCTACCCCTACATCGACGTCGTCACCGGCCGCGGCTGCCCCTACCACTGCAGCTTCTGCCTGTGGCCGCAGGTGATGCACGGCCACCTGCACCGCACCCGCCGCCCCGCGGCGGTGGTCGACGAGATCGAGCGCGACATCGCCCTGTGCCCCCAGGTGCTCGACGGCGGCGAGTTCTTCTTCGAGGACGACACCTTCACCGTGCGGCAGGGCTACGCCCACGCGCTGTGCGACGAGATCGAGCGACGCGGCCTGCGCCTCACGTTCTCGGTCAACGCCCGCGCCGACGCGGACCCCGACCTGCTCAAGCACCTCAAGTCGGCCGGCTGCCGCATGCTGGTGGTCGGCTTCGAGAGCGCCGAGCCCGCGATCCTCGACGGGGTGCGCAAGGGCACGACGCCCGCGCTCGGCCGCCGCCTGAGCCGCGCCGCGCGCGACCTCGGCCTCGACGTCCACGGCTGCTTCGTCCTCGGCCTGCCCGGCGAGACCAGCGCGAGCCTCGCCCGCACCCTCGAGTACGCGCTCGCCCTCGAGCTCACGACCGTGCAGTTCTCGGCCGCCGTCCCCTTCCCCGGCACCGCCTACTACCGCGACTGCCAGGCCCGGGGGGTCCTCAAGGCCACCGCCTACACCGACTGGCTCGACGACGGCGAGCAGGGCAGCGTGGTCGAGGAGCCCGGCCTCAGCCGCGCCGAGATCAACGCCGCGGTGAACGGCGCGCTCACGCGCTTCTACTTCCGCCCGCGCTACATGGCGCGCTTCCTGCTCCACACCCGCAGCCGCGCGGACCTCTACCGCAAGCTGCGCGGCCTGTGGAACTACGGCACCTTCCTGGTCGAGCATGCACGACGCCGCGCCAGGCGCTGAGCCGCAGGAGCTCGCCGCCGCGGCCGCGCCAGGCCGCTGGGCGCGGCTGAAGCTGCCGCTCGCGCTCGTGCTGCTGACGGCGCTCGCGTACGCGAACGCGGCGCCGAAGGTGCTGCTGTACGACGACCACATGATCATCTCTCAGGGGGTCGGGCTCGAGCGCCTCGACCAGATCCCCGGGCTCTTCTTCAAGCACGCTCGCGCGTCGGCGCGAGAGCACAGCCGGCTCTACCGGCCGGTAGCTATGTCGACGCTTGTAATTGAGCGGGTACTCCACGGCGGGCACGCCCGGATCTACCACGTCACGACGATCATCATGCACCTCGGGTGCACGCTGCTGCTCTTCGGCGTGCTCATGGCGTTTGGTGCGAGCCGGCGCACTGCGTTCGTGGCCGCGCTCGTCTTCGGCGTGCACCCTATCCACACGGAGGCGGTAGACCAGGCCTTCAACCGCTCCGAGATCCTCGCCACAATCGGCGTGCTCGGCGGTCTGTGGTGGCTGTGGCGCTTTCTGCCACGCCGCCGCCTCCTCGCCATCGGGGGAGCGGGCGGGATCTACTTCGTGGCGCTGCTGTGCCGCGAGAGCGCGGTAACCCTGCCGGCGCTCGCGGTGCTGGCGTTCGCGGTGCTGCGGCCCGCCGGCAGCCTGCGCGCCGAAGTGCGTCGTCTCGCGCCGCTGGCGCTGCTCCTCGTGCCGCTCGCCGGGTATCTGTGGCTGCGGCAGCAGGCGCTCGGTGAGCCCGGAGGCGGCATCGGGCGCAGCCTGACGGACGGTCTCGCCAGCCCGGGCGGCGTCTCCGCGCGTCTCGCGCTGCTCGCGACGACCCTGCGCGATTACGTCCGGATGCTGGCATGGCCGTGGCCGCTGCGCTTGACGTGCCATGACTACACCGTACGCCTCGTCTGGCTGGCGATCGCGGTGCACGCGGGGCTGCTCGCGGCGGCGGTCGCCTTGGTCCGACGGGCGTCGTGGGTCACGTTCGCGATCGCCTTCTTCTACGTGGCCATCCTGCCCTCCTCCAAGCTCTTCAGCGACCCCGCGACCCTCGCCGAACGCTTCGTCTACCTGCCCTCGGCGGGCGCCTGCTTCGCGCTCGCGGCCGGCCTCGGCACGCTCGAGCGGCGCCACGGCGCCCGGCCCGTGCTCCTCGCTGCGGTCGCCTTCGCCGGCGCGTTCATGCCGCTGACGCTGCTGCGAAACCTGGATTTCCATAGCAAGCACGCGCTGTGGGAGGCGGAGTACGCCGCGACCGACCGGGACTGGCAGGTGCTGCTCAACCTGAGCGAGGCGCTGCTGCCGATGGGGCACAACGACCGGGTCCTCGCGATCTGCAGACGCGGCCGCGAGGTCGCACCCTGGAACCCGGGGTTCCGCGCCAACGCTGGCGTCGCCTACATCAACGTGAATCGTCTGGATGATGCCGAGCGGGAGTTCCGCGCCGCTGTCGCCATGGCGCAGCGGCCTGAGGACTATGCGAACCTCGCCCGGCTCATGGCCATGACCCAGCGCCTTTCCGAGGCCGAGGCGGCGTATCGGGAGGGGATACGGCGGATGATCAACCCCAGCACGCGCTACGCGCTCACCGGCGAGATGCTGCTGCGGTGCCGCAAGGATGCGGCCCGCGCCGCAACCGCATTCGAGGCGGCGCTGCGCCTCGAGCCCAAGCTGCGAAGTGCCCGCGACGGACTGAACGCGGCGCGCCGCCTGGCGGTCGACCTGGAGCGGGAAGCGGCCGCGGAGCGCGCCGCCCAGCCCGGGGCGGGACCGGCCTCTGCACCAGGTCCCAAGCCGGGCGGCGTTGCCCCGCCTCCCCAGCACTGAGCGGAGAACGACGCATGTCCGAACGCATCCTCATCACCGGCGGCGCCGGCTTCATCGGCTCCCACATTGCCGACGAGCTGCTGGGAGCCGGCTACGCGGTCCGCGTCCTCGACAACCTCCACCCGCAGGTCCACCCGGGCCGCGCGTGGCCGAGCTACCTCGCCGCGCAGGTCGAGCGAGTCGAGGGCGACGTGCGCGATCGCGCCGCCTGCACCCGCGCCCTGGAAGACGTCGACGTGGTCGTGCACCAGGCGGCGCGCGTCGGGGTGGGCCAGTCGCAGTACGAGATCGAGGACTACGTCGACGCCAACGTGCGCGGCACCGCCACGCTCCTCGACGTGATCGCGGCCCGCCGCGGCCGCGTGCGCAAGGTCCTCGTCGCGGCGTCCATGTCGAGCTACGGCGAGGGGCGCTACCGCTGCGGCCCGTGCGCCCGCGACTTCGCCGGCCTCGCCCGCGCGCCCGACCGCGTCGCGCAGGGCGCGTGGGACCCGGCCTGCCCGGCCTGCGGCGCCGCGCTGACCGCCGTGCCGACCGACGAGACCACCGCGCTCACCTCGACGTCGGTCTACGCCCTCACCAAGCGCGCGCAGGAGGAGCTGACGCTGCTCTTCGGCCGCACCTACGGCATCCCGGCCGTGGCGCTGCGCTACTTCAACGTCTACGGCCCGCGCCAGTCGCTCGCGAACCCCTATACCGGCGTGGCCGCGATCTTCCTCTCGCGCCTGAAGCACGGCAAGCCGCCGATCGTCTACGAGGACGGCGGCCAGCGCCGCGACTTCATCTCGGTCCACGACATCGCCCGCGCGAACCGCGCCGCGATCGAGGCCCCCGGCGCCGACGGCCTCGCCGTGAACGTCGGCAGCGGCCACGTCACCACGGTCCTCGACATCGCCCGCACCGCCGCCCGCCTGCTCGGGGTCTGCGTCGTCCCCGAGGTGACGAACACCTTCCGCACCGGCGACGTCCGTCACTGCTTCGCCGACGTGACCCGCCTCGGGCAGACCCTCGGCTTCCGCGCGCAGGTGAGCTTCGAGCAGGGCTTCGGCGAGCTCGTGGCCTGGGCCGCGAGCGCCGCGGCGGCGGATCACTTCGCAGCGGCGGAGCAGGCGCTGCGGGCGCGGGGGCTGCTGTAGGTGCGGGTCTTCCTCGGCAACGCGCCGTGGCGCGAGGGCGGCTGGCGCGGCGTGCGGGCCGGCTCCCGCTGGCCGCACCTGGAGCCCCCGGGCTCGCCGTACCTGCCGTTCCCGTTCTTCCTCGCGTACGCGGCCAGCCTGCTCCGGCGCGACGGCCACAGCGTCAAGCTCGTCGACGGCATCGCCGAGGACTTGAGCGAGGCGCAGTTCGTCGCCCGCGCGCGCGCGGCGCGCCCGGAGCTGATCGTCCTCGAGACGTCGTTGCCGTCGCAACGGGTCGACGAGCGGGTCGCGGGCGCGCTGCGGCGGGCCGTGCCCGCGGCGCGGATCGCCTTCGCCGGCGCGCTCGGCGGGGCCGCGGGCGAGGATCCGCTGGCCGGCCGCCCCTTCCTCGACTTCGTGCTCGTGGGCGAGTACGAGGCCACGCTGAGCGCGCTGTGCGCGCGGCTCGCGGCGGGCGAGGACCCGCTCGTCGACGGGGTGATCCTGCGCGACAGCGCCGGCCAGACGCAGCGCGCGCCGCGCCGGCCGCCCACGGCCGATCTCGGCGCGCTACCGTGGCCCGAGCGCGACGGACTCCCCATGCACCGCTACGCCGACGCGGTCGGCTACCTCCCCCAGCCGCTCCTGCAGGTGTGGGCCAGCCGCGGCTGCCCGTTCGGCTGCGACTTCTGCGTGTGGCCGCAGGCGATCTACGGCGAGCGCCGCTACCGCGCGCGGCCGCCCGAGGACGTCGTCGCGGAGATCGCGGAGGCCGTCGGGCGCTATCGCCTGCGCGCGGTGTACTTCGACGACGACACGTTCAACATCGGGGAGGAGCGGCTGCTCGCCCTCGCCGATCTGCTGACCCGACGCGGTCCCGGTGTGCCGTTCGGCGTCATGGCGCGCGCCGACACCTGCTCCCGTGACGCCTTTCGCGCGCTCCACGGCGCGGGCCTGCGCTACGTCAAGCTCGGCGTCGAGAGCGGGGACCAGGCGCTCATTGACGCCATGGGCAAGCAGCTCAGCCTCGAGCGCGTGCGCGCGACGGTGGGTTGGCTCCGAGACCTCGGCATCGTCACTCACCTCACGTTCACCATCGGGCATCCCGGCGAGACGCGGCTGAGCGCCGAGCGCACGATCGCCCTCGCGCTGGAGCTCGATCCCGACTCGGTGCAGATCTCGCTGATGACGCCCTTCCCCGGCACCGCCCTGCACGCGCGGGCGCACGCCGAGGGGCTGCTCGCGGCGGCGGACCCGGGCGCCTACCGCGGCTATGAGCACACCGCGCTGCGCTCGGCCGCGCTCGACGGGCCGGCGCTCGAGGCGCTGCTGCACGAAGCCCAGCACCGCTGGTACGCGCACGTGCTGCGCCGGGCCCTGGGCGACCCCCGTCGCGACGTGGCGCGCGCGATCGGCTACGCGCTCGCGAACCCGCGCCACGCGCTGGCGCTGCTGCGCGCGGCGACCCGGGCGTGAGCGGTCAGTAAAGCCCCGCGGGCAGCGGGCAGCTCGCGCACGGGCCCGGGCGGCGGCCGGCGGCCAGCTCCGTGCGGAGCCGCCGGTAGCCCGTGCCGTTCCAGATCGCGGCGAACGGCTGCTCGCCGATGCGCCCCATGCCGTGCCGCCGGGCGATCCCGTCGCGCTCGCGGCGCTGGGAGTAGAGGCAGCAGGGCAGCACGACGCCGTCCACCTGCACGAAGGCCTGGGTCCAGGGCAGCGGGCAGCAGCCGCGGGGGGCGCGCAGCGCCGGCGCGGTGAAGGTGAGGCCGCGGCGCCGGGCGCGGGCGCGGGCGGCGGCCAGCGTAGCGCGCACCGCGTCGGGGGCGGCCAGGAGCGGGTTCTGCGCCGCGGGGACCCCGAGGAGCCCCTGGCACGAGACGGCGTCGGCCCCGAGGTCGGCCGCGAGGTCGACGAGCGCGGGCGCCTCGGCGAGGCTGGCCGGGGTGAGCACCAACTGCAGCGAGACGCGCGGGCCACCGCGCCGCCGGGCCGCCGTCAGCGCGCGTACGTTCGCGGTCACGCGCCCGAACCCCGCTCCCGGGCGCTGAGCGTCGAACGTCGCTGCGGTCGCACCGTCGAGAGAGACGTGGACCTCGTCGACGCCGCCGGCGAGCACGAGCGCCCGCGCCGCCCCCGCGAGGAGCGTGGCGTTGGTGTTGAAGCGGACCCGCAGACGCCGGGCCCCGGTCAGGTGGAGGAGCTCGGCGAAGCCACGGTGCAGGAGCGGCTCGCCGATGCCCGTCAGGTCCACCGAGCGGAGCGCCGGCACTTCGGCGAGCAGCCCGGCGAGGCGCGCCGGGGGAAGATCGGCCCCGCGGCCCCCGAAGCTGCCGTGCTCGCACATCGGGCAGCGCAGGTTGCAGCGGCTGGTCGGCTCGACCTGCAGATGGAGCGGCGGCAGCGCCAGCGCCGGCGCCCGGCGGAAGGTCTGCCACGCGAGGCGGGCGACCGCGGGCCACTGGCCCGGGCGCGGGTCGGCGAGCTCGCGCGCGAGGAGCTGCAGCGCAACGGTCGCGGCCCGCCGGACGTCCATGACCCAAGTGTAGCGCGGGGCGCCCGCGATAGCCGCCGTCGCGATCAGCGGCGCGCCGCGAGCACCTCGCGGGCGGCGCGCTCGCCGGCGTCGAGCGCGTGCTCGACCATGTAGTAGCGGTGCTCGGCGGCGCGGCCGGCGACGACGAGGCCGGCGATGCCGAGCTGCGCCGGGTGCTCCCAGGCCGCGCGCTCGTCGAGCCGGAAGCCCGGATAGGCGCCCGCCGCCCGCATCACTCGCGTCGCGCGCGGCGCGCCGCGGACCCCGTACTCCGCCTGCACGCGCGCGACGCACTCGGCCACGAGTGCGGCGTCGCTCGCCGGCGACCAGCGCGGGTCGTCAGCGCCGACGCAGATCTCCGCCATGACGGCGGTCGCGCCGGCGGGGGCAGCGTCGCGCACGACCGCAGGCCAGCCCGCGGCCTGCCGCCCCGCGCGCGTCGGCGCGAGGTTCGGCATCTCGGAGAGGCGGTAGAGCGGCGCCCGCGGCTCGGGGAACCAGGTCCACAGGTGGCGCGTGACACGCGGCTGGTCGAAGACCATCAGAACGAAGACGACCCCGCGGGTCGTCACCAGGCCGCGCGGCGCGCCGGCCGCGCCGGCGAGGAGGCCGGTGAGATCGCCCGCCGGCGCGGTCGAAACGACCGCGTCGCACGCCACCGTCGCCCCGCCGACTCGCACCCCGCGTACGCGGCCCGCGTCGACCAGGATCCTCTCGACCCGCGCATTCCCGCGGACGTCCAGGCCCGCGGCCATGCGCGCTACGAGCGCCGCCATGCCGCCCTGGGGGTAAACGTACTGGCGCTGCTGGTGGAAGTAATCCGAGTGGCGTCGCAGCAGCCGGACCTTGAGATGGAAGAGGAGCACCCGCGGATCCGGCGGATCGAAGCGCCGCGCGAGGACCGGAGAGATCTCGGCGAGCTCGGCGCCGAGCCACTTGCCAAGGAGCGGCGCCATCACCTCGTCATAGAAGGCGGCGCCGTACGCGCCGCGCAGCCGCGCCTCGAGCGAGCCCTCGGGCAGCCCCCGCAGGAGCCGCCGCGCATAGGCCAGCGCGAGCGGCGGCAGGTAGCGCGGCCGCGCCAGCAGGCCAAACGGGAACTGATAGCTGCGGCCACCCAGCCGGATGGCCTCGAAGAGCATGACGGGGACGCACGCGTCCTCGAGCCCGATGCGACGCGCGGTCACGTCATGAATGAAGTGCGGCCCCAGGTCGAAGAGGCAGCCGTCGAGCCGCACGCTGCGGCACAGGCCCCCGGGCTCGGCCTCGGCCTCGAGCACCTGCACGTCGGCGCCTGCCTCGGCGAGCCGCCGCGCCGCCCGCAGGCCGGTCACGCCCGCGCCGATGACGACCACGCGCCCCATGCTAGAAGAGCTGCCCCCGCAGGAGCCGCTCGAGGCCGGCGCGCGGGGCGCGCCAGGGATCGCCGAGGATCGACGGCTCGATCTTGCACGACAGGTGGCACGCGGCACACCGTCCGGCGAGCGCGTCGGCCCGGCTCCGCGCGGCGGCGGCGCCGTACCACAGGTCGACGAGGCGCGCCGCCCGTACGCTGCCGAAAGCCGGCATCCCGCCGCAGTGCGCGACACTGCCGTCGGCGTCGATGTCGAGCGTGAGATGGCCGGCGAGGCAGCGCACCGCGGGGCGGCGCGGGTCGCGCAGGTAGGTGCCCATGATGGTGACGAAGGCGCGCGACGCGGCGACGCGGGGCTCACGCCCGACGAGGGCGAGGAGGTCGCGGGTGAGCCGCGCGGCGTCGGCCGGAGCCAGCCCGAGGAGGTCGGCCTTCGCGGCGTCGAGCAGCTGGTTCGCGTGGACCACCGCCGGCGAGAAGGCCACGCGATCCACGCCGAGCCCCACCAGCCCCTCGAGCAGCCCGACGAACTCGCCGGCGTTCTCGCGCTGCAGCACGCTGTTGGTCTCCACCCGCAGCCCGTCGCGCGCGGCCAGCACGGCGCGCAGGTTCGCGAGCACGGCCGCGAGCCAGTCGACGCCGCGAATGCGCGCGTAGCGCGCCCGGTCGAGGGAGTCGACGGAGACCGTCACGCGGTCGAGGCCCGCCGCCCGCAGCGCCGCGGCCCGCCCGGGCGTCAGCCCGACGCCGCTCGTCGTGAGCTGCACCCTGAGCCCCTGGGCGGTCAGCGCCGCGACGACCGCGGGGAGGTCCGGCCGGAGCAGCGGCTCCCCGCCGCTGAGCGCGACGAAGCGCGTGCCGAGCGCCGCGATCTCGCCGGCCAGCCGCGCGATCTCCGCCAGGCTCAGCTCGTCCGCGCGCGGCGCCCGCCGCCACACGTCGCAGCTCCCGCACCGCGAGTTGCACCGCCCGGTCACGATGAGGTTCACCGACACGGGCCGCGGCGGCCGCACCGGCAGCGCGCGGCTGGCGTAGCAGCGGGCGAGGTTCAGCGCCTCGCGGGCCAGGCTGGGGTGGCGTTCACGGCTCATGCGCGGCTGGCCACAATCCTGGCGGCGACCGCCGGCGGAATCAAGGCGTGGCGCCGCACGAGGCGGCCGCCGCGACCGGGCCGGCGCCGCCGCGCGCCGTCGCCCGGAGGCAGCTGGTCCGTCGGCCGACCGCCGGCGCACGCGGCCCGAACTCCTTGAGGGCGTACGCCTCTTCGCGTATATTCTCGTGCGTTGACAGGTAGTTCCACATGCTCAGGTCGGTCCATGTCCCCTAGGGTTTTCGTCACCGGTGCGGCCGGGTACATCGGCGCCATCCTCTGCGAGCACCTGCTCGCGCGCGGCTACGAGGTTCTGGCGCTCGACAATCTCCGCTATGGCCAGGGCACGCTCCTGCACCTGTGCGCCGACCCCCGGTTCGAGTTCGTGCTCGGGGACGCGCGCGACGAGTCGCTGCTGCGGCGCCTGGTGACGCGAGCGGACGTGCTCGTGCCGCTCGCGGCCATCGTGGGCGCGGGAGCGTGCGATCATGACCCCTGGGCGGCGCGGGCCACGAACCTGGAGGCCGTCAGGCTGCTGAACCGCCTGCGGAGCCCGGACCAGCTGGTCGTGTTCCCCAACACCAACAGTGGCTATGGCACCCGCTCGGGCGAGGTCTACTGCACCGAGGAGACCCCGCTCGAACCCATCTCGCTGTACGGGCAGACGAAGGTCGACGCGGAGCGGGACTTGCTCGACGCGGGCGGCGCGGTCGTGCTGCGTCTCGCCACCATCTTCGGCGTGTCGCCGCGCATGCGTCTGGACCTGCTGGTCAACCACTTCGTCCACGCGGCCGTCACTGACCGCTACGTCGTCATCTTTGAGAAGGATTTCAAACGCAACTACCTGCACGTCCGCGATGCCGCCGACTGCTTCGTCCATGCGATCACGAACGGCGACCGCATGGCCGGGCGCGCGTTCAACGCCGGGCTGGACGACGCCAACCTGTCGAAGGCGGAGCTCGCGCTCAAGATCAAGGAGCACGTGCCCGACTTCCATGTCGAGTTCTCGGAGATCGGCTCCGACCCCGACAAGCGCAACTACATCGTGTCGAACCAGCGCCTGCGCGAGGCGGGGTTCGTGGCGCGGCGCTCGCTCGACGACGGCATCAAGGAGCTCATCACGGGATATCGCATGCTGGGCCGCTCGCCTTTCACGAACGCCTGACGACCCGCCCGGAAAAGGATCCGACGACCAGGTGACGCGCTCCGGAGCCCTCCCCGCCCCCGCGGGCCTTGCGCAGGTGACCGCCGCCATTCTGGCCGGAGGCTTCGGCGTGCGATTGCGCCCGGCGGTCGCGGATCGCCCCAAGGTGCTCGCGCCCGTCGCGGGTCGCCCGTTCGTCGCTCACCTGCTGGCCCAGCTCGAGGCCGCCGGGGTGCGCGACGTCGTCCTGTGCACCGGGTACGGGGGGGACCAGGTCCACGCGGCGCTCGGCGAGCGGCACGGAGCCGTCACGCTGCGCTACTCGCGCGAGCCCGCGCCCCTCGGCACCGGCGGAGCCCTGCGGCTCGCCGCCCCCCTCATCGCCGGCCCGACTGCGCTCGTGCTCAATGGCGACTCGTTCTGCGACGTCGAATTGCGGGACGCATGGGCGGCGCACTGCGCGCACGGCGCGGAGGGCACACTGGTCCTCACCGACGTCCCCGACCCGAGCCGCTACGGGCGCGTGGAGGTCGACCCGTCCGGCGCGGTGCGCGGCTTCCATGAGAAGGACGGCGCGCGCGGGCCCGGGTTGATCAACGCGGGGGTGTACCTCCTCGCCCGCGACCTGCTGCGAGCGATCCCGTCCTCCGCGCCTTGCTCGTTCGAGCGCGAGGTGCTGCCGGCGTGGTGCGACGGGCGCCTCCGCGGGTACGTGACGCGTGGCCGCTTCGTCGACATCGGGACCCCCGAGTCGTACGCGAGCGCCACCACGCTGCTGGCCGAGGAGGGCTGAGTGAACCCGCGCCGCTTCGTGGTCCTGGATCGCGACGGAACCATCATCGTCGAGCGGCACCATCTCAGCGACCCCGCCGGGGTGGAGCTCATCCCCGGCGCCGCGGCGGCGCTGCGCGACCTCGGGGCGCTGGACCTGGGCCTGATCGCGGTGACGAACCAGTCCGTCGTCGGCCGCGGCGGCCTTGACGAGCCCACGCTCGAACGGATCCACGAGCGCCTGCGCTCCGCCCTCGCCGCGGAGGGCGCACGGCTCGACGGCATCTTCGTCTGCCCGCACCGCCCCGAGGACGGATGCAGCTGCCGCAAGCCGCGCACCGGGCTGCTCGAGCGCGCCGCGCGCGAACTCGGGTTCGTCCCGCGAGACTGCATCATAATCGGCGACAAGGTGTGCGACCTCGCGCTGGGGCGCGCGGTCGGGGCGCGCACGATCCTGGTACGCACCGGCTACGGCGCCAGCGCGGGCCCCGACGCGCTGGCCGCGGCGGACCACATCGTCGACGATCTCGCGGCGGCGGCGCGCCTGATTGCCTCCGAGATGGCGCCGTCGCGAGCGAGCACGGCGACGGCGAACGCGCAGGGACGCGTTCTGGCGCGGCGGCACCTGTACGCGAGCGCCGCGCTGAAGCAGCGCCTCGCCGCGGATTCGCTCGACGCGGTCGTCACGGCGGGCGACGTCATCGCGACCGCGTTCGCCAATGGCGGCAAGCTCCTCATCTGCGGCAACGGCGGTAGCGCGGCCGATGCGCAGCACGTGGCCGCGGAGTTCGTGGGCCGCCTGAGCGCCGCGCGCGACCGTCCGGCGTTGCCGGCGATGGCGCTCACGACCGACACCTCGTTCCTGACCGCCTTCGCGAACGACTGCGGCTTCGACGGGGTCTTCGCCCGTCAGGTGGAGGCCCTCGGCCGGAGGGGCGACGTCCTCCTCGCCATCAGCACGAGCGGCGTGTCCCCGAACGTGCTCCGCGCCGTGGAGGCCGCGCAGGGTCGTGGGTTGCGCACGGTCGCGCTCACGAAGGCCGGCGCTCCGCTCGCGCGCCTCGGCGAGATCGCGATCACGGTGCCGAGCGACGACTGCCAGCACCTGCAGGAGGCCCACGCCGCCATCGAGCACATCCTCTGTGCCCTCGTCGAGCGGCGGCTGTACGCCCCCGCGGCGGAGTCGGCACCCGGGCCGGCCGTACGCTTCACCCCGCCGCCGCCGGACGCGATCGTCCGCACGCGCGCGGGCGTCGGCGTCATCATCGCCGACGAGCGCGGCCACCTGCTCCTCGAGCGCCGCAGCGATTGTGGGCTCTGGGGCCTGCCCGGAGGGCGGATCGAGCCGGGCGAGTCGGCCGAGCAGGCGGCGGTTCGCGAGGTGGCCGAGGAGACGGGCCTCGTCGTGAGCGTCACGCGTCTCCTCGGCGTCTACTCGGACCCCGCCGAGAGGATCCTCACATACCGCGACAACGTCGTTCACCTCGTCGACGTGATCGTCGAAGCGGCAGTCCAGTCCGGCACGCTCGCGCCGAGCCCCGAGAGCCTGGAGCTCGGCTACTTCGCTCCGGAGGCGCTGCCGGCGGAGCTCGTGCCCCCCGCGCGTGCGCCCCTCGAGGACTTCTGCCAGGGGCGCCGCGGCGGCGTCCTCCGCTGATCAAGGAGCCGTATGATCATCAGCAGGACCCCGTTCCGCATCTCATTCTTCGGCGGGGGGAGCGACTACCCGGCCTGGTACCGCGACCATGGCGGCGCCGTCCTGGCCACCGCGATCGACAAGTACTGCTACCTGACCTGCCGGTACCTGCCGCCCTTCTTCGAGCACCGGCTCCGCGTCGTGTACTCGAAGATCGAGAACTGCCAGACCGTTGACGAGATCACCCACCCGGCGGTGCGGGAGATCCTGCGGTACCTCAAGATCGAGCGCGGCGTGGAGATCCACCACGACGGCGACCTGCCCGCGCGCAGCGGCATGGGCTCGAGCTCGGCGTTCACGGTAGGTCTCCTGCATGCCCTATACGCCCTGCGCGGTGAGATGCCCGATCGGCATCGGCTCGCGATGGAGAGCATTCACCTCGAACAGGCGGTGCTCAAGGAGACGGTCGGGTCGCAGGACCAGGTGCTGGCCGCGTACGGCGGGTTCAACCACGTCATCTTCGACCCGAGCGGCGAGATCACGGTGCGCCCCATGACCCTGCCGCGCGAGCGGGTGCGGGAGCTGAACGCGCACCTGATGCTCTTCTTCACCGG
>DASXVK010000329.1:0-8621 GCA_036504295.1 Polyangia bacterium
ATCCGCCGCCTCTCGTAGACGCGCATGGCCGCGAGCTCGGCGATGGCGTCCTCGACGTACCGGATCGTGAATGTGCACATATTTATGTCTATATTGCTGTACAGAGTCAAGCCGTCTCGAACGGCTGACGTCTCCTGTCTAGCAGCAAGGGACGTGCCACGTCCCCCACGGCGCGAGACGCGCTCTTACGTCGCCCAGCCCCGTCCGGATTCCGGCCGCGTCCGGCGGGCCGGACGAGTGGTACACTGAGGTGGCGGGCAATGAAGGGGGCGATGCGACACACCCGTGACCTGGTCGTGCTGGCGCTGCTATCCGCCATGGTCGCGGCCTGCACCGGCCGCGCCCCGCCCACGGGCCCCGACGCGGGCGCGGACGCTGAGTCGCCGCCGGATGCGCCGTCAGCGCCCGCCGATGTGTGCCCGGGGTCCGCGCCGCGGCGGTACTGCGACGGCGAGTGCGTCTGGCCGCTCACCGACCGAAGCAACTGCGGCGCCTGCGGCCACGTCTGCGATCCGAAGCGCGCCCCGGAGTGCCTGGAGGGAACGTGCGGCTGCACGGGCAACGACGGAGGCCCGTGCCCGGCGGACCGGTTCTGCTGCTGGACCGGGTGCCAGGACCTGCTGCACGACCCCGCGAACTGCGGCGGCTGCGCCCTGCAGTGTCCGCCGGGCCAGGCGTGCGACGACGGGGCCTGCCGTTGCGCCGGGGCCCCGTGCCTGCCCCCGGGTCTCTGCTGCGACGGCCGCTGCCTCGACGGCCTTCACGACCCCGAGAACTGCGGGGCCTGCGGCAATACCTGCAGCGAGAAGGTCTGCAACAACGGGCTCTGCCCCGGGTAGCGCCGCCGCCGCGCCGCCGGCGGCGTGCTACTCTCGCCCGCGGTGTCCGTCCCGCGCAGCGTCGCGCTCTTCCTCGCCGTCGGGCTCATCGCGGCGAGCCAGTCCGGCAACCTCGTCCGGTTGGCCGACGCCCACCCCGTCGTGGTCGCGGGCTACCGCCTCGTGCTGTCGGCGCTGCTGCTCGCGCCGCTCGCGGGGGCGCGGCTCGGCGCGGTCGCCAGGCTGCGCGGGCGGGACCTCCTGCTGCTCGTCCTCGCCGGCGCGGCGCTCGGCGGCCACCTCGTGACCTGGATCGCGGCGGTCCAGCACACCACCGTCGCGAACGCCGCCATCTTCTTCTCCGTCAACCCGGTCACCACGGCGCTGGCGGCCCACGTCTTCCTCGGCGAGCGCCTCGATCGGCGCCTGCTCCTCGCGGTCCTCGTCGGCCTCGCCGGCGTGGCGGTGATCGGGGCCGGGGACCTGCGCTTCGGCCGCGAGCACCTGGTCGGCGACGGCCTCGCGGTGGTGTGCGCGCTCTTCTTCACCGCCTACTTCCTCCTCGGCCGGCGCCTGCGGCCGGCGCTCGACAACCGCGTGTACGTGACCGCCCTCTACGGCGTCGCGGGCCTGTGCGCGTTCGCGTGCGCCGGCGCCCTCGGCGCGCCGGTGCACGGCTTCACCGGCCGCACCTGGCTGGCCTTCCTCCTGCTCGCGCTCGTGCCGACGATGATCGGCCACACCTCCCTCAACTACGCGCTCCGCTACCTCGACGCGGGCCGGGTGTCGGCGCTCACTCTGTCGGAGCCGCTCTTCGCCGGCACGGTCGCGTACTTCGCCTGGGGCGAGGCGGTGAACGGCCGCACGGTCGCCGGCTACGTCCTCATCAGCGCGGCCGTGCTGATCGCGCTCTCGTCGCACTCGCGGCCCGCGGCCGCCACTTCGGACACGCAGCCACGCCGCAACGCCGCGTCCTGACGCCATCTTCGCGCGGCGCCATCTAAGAGGAGGCGACGGGGCGGCGCCGGGGGCGAACGAGCCGTGCGACGAAACGACCGGATCCGTCGCGAGCACGGGAGGTTGGCATGATCGGCGGCGCGAACCTGGGCTTTCCGCGGATCGGCGCGAACCGGGAGCTGAAGAAGGCCCTCGAGGAGTACTGGGCGGGCACGCGCGACGAGGCCGGCCTCCTCGCGACCGCCGCCGACCTGCGCCGCCGGGCGTGGCTGCTGCAGCAGCGGCTCGGCCTCGGCTCCATCCCGTCGAACGATTTCTCGCTGTACGACCACGTCCTCGACGCCGCCGTGATGGTGGGCGCGGTCCCGGCGCGCTACGGCTCCGGCGGCGAGCGCGTGGACCTCGCCACCTACTTCGCCATGGCCCGCGGTCGCGAGGCCCAGGGCGGCCGCCCCGGCGCGGCGGCGATGGAGATGACGAAGTGGTTCGACACGAACTACCACTACATCGTCCCGGAGCTCGAGGCGGGCCAGCGCTTCCGCCTCGCCTCGACCAAGCCCGTCGACGAGTTGGTCGAGGCGCGCGCGCTGGGCGTCGCGACGCGGCCGGTCCTCCTCGGTCCGGTGTCGTTCCTGCTCCTCGCCAAGTCGAAGACGCCGGGGCTCGACCCGCTCGCGCTGGTGCCCCAGCTCGTGGAGGTGTACGGGCAGGTGCTGCGGCTCCTGGGCGACAAGGGCGCCGCCTGGGTGCAGCTCGACGAGCCCTGCCTCGTCCTCGACCTCGGCGACGCCGCGCGCACCGCCTACAAGAACGCCTACGCCGACCTGCGCGCCGCGGCGCCCGACCTCGGCCTCATGCTGGCGACGTACTTCGGCGATCTGCGCGACAACCTCGGCCTCGCCGTCAACCTGCCGGTCGCCGGCGTGCACCTCGACCTCGTGCGCGGCCCCGGCCAGCTCGAGGCGGCGCTCACCGAGGCGCCCGACGAGCTCGTGCTCTCGCTCGGCCTCGTGGACGGGCGCAACGTGTGGCGCACCGACCTCGAGCGGGCCCTCGGCCTGCTCAACCGCGCCGTCGAGGCGCGCGGCGGCGAGCGGCTGCAGGTGGCGCCCTCGTGCTCGCTGCTCCACGCGCCGCTCGACCTCGAGGTCGAGACCAGGCTCGACCCCGAGCTGCGGAGCTGGCTCGCCTTCGCGCACCAGAAGCTCGAGGAGGTCGGGCTCCTCGCGCGCGCCGCCGGCGCCGGGGCCCGGGGCGAGCTCCCGGCCCTCGACGCGAACCGCGCCGCGATGGCCGAGAAGCGGCGCTCCCCGCGGATCCACGATGCCGCCGTGCAGGAGCGCCTCACCGGCGTGGGCGACGCGATGTTCCGCCGCGGCGCGCCGTACGCCGAGCGCTTCGCGCGGCAGCGGGCGCGGCTCGGCCTGCCGCTCTTCCCGACGACGACCATCGGCTCCTTCCCCCAGACCGCCGAGGTCCGCGCGGTCCGCGCCGAGCGCAACGCCGGCGTCCGCTCCGCGGCCGAGTACCGCCGCTTCATCGAGGCGCAGACCGCGAGCGCCGTGCGCTTCCAGGAGGAGGCGGGGCTCGACGTCCTCGTGCACGGCGAGCTCGAGCGCAACGACATGGTCGAGTACTTCGCCGCGCAGCTCCGCGGCTTCGCGACGACCGAGCACGGCTGGGTGCAGAGCTACGGCTCGCGCTGCGTGAAGCCCGCCATCCTCTTCGGCGACGTCGCGCGGCCGGCGCCGATGAGCGTCGACTGGATCACCTACGCCCAGTCCCTGACCACGCGGCCGATGAAGGGCATGCTCACGGGCCCGGTCACGATCCTGCAGTGGTCCTTCGTGCGCGACGACCAGCCACGGGCCGACACCGCCTTCCAGCTCGCGCTCGCGATCCGCGACGAGGCGCGGGACCTCGAGGCGGCGGGCATCAAGGTGATCCAGATCGACGAGCCCGCCTTCCGCGAGGGCCTGCCGCTGCGGCGCGCCGACTGGGGCGCGTACCTGGGCTGGGCGGTCAAGTCGTTCCGGCTCGCGTCGTGCGGGGTGCGCGACGAGACCCAGGTGCACACGCACATGTGCTACTCGGAGCTCGACGACATCATCGAGGCCGTCGCCGCCCTCGACGCCGATGTGATCTCGATCGAGAGCTCGCGGTCGCCGATGGAGCTGCTGGGCGCGTTCAGGCGCTACCACTACCCGAACGGCATCGGCCCCGGCGTCTACGACATCCACTCGCCGCGCGTGCCCTCGCAGGAGGAGGTGCTCGCGCTGCTGCGCACGGCGCTCGAGGTGCTCGCGCCGGAGCAGCTCTGGGTGAACCCGGACTGCGGCCTCAAGACGCGGCGCTGGGAGGAGGTCCGCCCGGCGCTCGTGGCGCTCGTCGAGGCCGCCCGCCGGCTGCGCGCCGAGCACGGCTGAGCGCGCGGGAGGCCCGCCATGGCGCACCGCGAGCACCACATGATCGACGCCGGCGGCGCGCGGCTGCACGTCGTCACCGAGGGACAGGGCCCGCTGGTCCTGCTGCTGCACGGCTTCCCCGAGTTCTGGTTCTCGTGGCGCCACCAGATGGGGGCCCTCGCCGCGGCCGGCTTCCGCGCCGCCGCGCCCGACCTGCGCGGCTACGGCCGCTCCGAGAAGCCGCGCGGCGTCGGCGCCTACCGCCTCGAGGCGCTCGCGGCCGACGTCGCCGGCCTCATCCGCGCGCTCGGCGGCGGGCCGGCGACGGTGGTCGGGCACGACTGGGGCGGGGCGGTGGCCTGGCACGCGGCCGCGCGGTACCCGGCGCTGGTCGAGCGGCTGGTCGTCATGAACGGCCCCGCCCAGGGCGCGATGCTGCGCGCGTTCCTCAGCCCGCGCCAGATCGGGCGCTCCTGGTACATCTTCTTCTTCCAGCTCCCGCGGCTCCCCGAGCGGATGGTGCTGCGGGAGGGCTTCATGCGGCAACTCTTCCGCGCCAACCTCGCGGACCCGGACGCGATCCCCGAGCACGAGCTCAACCTCTTCGACGCGGCCCTCCACGAGCCCGGCGCCGCCACGGCGGCGATCAACTACTACCGCGCGGCGATTCGCCATCCCCTGATCGGCGCGCACCCGGTCGCCTGCCCGACGCTCATCGTGTGGGGCGCCCGCGACCGGGCCCTCGGCCCCGAGGTGCTCGCCGCGATTACGCCCCTCGCACCCCGGCGCACCGTCCACGTCCTCGAGGACGCGGGTCACTTCGTCCACGAGGAGCGGCCGCACCAGGTGAACCGGCTGCTGCTCGATTTCCTCGGCGCCGAGGCGCGGACCGCGGCGACGGCGCCGACCGCGTGACGGCGGGCGCGACGCGCCACTCCCGGGCTGGGCGCGGGCGCGGGCGTCCGCGCGCCAGTCTGGGGCCGCCTCTTCGCCGCGGCGTCGGCCGGCCGGACAACGGGGACGCTCGTGCTGATGCCGTGACGGGGCTGCGAGGGTCAAAGCAGAGGAGACCGCACCGTGGCTTAGCGGTGGCCATGCGGGACGCTATTGAGCAGGCGCCCCTCGAACACGTAGGCCGCATGCTGCTTCTCGACCTCGACGAGGTGAAACGGTCGCGCGGACATCGGGTGAATGGCCAGCGCTCCGCGGGCGAATACGGGTTCCAGCTCGTCGAACCGAACCAGCGCCCGAGCATCTGCGCGCACGACCTCGGTTATGCGGATGCCCCATGCCAGATCGGACCTCTCGCCTTGCGCGGCTAGGAGGTAGTCGAACCTGCCGAAATCCGTGGCGGGGACCGGTCGAGGGGGCTGGTACCAGCGATATAGCCGGTCCCAGAGTTGCTCGAGGTCGCGGCGAGACTCAATCACGCGCAACTCCCGATGGCCCGCACCCATCGCGGCGCTTCCCTGGGCGAGCGTTCTTACCGGAATGCGTCGCCTGCCCACGGGCGGCGACATCGGGCGGGGCCATACCAGTCTCCCTTCCCCATCAACATATCCGAGCTCCCCGGTCTCCGTAGTGACCCACGCCAGACTGTGGCTGAAGGGCGCGGCGTCTAGGAACCGCGGCTGTATCACAATGTGGCCCTGTCGGTCGATGAAGCCCCAGCGGCCGCCGATCTTCACCGGCGCCAGTCCGCCTGCGAAGCGATCGGCATTGTCGAACCTGGCCGCGATCACTAGTCGGCCGGTCTGATCCGTGAAGCCATAGCGCAGATCGCGTCCGACCTTGAGACCCACGGCGGCCAACCCCTCGGAAAACGCCTGGCAGGCGGAGGCCTCCCCGCCAACCCGCAGGAGGCGTCCAATTCGATCAATGAAAGCGCACCGGTTGACGAACGGTGGGTCTCCGGCCCGCAGGACGGACAGGTAGCCCTCGGCGAAGGAGTCGAGCGCATTCCAGCCCCGCAACGCCGTCGGGGCAAGCACCGCCCTGCCGCGGGCATCGATGACGCTCGGACCGGAATCGGTCTCCACCACCGCGAGTCCGTTCGCGAAGGCATCGGCCTTGCGGTACCCGGCCGCGATCACCTGTTCGCCGCGCGTGTTGATGTACCCCCATCCCGCCGGGCTGCCGTCCGCGTTGACGGCTGCGAGGCCCTCGCTGAAGTCGGAGGCGGCGCGGTACCGGAGCAGGATGACCTCGCGGCCGGTGGGGTCGATGAATCCGTACCTCGAGTCTTGCTGGACCAGGGCCAGTCCGTCGTGGAAAGCGGAGGCACTGAAGTACCGCGCCGGAATCGCGACACGTCCGCGATCGTCAATGTACCCGCTCTGCCCGCCGCTCCTGACGCTGAAACGTCCACCGCGCGGAAAGCCGCTCATGAAGCAATTCTCAACCCGCAGGCTCCGCGGGATGACCTCGCGTCCCGTGGCGTCGATGAACCCGCACGAATAGATCGAGCCCACGCCGAACAGCCACCCGCCTTGGGAGGCCGGCAAAGCAGGCGGAGACTGCTCGCCGGACGCCGGGCCATCCGCCCTACGGGCATCGCTCGGCCCCGCGGCGGTGGCCCTGGAGGACGACGGCTGCGAGCCCGCGCGGCATCCTCCGAGCAGGGCCACCGACGCCACGAGAACGACGGTAGTGTTCAGCAAGACGGCGCGCACCGGCGAGGCCGCCGCAAACCGGTCTTCCCGAGATTCGCTCAGCATGGCGCGACTCACGCTCAGCAACGCTAGGGCAAGCCGTAGCCGCGCGGGACACCGCCCACACAGGCCTTCTCGAAGTAGGCGTACAAGGGATCGTCGGGATCCAGGATCCCGGTCCTGAAGGAGATGTCGAATGTCCCGTTTGCCGCAGCGTCCCTCGCTGGCAGTGAGAGCCGCATGGTGCCACCGTAGCGGCCGATGACGGTGACAAAGTCGGGATGGTCCTTGTCCACGTGCTCGCGGGCATCGATGCGGCAGGAGGCGAACCGCAGCCCGCCGTCCCAACTGGTGCCCTGAACGAGGCCCGGCCCGGTCCCGCTGACGAAATCGAGTGTCGCCGAGCCAGGCCCGGCAATGGATGGATCCCAGACGAGGGGGAAGGTCTTCAGGTTGAAGTCGCATTGAGGGCACATGACGCCTAGAGTGGTCGACGCATTGGTGGCGGCGAAGACGATCATGTGGGCCTGGATCGATGTGTTGCGGCACTCGTCGATGGGGAACGACTGGATTCCTGCCCCGATGATCTCGTTGACGACGCCGCCGTCGCAGAGACGCGACACAGCGAATCCGAATCCATCCGGCTGCAGCTTGCCCGAGGAGTCGCGGTGGCCGTCGGCAGCGAGGATGTTGTTGATCTGCGCCTTCCCGAGATCCACCAAGGCCTGAAGCAGGGGCCCGCCGATGAGGAGCCTGGGCTTCGGGTCAGGCTGGCCAGCCGCGTTCCTGTCCCCCGTGCCGCCAGCCCCAGCGATGATACGCGCCTTGATCTCAGCCGGCGTCAGTGAAGGCATCACGGACTTGAGAATCGCTGCGAGCGATGACACGAGGGGGGCGGCGAGTGAGGATCCGGACGCCGCATGCCAGCTGCAATCAAGGCCATCCAAGGTCCACATGTTCTGCCCCGGAGCGTAGATGTCGACGCCCGCGCCACGAGCGGAATCTGACCAGAGGGTCGGGAGGCCCGGTTGGCAACTTGTAGTTTGGCTGACCGTAATCAGGTTGGGCTCCGACATCCCGGAGGGGTACCAAAGCCCCTTGCGTGGCACCTCAACCGCCGCGTCCGGGGTGGCTACCACGAGCAGGGTGTTCGGCCACTTCTGCAGGGCCCTGTGCCATGCCTCGCGGCCCAGCTCCGCCGCGTACTGGGTCAGACCGCGCGCTGACGACGAATAGTTGACGACGTCAACGCCAGCTGCCGCGAGTTGGTCAAAGCCGACGAGGCCGCGCATCGTTGTCGGCTTGGAAGGGTCTTCTTCCACCACAGCCCCAGGCGGAGTCTGGAAGACCCAAAGGCTCACTCGGTCGCGGGATTGGCTGGCCTCGGCGTTCAGGAAACGGCTGGCGACCCCGTTGATCCCAACGCCGTTGTTCTCGGCGACCATGACGCTCGCGACCTGCGTCCCGTGGCCGTTGGGATCGCCCAGATTCGAGGTGTACGGAACTGGCACGATCTTGAGGTTGAACTCAGGCTTGGCCGGTTGCCCGCAGCCCGCATTGATGCCGGTATCGATCACGCCGAGACGTACGTTGGACAGCTTCAAGGCTCGTCGACCGCGGAGGTTCTCAAAGACCGTGAGTGCCTCCATCACTCTTGTCCAAGATCGCTCGCCGGGGCGGCAATGGCACCCTGTTTAGGGGCAAAGACCCCGGCGTTCGCCCGTTGAATTGAGGCGCCAGAGATGCGCGGTCGCCCCAGTAGAAAGCCCTCGCGGAGTTGCGGCATAGTC
>DASXVK010000330.1:0-24898 GCA_036504295.1 Polyangia bacterium
CGCGGCCACAGCCCCGGGCCGAGGGCCGCGGCGACGAGCACGAGCGCCACCGCCGTCCGGCGGATCTGTCCCCGCCCCGGTCGCCTGCGCCCGTTGGTTGCGCGGTCGTTGCCCACCTGAGTCCCCGGTGGGTTGGATGCAGGCTGCTGCTGGTGTGGACCAGCTATGGAGTACGGCGGGTTAGCGTGCGGAGGCCGGCTCGTCCCGCGGCGGCGGCCGGTCTTCGGGCGGCGGCGCACCCTCCGGGCGCTCCTGCGGCTGCATCCAGCGCGCGGGCGCCGTCGGCACCCGTGGCCGCGGCGGGGCCTCGGTGCCGACGCCCGGCTCCAGGGGCCGCTGCTGCTGGCGCAGCCGCTCGAGCCGGTCGCGGTCTCCGCGCTCGTGCTCACTGCGGCGCTCGTCGTCCAGCGGCTCGCGCGTGAGGCGACGCACGGCGTCGTCCATGCGCAGCGGCGGCGCCGTCCGCTGCGGCCACAGGTAGGTGACCTGGATGCCGGGGATCCACTTCTGGTAGGGCAGCGCGACGCCCTCGCCCCACTGCTTGCGGAACGTGACCATGACGTCGAGCGCGAGCTGGTCGGTGAAGCGGTACGTCGTGCCGACCGTGTCGTAGGTGATGAACTGGGGCAGGTCGATGGGCGCGCCGAGCGGGCCGAGCGCGGCGTCGGCGTTCGGCTCGCGCACGTTGCGCCGGTTGATCGTGAGGTGCGCCCAGAGGATCAGGTGCTCCCCCAGGCGGCGGCGCAGCTCGAGGCTGCCGACGTCCTCGTGGATCACCGACGCGCCCCAGATCGAGGTGTCGAACTCGCGGGCGTACTCGAGGACGACGTCCCACCAGTCGTCGTGCAGGCGCAGCCGTAAGCCCCCGATGAGGCCGTGGTAGAGCGTGTCGCCGGGCTCGCTGTGCGCGAACGTGTTCGCGGCGTAGCCGACCCGCGCCTGGGCCGCGAACCAGCGCGCGAACTGGTGGCTCCAGCCGACGTAGCCGTGCAGCACCATGTAGTCGCGGCCGAACTGCGCCTGCGAGATCGGCGGCTGGCCCGGCGTGGGCGAGGGCAGGTCGGGCGGGGTGCTCACGCCCACGTACGTCCAGCTCGCGTTGGCCTCGAACACGTCGTGGTCCGAGTGGCGGAAGAGGCTCGACTGCAGCGTGAAGAGGCCGCGCGACCCCAGCACCGACGCCAGCGCCGCGGGGACGGTGCCGAGGATCTTGAAGGCCTCGACGTCGACCTCGGGCCGCAGCTCCCAGTTCTTGGCGAAGCGCTGCTCGAGCATCGCCCGGGTGGTCGAGCCGACGAAGGTGAGGCCGGTGAGGTCGAACTCGCCGACGGTCTGGGGCATGGTCTGCGCCAGCGGCGGCACCGAGAAGAGGTTGAACGCCGACTGCAGGAAGCGCTCGACCACGACGATGCTGCGCCGCTCGGCCAGCTCGACGCGGCCGATGGCGTCGAAGCGGTTCTCGTAGGAGTTGAGCGAGCCCTCGGAGGTCCAGCGCGGCGCGCCGCCCGGGGACGGCGGGAGGTTCTGGAGCGCGAACCAGTCGTAGCCGAAGTTGTAGGCGAGGTCCCACTGCGAGTGGCGGGTCTCGAGGTGCAGCGCCGCGCCGGGCGCGTTGCGCCACAGGACGACCGGCGGCAGCAGGATGGCCTTGCGCTGGGCGTCGGGCAGCGACGGCCCCGGGTCGTGCCCGGAGAACCAGTGGTCGCAGTACAGGAGCGTCGACTGGAGCTGGAACTGGTACTCGAGCTCGACGAGATCCGCGCGGGCCGCCCGGGGCAGGGCGCACGCGAGCAGGAGCCCGGCCGCGAGGGCCCAGGGGAGCCGAGAGGCGCGGACGCGGGGGCGCCGAGGGGCGGGCATCCGCGGTACGATATCACGGCCCGTGGGCGGCGGACTACGCCGCCGGCGGCGCCTGCGCGACGAGCTGACCGCACGCCGCGGCGATGTCGTCGCCGCGCGTCTCGCGCAGGTACGCGCCGATGCCGTGGCGCTTCAGCTCCGCCTGGAAGTGCAGCACGTGCTCCCGCGCCGGCCGGGCGAAGGGCAGGGTCGGGTGCGGGTTCCAGGGGATGAGGTTCACCTTGGCCGGGATGCCGTGCAGCAGCTTCACCAGCCGGCGCGCGTCGGCGTCGGTGTCGTTGACGCCGGCCAGGAGCACGTACTCGAACGTCACGCGCCGCCGCCGCGCGAGCGGGTAGGCGCGGATCGCGCCGAGCAGCGTGGCGAGCGGGTACTTCTTGTTGATCGGCATGAGCCGCGTGCGCACCTCGTCGGTCGTCGCGTTGAGCGACACCGCGAGGTTGACCTGGAAGGGCTCGCGACCGAGGCGCTCGATGCCGGGCACGAGGCCCGAGGTCGAGACCGTGATCCGGCGCGTCGAGAAGCCCAGGCCGAGGTCGTCGCACAGCAGGCGGATGGCCCGCAGCACGCCGTCGTAGTTGTGCATGGGCTCGCCCATGCCCATGAAGACGAGGTGGCTGATGCGGCGCCCGGCGATCGCCCGGGCGCGGTACACCTGATCGACGATCTCGCCGGCCGTGAGGTTGCGCATGAGGCCGAGCGTCGCCGTCGCGCAGAACTTGCAGCCGATGGCGCACCCGACCTGCGAGGAGATGCACAGGGTGAGCTTGTCGTCGTCGGGAGTCGCGTGAGTGCTGGCGGGCTTTGCCTGCCAGCACTCTTCGCGGGAGGTCAAAGGGACCCTCCCAGGGTCCCTTTCCGGGATGAGGACGGACTCGACCTTGCGCCCGTCGGCGGTCACGAGCCGGAGCTTGGTCGTGCCGTCGTGCGCCGTCTGGCTGAGGTCGACCTGGAGCGGCGTGAGGTCGACGGCGGCGGCGAGGCGCTCGCGCGCCGCCCGGCCGACGTCGGTCATCTCGGCGAGGCTGGTCGCGCCCTTCTGGTGGGTCCAGCGGAAGAGCTGCTCGGCGCGGTACCGGGGCTCGCCCGCGGCGACGAGGGCGTCGCGCAGCTCCTCGAGCAGCAGCTCGCGCGGGCGGAGCACGGTCATGTCCCGAGCACCTCGATCACCTTGAGCGCGGACGCGACGCGGCCGAGCGGCGGCATCACGTACACGCCCTCGACCATGCCGCGGGTCGCCCGCAGCGCCTCCTGGGCGATGGCGACGCCCTCGGCGGCGGCGGCGTCGCCGCTCGGCGCCCGCCGCATGCGGTCGCGGACGTCCTCGGGGATCTGCATCCCCGGCACCTCGTGGTGCAGGAACTCGGCGTTGCGCGAGCTGGCGAGGGGCAGGATGCCGACGAGCACCGGGATGCGGAAGCCCTTGATGGCGGCGACGAAGCGCTCGAGCAGCCGCGGGTCGTAGACCGGCTGGGTCATCACGAACTCGGCCCCGGCCTCGACCTTCTGGGCGAAGCGGGCCACCTCGCGGTCGAAGTCCACCGCGCCGGGGTTCGCGCCGACGCCGATGAGGTACGAGGTCGGCGCCGCCATCGCGCTGCCGGCGAGATCGCGGCCGGCGTTCAGGTCGGCGATGATGCGCACGAGCCCGACCGCGTCCACGTCGTAGACGGCGGTCAGGTTCGGGTAGTCGCCGAGCTTCGGCGGGTCGCCGGTGATCGCGAGCACGTTCTTCTGGCCCAACGCGTAGGCGCCGAGCAGGTCCGCCTGCATCCCGAGGAGGTTCCGGTCCCGGCAGGTGTAGTGGACGATGGTCTCCAGGCCCAGCTCCTGCCGGAAGAGCTGGGCGAGGCACATCGGGCTCATGCGCGCGCTCGCGCGCGGCCCATCGGGGATATTGACCACGTCGACCCCGGCCTGTTGCAGGGTCCGCGCCTGCTCGAGCACCTTCGCGGTGGTGTAGCCGTGCGGCGGGTTCACCTCGACGGAGACGACGAACTTCTGCCCGAGCTTCGCGCCGAAGGGCGACTTCTCCGCGCGCGGCACCGCCGGGCGCGGCAGAGGCGCGGCCTCGGCGGCCGTCGCCGGCGCCTGGACCTGGGTGCGCTGCGGCTTGACCGCGCGCACCATGGCGCGGATGGCGCGGATGTGCGCGGGCGTCGTGCCGCAGCAGCCGCCGACGATGCCGGCGCCGGCGAAGAGGAAGCGGCGCGCGTACTCGGCCAGGTACTCGGGCGAGGTCAGGTAGACGACGCGGTTGTCGACGATCTTGGGCGAGCCGGCGTTCGGCATCGCGGCGATCTTGCGCGTGGTCGCGGTCGCGAAGCGCTCGATGGTCTCGAGCATGTCGCTCGGCCCCTCGGAGCAGTTCGCGCCGACGACGTCCACGAGCTCGCCGAGCGAGAGCGCCACCTGCTCGGGCGGCTCGCCGCCGAGGGTGCGGCCCTCCTCGGCGAAGGTCGCGAGGGCGATGATGGGCACCTCCGGCGCGACCTGCCGCGCGGTGCGCACCGCGACCAGCATCTCGACGGTGTTGTTCTGGGTCTCCAGGCACAGGGCGTCGACGCCGCCCTCGACCAGCCCCTCGATCTGCTCGCGGAACGCCTCGCGCAGCTCGTTCAGCTGCAGGCGGCGCGGGTCGAGCGCCCGGCCGAGCGGCCCGACCGACCCGGCCACGAAGGCGCGCGTGCCCGCGACCTCGCGAGCGATCTCGGCCCCGCGCCGGTTGACGTCCCGCACCTTCGCCTCGAGGCCGAAGGGCGCCAGCTTGAAGCGGTTCGCGCCGAAGGTGTTGGTCTCGATGAGCTCCGCGCCCGCGGCGAGGTAGTCCCGATGGACCTCCTTCACGAGGTCCGGCGACGACAGGTTCAGCTCGTCGAAGCAGCGGTTGATGTAGACGCCCTTGGAGTACAGCATCGTGCCCATCGCGCCGTCGGCGACCAGCACCGACTCCGCGAGCCGCTCCAGAAACTCCGCTCCACGCCCCTGGGCCATCAGCTCTCCTTTGATGCGCTGCGCCGCGGCCAGTCCCGGCCGCCCGCGCGGAAGCTAGCATGGCGCGAGAGGGGCGTGAAGGCGAGCGGGACGGGGGATGGGGCTACGGCGCGAGGCCCGGCCTGAGGACGAGGTCGGCGAGCCTGTTGGCATCGTCAAAGGCCGCCACGAGGACGTGCCCCGGCGTCTGCACCTCCAGCGTCCGGGGCTCGCGTTCGACCGACGGGATCCCGTTGGCGCGGAGGAACCCGCGCAACGCTCTGCGATGGTCCGTCAGATCGAAGGTGGCCAGGAGGCTCGGAAAGTGGCGCGCGAGCCGAACCACCGGAGCCACGGCGGGGGGTGGAAACGCGCCGTCGCGGATCAGCACGTACACTGCACCGCCGCCGTGAGGCCCACGGTAGTAGGCGTCCGCTCCCAGGAGGCTGGTCGCGCACAGGGCGAGCTCGTGCCCGGTCACGTCGCAGAGCGCGAGCACTGGTTCCGCCAACTCCGGAATCCCCTGCTCGGTGCCCAACGCCTGCAGTCGTCGCGACGCCAGAGTGAGCTGGTCCGGAATGCCGCCCGGGTTGGCCCAGGACCAGCGCCAGGTCTCGGAGGTGTCCGACTCCGTTCCGAGCACCTCGACCGCGAAGGTCCACTCCTTGCGGCAGAGGGTCCCGCCCGAACTGAAGGCGATCCGCCCTGACTCCAGGTCGAGCTTCCACTCGTGCTCATCGAGCAGCTCGCTCAGCAGCATCTGCCGGTCCCACCCGGTCGCGACGTGATCCAGAAAGAGCTCGGCGAAGCGTTCGGTCATGCCTTGGATCATCCTCCGCGCTCGCACCTGCGCGAACGCCGGGCCGTGACGAAGGTATCACGGCGGGGGAGTTGGTGGACGAGCCACCGCCGCTCACCGGGCTGCGTTCGCCAGCCGGCACGGCAGCGCGGCGCGGAGCACGTCGCCTACACCATCGCTGCGCGGCGGTCGCGGGCGCAACTCGCCCCGGGCCCACCTCCGGCAGGGCACGGGGTACGAGCGGCGGCGGACGGAGCTGGCACGAGCCCCGTGTGACGGCCCGCGCCCGGGCACTTCCCCTGGCGGAAGTGACGGGTGCCCCCGGGCACTTCCGCTGGCGGAAGTGACGGCCCGCGCCGGGGCACTTCCCCTGGCGGAAGTGCCGGCCGCGCCCCGCGGGCACTTCCCCTGGCGGAAGTGCCGGGCGCCGCCGCCCGCGCCCGCGGCTACCCCGCCGACTCCGGCGCCTCCTCGAGGTGCGGCGGCAGCTCGAGCCGCGGCGCGCGCGCCGCCGCGATCGTGCGGTCCCAGAACGCGCGCATGCGGCGCAGGCTCTGCTCGTAGTCGAGCTTGTCGCGCGCCCACTCGCGGCCCCGGCGGCCGAGGGCGGCGCGCAGGCGCGGGTCGTCGATGAGCCGGCTCAGCGCCTGGCCGAAGGCCTCGAGGTCGCCGGGGGGCACCACGAGCGCGTTCTCCCCGGCGACGCACAGGCCGTCCTCGACGGCGCCGGCGCCGCGGGTCGTGACGACCGGCAGCTCGGCCGACATCGCCTCGATGTAGACGCGGCCGTAGGGCTCGACGTGGGCCGGGTTGACGAAGATGTTGGCCGCGCCGTAGTACGGGAACACCTCGTGCTCGGGGACGTAGCCGGCGAAGGTGATGCGCTCGTGGCCGAGGTGGCGCGCGAGGTCCTGCAGCTCGCTGCTCTGGGGCCCACCGCCGACGAGCAGCAGGTGGGCCTGGCGGTGGACGTCGCGCAGGTCCGCGAAGACGCGCAGCAGCTCGTCGACCCGCTTGACCGGCGCGAGGCGGCCGACGAAGAGCACGAGCACGTCCTCGGCCGCGAGGCCGAGAGCGCGCCGGAGCCTCGCGGCCCGCGCGCCGTCGCGGGCGGGGTCGTAGAACGCCGACGGGACCGGGATGCTCTCGACCAGCGTGCCGTCGCGGCAGACGGCGAGGATGTCGCGCAGGTTCTTGCGGTTCACGACGCGCACCGAGTCGGCGGCGCCGATGACCAGCCGCCCGAGGCGGTCGTAGACGCGGTTGATGGCGGGGCGCTCGCGGAGCCACGCGGGGTTGAAGAAGGCGTCGGTGTGGTACTCGACGCTGATCGGCACGCCGGTCCGCCGCTTGAAGAGCACGGCGGCCAGGCCGGGCCGGAAGGGATCCTCCGTCGTGGCGAGGTCGTAGCCGTGGCGCCGGTGCTCGGCGAGGCCGCGGCGCAGGGCCAGCGCGCTGTAGAGCAGGGGGTGCGGCGTGTAGACCGGGATGATGCGCACCGTCGGCGTGAGCTGCCTGGGCGGGAGGCCGCGGCGCTCCCGCTCCTCGACCAGCACGTCCAGCCGCTCCACGTGCTCCCCGACCCGCGCGTGCCAGCGCTTCGAGTGGCCATCGGCCTCGAGCAACGCCCGGTTGTCGATCGCGAACTCAAGCACCTTCATCCGGTCCTCCACCAGGGTCCTCTCCCGGCCCTGGGACTGCTCCCCTCCGTCGCGGCGCACGCGCCCGTCGGGGTCGTCACCCTCCTGAACGATCTGCTGGTTCGATGGCGAGGCGTCGTCGGGAGTGGCAGTCTCACCGACGGTGGGGCGGGTCAGCTCCGACGGAGAGCCGCGTCAGTTCATGCGGTGAATGCCGGAGTCGAAGCGGTGGATGCCCGAGTCGTAGTTCGTCTTCTCGTGCAGCGTCTCGCCCTCGTCGAAGAACGCGAGCTCGTGCGACGCGAAGTCGCCGGCCGGTGCGGCGGGCTCCTCCGCGGGGGCGGGGGCGGGGGCCGGGGCCGGCGGCGTGACGATGACCGTCTTGGGCGGCACCACGACGGTGGCGGCGGGCTTGGCCGCGACGACGGGCTTGGCCGCCGCCGCCGCCTTGGCCGCCTTCCCCTTCTTGCCCTTCTTCTTGCCGCTGGCCGGCTGGCTCTTGCCGTTGCCGTTGCCGCTGCCGTTGGTGCCCTGCGCCTCGGCCGGCGCGGCCACGACCGCGACCGCCGGCAGCTCCACGGCCACGGGCGCCGGCGCGGGGGCGGGGGCGGGCGCCGGGGCCGCCGCGACGACCTCGGCCTCGTCGTCCGCGGCGAAGGCCGCGCGGGCCGGCGCGGTCGCCGCCCGGCCGCTCACGGCGACCGCCGCGATGAGCACCAGCAGCACGCCGCCGCCGCCCGCGAGCACGCCGCCGGCGGCCTGCACGAGGCCGCACCCCGCGAGCGGGATCGCGGCGACGACCGTGACTGCGAACAGGACCTGGATGAGTCGCTTCATGCATCACCCGCCATCAACGCCCGACACCACGAGCAAGCACACTGTGTGCCAGCTGTCCAAACACCACTCCTACTCTCTTAAGACTCCGCTCGAGGGTGTATCTCTGCAAGTAATTTCTGCCGGAGGCGGCCGGAGCCCCCCCCGCCGGGCGGAATCGCGGGCGGGTACGGGAAACGGGGCGGACGGGGGCGGGTCAGCCGGCCAGGGCGCGGAGCTCGGCGTCGCTGAAATGGAAGCAGATCTCGACGGTTGCCGTCTCGGGGGCGTCGGAGCCGTGGACCGCGTTCTTCTCGTTGTCGGTGCCACACTTGTGCCGGATCGTGCCGGGCACGGCCTTGCGCGAATCCGTGGCGCCCATGAGCTCGCGGTAGCGCTTGATCGCGTTCTCACCCTCGAGCACGAGGGCGACGATCGGGCCGGAGCTCATGAAATTGCACAGGTCCTTGTAGAACGGCCGCTCGCGGTGCACGAGGTAGAAGGCCTCGGCCTGGGCGTGCGTGAGCCGCGTCATCTTGAGGGCGACGACCTTGAGGCCGCCTTCCTCCATCATCGTGATGATCGGGCCGACGGCGCCCTTGGCGACGGCGTCGGGCTTGATCATGGCGAGGGTGCGCTCGAGCATGGGTCCTCCGGAGCCGTGGTCGCGGGACCACAGGTGTTGTCCACAACCTACAGGGTGGCGCTCAGGGTTAGGGGTCAGAGGATCGAAGCCAGCGTCTTGCCGATCTCGGCGGGCGTCTTGGCCATCTTGACGCCGGCGGCCTCGAGGGCCGCGATCTTCTCCTTGGCCGTGCCCTTGCCGCCGGCGATGATGGCGCCGGCGTGGCCCATGCGCTTCCCGGGCGGGGCGGTCTGGCCGCAGATGAAGCCGACGGTGGGCTTCTTCACGTTGTGCTTGATGTAGTCGGCCGCGATCTCCTCGGAGTTGCCGCCGATCTCGCCGATCATGATGATCGCCTCGGTGCCGGGGTCCTCGTTGAAGAGCCGGACCACGTCGATGTGGTCGAGGCCCTTCACCGGGTCGCCGCCGATGCCGATGCAGGTCGACTGGCCGATCCCGAGGCGGGTGAGCTGGTCGACGGCCTCGTAGGTGAGCGTGCCGGAGCGGCTGACGACGCCGACCTTGCCGGGCTTGTGGATGTAGCCCGGCATGATGCCGATCTTGCACTCGCCGGGGGTGATGATCCCGGGGCAGTTCGGGCCGATGAGGGTCATCGACTTGCCGTCGAGGTAGCGCTTCACCTTCACCATGTCGAGCGTCGGCACGCCCTCGGTGATGCAGACGCACAGCGGCAGCCCGGCCTCGGCGCACTCCATGATGGCGTCGGCGGCGCCGGCCGGCGGCACGTAGATGACGCTGGCGTTGCAGCCGGTGGCCGCGATGGCCTGCGCCACGGTGTCGAAGACCGGCACGCCCTCGGCCTTGGTCCCGCCCTTGCCGGGCGACGTACCGGCGACGACCTGGGTGCCGTACTCGATCATCTGGCGGCCGTGGAACGCGCCCACGCTGCCGGTGATGCCCTGGATCAGGAGCCTCGTGTTCTTGCCGACCAGTACGCTCATTTCGCCTGCTCCACGGCCTTGCGCGCGCCGTCCGCCATGTCGGTGGCCGCGATGATGCGCAGCCCGGAGTCGGAGAGGATCTTGCGGCCGATCTCGACGTTCGTGCCCTCGAGGCGCACGACGAGGGGCACCTTCAGCCCCACCTGCTTGACCGCCTCCACGATGCCCTGGGCGACGGTGTCGCAGCGCATGATCCCGCCGAAGATGTTGACGAAGATGGCCTTCACGTGCGGGTCGGAGGTGATGATCTTGAAGGCCGCGCACACCTGGTCGGTCTTCGCGCCGCCGCCGACATCGAGGAAGTTGGCCGGCGTGCCGCCGTAGTGCTTGCAGATGTCCATCGTGGCCATGGCGAGGCCGGCGCCGTTCACCATGCAGCCGATGCTGCCGTCGAGCTTGATGTAGGAGAGATCGTACTTCTTGGCCTCGACCTCCGACGGGTCCTCCTCGTTGAGGTCGCGCAGCTCGAGGACGTCCTTGTGGCGGAAGAGGGCGTTGTCGTCGAAGTTGATCTTCGCGTCGAGGGCGAGGACCGCGCCCTGCTTCGTCACGACGAGCGGGTTGATCTCGGCGATGGAGCAGTCCATCTCGTGGAAGCAGCGCGCCAGCGAGAGCAGGAACCCGACGCCGTTCTTGGCGGCGTCGCCGGTCAGGCCGAGGCCGTAGGCCAGCTTGCGCGCCTGGAACGGCGTGAGGCCGACGGCGGGGTCGATCGCCTCCTTGAGGATCTTCTCGGGCGATTTCGCGGCGACCTCCTCGATCTCCATGCCGCCCTCGGTCGAGGCCATCAGCACGGCCCGGCCGCTCTGGCGGTCGATCGCCATACCGACGTACAGCTCGCGGGCGATGTCGAGCCCCTGCTCGACGAGCAGGCGCTTGACGATCTTGCCCTCGGGCCCGGTCTGGTGGGTCACGAGCTTCATGCCCATCAGCGCGCGCGCGGCCTCGCGGGCCTTGTCCTTGCCCTTGCACACCCTCACGCCGCCGCCCTTGCCGCGGCCGCCGGCGTGGATCTGCGCCTTGACGACGACGACCTCGCTGCCGGTCTCCTTCATCACGGCGTCGATGGCCGCGTCGGCCTCCTCGACGGTGAAGGCCGCGCGGCCCTGCGGCACCGCGACGCCGTAGCGCCGCAGTATGTCCTTGCCCTGATGCTCGTGGATCTTCACGGTGGTCCTCCCGTTTATTTGAAAGGGGGCTCCCCGCTCGGGGGGGCCCCCCTTCACTGACGTACCGTGGGGAAGCTGCGGGACCGGTCTTACACCATCTTCTTCGCGACGTCGACGACTTCCTTGACCGCCTTGGCGCTCTTGTCCATGAGCTCCTTCTCGGCGGCGGAGAGGGGCAGCTCGACGATCTTCTCGAGGCCGTTCTTGCCGAGGACGCAGGGCACGCCGAGGAAGAGACCCTCGTAGCCGCCGCCGAACTCCTTCTGGAGCTCGACCGAGCAGGGGATCATGCGGCGCGAGTCGTGGAAGATCGCCTCGACCATCTGGATCGCGGCCGCGGCCGGGGCCATCCAGGCCGAGGTGCCCATCAGCTTGACGATCTCGCCGCCGCCGCCGGCGGTGCGCTTGACGATGGCGTCGAGCTTCTCCCTGGGCAGGAACTCGCTGACGGGCACGCCGTTGATGGTGCAGAAGGAGGTCAGCGGGACCATCTGGTCGCCGTGGCCGCCGAGGACCATGGTGCGGACGTCCTTCGTGGACACGCCCGCCGCCTCGGCGATGAAGTAGCTGAAGCGCGCGGTGTCGAGGATGCCGGCCATGCCGAGCACGCGGTCGCGGGGCCAGCCGGTGGTCGTCTTGAACGCGTAGACCATGACGTCGAGCGGGTTCGAGATGATGATCGCGCCGGCCTCGGGGCAGTACTTCTTCGCGTTCTCGGCGACGGTGCGCATGATCGGCAGGTTGATGCCGATGAGGTCGTCGCGAGACTGGCCCGGCTTGCGCGGCACGCCGGCGGTGATGATGAGGACGTTGGCGCCGGCGCAGTCCTCCCACTTGGAGGTGCCGATGACGTTGCAGTCGAAGCCCCAGACCCCGCCCTCCTGCATGATGTCGAGCGCCTTGCCCTTCGCGACGCCCTCCTTCTCGGGGATGTCGAAGAGGACGACGTCGCCGAGCTCGCGCCGAGCGATCTGGGCCGCCAGCTCACCGCCGATGTTGCCCGCCCCGATGAGGGCGATCTTCTTGCGCGCCATGTCAGAACCTCCAATTAGGGGCCGCTGTCCGGCCCGCGTTAGTCGACTCGATGATCGGGTTCGCGGGTTTGTTACCAGGGATGTATATCTTTTTCAAGCAGGTTGTACACCGGCCGGCGGCGGCGAGCGCGGGCGGGACGAACCAGAGCGGCGGGACACGCGCGCCTTGACATCCGGCCGCACATCCATAGAGTAGCCGTGCACTTTTCGTGAAAGTTCGGAGGCTCTCCCCCATGGGCAGGAACGACAATCGGCGCTCGAAGAAGATGCGCCAGAAGATCGGACAGCGGAAGTACCACGCGCGCATCGCCCGCCGGCGCCTCCGGCTGCGCGAGGAGCGCGCCTCGGCGTCGACGGCGGCGCCGGTGAAGAAGCGCGAGCGCAAGGAGCCCGCCCCCAAGGCCGTGAAGGAGACCAAGGCCGCCGAGGCGACCGAGGCCGCCGAGCCGGCCGCCGACGAGCCCTCCGAGGAGTAGCCGCTCGGCCCGGGGGCCGCGGCGCGGGCCCGCACTCTCCCCCACCGCTCAAACACCCACTCGCGATCCGGGGCTCGCTCACGGCGACGCGCTTGCCGCGCTACGCGGCGGGCGCTATGGTCGATCCGTGAACGTCGCGTCGATACCGCCCGAGGCTCGCCGTCTGCTGCGCGTCAGCGAGTACCACCGGATGATCGCGGCCGGAGTGATCGACGAAGATGAGCGGCTCGAGCTGCTCGGGGGGGTTCTCGTCCGCATGAGCCCGCGCGGCCTCGCGCACGCCCGCGCCATCCAGCGTCTCACCCACCTGCTCGTGCGCGCGCTCGGTGACGAGTACGTCGTCCGGTGCCAGTTGCCGCTCACGCTCTCGGACGAGACCGAGCCCGAGCCCGACGTCGCCGTGGTCACGCTGGCCGAGGCGGAGGCGGGCGAGACGCATCCGCGCACGGCCGCGCTGGTTATCGAGGTGGCGAGCGACTCGGTCGAGAAGGACCGCGACGTGAAATCCCCGATGTACGCCGCCGCCGGGATCCCGGAGTACTGGATCGTCAACCTCGCCGAGCGCTGCGTCGAGGTGTACCGCGACCCGTCCCCGTCGGGGCGGTACCGCAGCGCGCTCACGGTGGCGCCCGGGCAGGAGCTGCACCCCGCGTGCGCTCCCGACCTCATCATCACCGTGAGCGAGGTCCTCGGCGCGTGACCCGGCCGAGGTGCTAGCTCCGCCGCTTCGAGATCCCGTACTCCGACAGCCGCAGCTCGAGCACCCGCCGGCTCGTGCCGAGCAGGCGCGCGATGTCTTCAAGGGGGGGGCTCTGCCCGCCCCCCCTCGCCGGGCTGCGCCCGTCGAGCCTCCCCCTCTCCGCGCGCGCCCCGCGCGAGTCAGCTCCGCCCCCACCCCGCGCGTCCCGCGCGAGTCAGCTCCCCGCGTCCCGCGCGGGTCAGCTCCGCCGCTTCGAGATCCCGTACTCCGACAGTCGCAGCTCGAGCACCCGGCGGCTCGTGCCGAGCAGGCGCGCGATCTCGTCGTTCGGCCGATCGCCGAGCTCGGTGATCGCGCGCTCGATGAGCTGGCGCTCGAGATCGCGGAAGGCCTCGTGCAGCTCGCCCCAGCCGCCCCGGACCTGGGTGACGAACTGCTCGAGGTTCGCGCGCGCCTTGCGCTGGAGCGGCGGCAGGTCGGTCGGCAGGATCACGGCGCCGTCGGAGAGCACCATCGCGCGCTCGAGGATGTTCTCGAGCTCGCGCACGTTCCCCGGGAAGGGGTAGCCCTTGAGCGCCGCGAGCGCCTCGGGGGCGAGCCCCTTGGGCGCGACCCCGCGCTCGGCCGCCTTGTCGGCGAGGATCACCTCGCACAGCAGCGGCACGTCGTCGAGCCGCTCGCGCAGGGGCGGCGCGTGGATGGTGATCACGTTCAGGCGGTAGTAGAGGTCCTCGCGGAACGCGCCGCTCGCGATGGCCTGCTCGAGGTCGCGGTTGGTGGCGGCGACGACGCGGATGTCGACGGTGATCGGCTCGTTGCCCCCGACGCGCTCGAAGGTGCGCTCCTGCAAGGCCCGCAGGAGCTTCGTCTGCAGCGCCGGCGTGAGCTCGGCGATCTCGTCGAGGAAGATGGTGCCGCCGTGGGCCTGCTCGAGGCGGCCGATCTTGAGCTTGATGGCGCCGGTGAACGCGCCCTTCTCGTGACCGAAGAGCTCGCTCTCGAGGAGCGTCGGCGCGAGCGCGGCGCAGTTCACGACCACGAACCCGGCGTCGGCGCGGCGCCCGCCGTAGTGGATGGCGCGGGCGACGAGCTCCTTGCCGGTGCCGCTCTCGCCGGTGATGAGCACCGTCGAGTCGGTCTCGGCGGCGCGCTCGACCAGGTGGAAGAGCCGCTGCATCGGCTCGCTCGCGCCGACGAGCTCGCCGCAGCGGTTCTCGCCGCGCAGCGTGCGGGCGCGGCGCGCGTCGCGGGCGGCCCGGTTCTGCTTGAGCGCGCCCTCGATGGACTCGATCAGCTCGTCGCCCGAGAAGGGCTTGATGAGGTACTCGTGGGCGCCGAGCCGCATCGCCTCGACGGCCGACTGCACCGTCGAGTAGGCGGTCATCATGATGACCTGCGTGTCGCGCGAGCTCTGCTTCACGCGGCGCATCAGCTCGAGGCCGTCCATGCCCGGCATCGAGAGGTCCGTCAGGACCAGGTCGGTGTCGGGGGTGAGCTTCGCGAGCGCCTCCTTGGCGGAGAGCGCCGTCGTGACCTGGTAGCGCTCGTCCTCGCTGAGCGTGATCGCGAGGGTGCGGCACATGTTCGGCTCGTCATCGACGATGAGGATGCGGGGGCGGTGGCGCACGGCCCCGCGAGGGTACGAGGGGAGGGCGCCCGGCGTCAACCTCCGGGTCACCCCGCTCCCGGCGCCGCCACGACCCGCGCCGACGAAGCCCGCGCCGCAGCCGAAGGCGCCGCCCCCGCCGCCGGCGGGCTCGCGCCTGGCGGCCCCCCCGCTCGCGCCGTCCCATCGGGCGCCGCGCCTCGCCCCGGCGGCGCCGCTGCGCTTGGAGCCGCGCCTGAGCGGCATCGTGCCGCCGCTCCCGCTGCTGCGCGCGCCGAGGACCGCCCGCCCGTTGCTCGCGCCGGCGCCGCGCTGATTTCCGTCGACGTAGACGGGCAGGCTGCGCTTCTACGCCTCGCTCGCCTCCCCCGCCGGCAGCAGCTCGAGCCCCTCGGTCACCTCGAGAAACCGGATCCCCGTGCCCGTGTGGTCGGGGTGGTCGGGGTCGGGGTGGGTCCAGACGACCTCGCCGCGGGCGCGCAGCGCGACGCCCCGGCGCGGATCCTCCACGAGCACCTCGGCCACCTCGCCGCGCGGGAACGTCGTCGGCGCGCGCAGGCCGAGCCCGCCCCGGCTGATGTCGCGCAGCCGCACGTAGACCTGGCGCGCCGGGCCGCGCAGCCAGCACCGGAGCTGGGACGGGTACCGCGTGTGCTTGCGTCGCTCGTCAGCGCTCACGATTGGTCCTGGCTCCCTCCCCCCCGGGAACACACGCGCGAAGCGGCGTCGGCACGGGCCCGCCGCTGAACGTACCGGCCACCGTCACGGCGTGGCTCTCCGGCCCGAGGGCCACGCTCCACGAGCCGCCGGTCAAGAACTGACCGCTCGCCTCGCCCTGCGGCGCGGCCTTGCCGGCCAGCGTCAGATCGGCGCCGCCGTCGAAGCGGGCGAGCGGCGCATCGAGGAACCGCGGCGCCGCGGCGAGGGCCGCCGCGCAGCGCGAGCCGAGGCACTGCGGGTCGAGGCCCACGGCGGTGCAGACGAGCAGACCGAGCGCCGGGCACGGATCGCCGGCGCCGCCGGTGAAGGCGGCGAGGAGGGCGTCCAGCAGCTCCTGCGAGTCGGCCGGGAGGCCGTTCGGCTCGAGCACGAGCTTCGCGAGGGCCCGGCGCGCGAGGGTGCCGAAGCGCAGCGACAGGCCGTGCGCGCCGACGCTCAACGTGCCGTCGGCGCCGACGAGGAGCGGGACGCCGTCGGCTGCGCGCTGCGGCAGGTCCGCGGCGGCGAGGTCGATGTCGAACGCCAGGCCCGCGGGATCGCCGATGCTGGCCGTCAGCAGCGTGTGGCGCCCGACGAAGCGGTCCGCGGCGCCCGCCGGCAGCACCGTCAGCTCCGAGCCGAGCCGCAGCTCGCCGAGGGCGGCGGCGATCACCGCGGCGCGGCCGAGCTCCGTGAGCGCGTGGGCGAGGGCGGGGGAGGCCGCCGCGAGCTGCGTACGCACGAGCGCGTCGAGCCCGCTGTCGGCCGCGTCGCCCCGGCAGCCGTTCACGACGTCGGCGCGGTGCGCGGTCAGCAGCGCGCCTAGCGCGTCGGCGCGGTCCGCCAGCGACGGTACACAGTCGATGCCGTCGGGATCGTCCGCGAGGCTCGCGGCGTCGATGAGGCAGTCGAGGATCAGCTCGCCGGGCGCGTTCGGGCAGGAGAGGGGGCCCAGCGGCCGCGCCAGCTCGGGGACGCTCGCGAGCGGCACGCGCGTGACGAGCGCGTAGCGCGAGGCCAGCGCGGGCGCCGGCAGGTGCAGCGGGATGAGCACGAGCGTCGTCGCGCCGGCCGCGAGCCGGCCCGGCAGCACGTCGACGCACCCGGCGGCGCCGGCGGCGCCCGCGGCCGGTACGATCAGCACCGCGTAGGCGCGGGACGGCAGGAGCGTCGCGAAGCTCACGGTCTCGTCGAGGGCCGCGCCGATGGTGCGCGGCGGCGGCGCCGGCGGCGGTGCGCTCGCGGGGAGGTCGGCGCAGGCGTAGTTGTCGTACAGGCGGATCACGACCTTGCTCGGCGGCGAGGCCAGCTCCGCGGGGACGCTCGCCCGCACGCTGAGATCGGCGAAGTCGAGCTCGCTGACCGAGACGATGAAGATGACCTTCGGGACGCCGGCCGCGCTCGCGTGGACCTCGAAGCTCGCCTCGCGGTGGCCGGCGCGCACCGTGACCCCGGCCTCGCCGCTCTCGTCGGTGTGGCTGGTGCCCGCGCCGAGCGCCGAGCCGCCCGCTTCGCCGGCGAGCGAGAAGTCCACACGCACGCCGGCCCGGGCCGTGCCGCTCGCGTCGACGACGCGGACCGAGAGCATCGCGCTGGCACCGAACTTGAGACCGATCACCGCGCCGCTGCCGCTGGGGTCCATGCGGTCGGTGCCCTGGGTCGGCCCGCCGTCGGTCGCCGGGGTGGCGGCCGTGGCCCCGCACGCGCTGGCGAGGAGCGCCAGCGCCAGGGCCAGGCCGAGGCGTGCAGCCCACCCAGCCCCCGCGGTTATCTGTGTGGGCGAGCCCACGTCCATGGTTCCACTATATCCCACTCGCCTCCGCCCTAGAAGTGGGGCCGGGGGAGAAAATGCGCGCGAAGGCGGAATTTCCGGCGCGCAGGGGCAGGGCGCCGGGCCGCGGCCGGCCCGCCGCTTCAGGCTATGCCGCCGGCCACGAGGCGTGCTAGAGAACAGACGCGCAGCGCACGGCGCGTCCGCTGGAGGGCATGAGGATGGAGTTCACGCACCTGCACCTGCACTCGTCCTACTCCCTGCTCGACGGGATGATCCGGCTGCCGGACCTCTTCCCGAAGCTGAAGCAGCACGGGATGAAGGCGGTGGCGCTGACCGACCACGGCTACCTCTTTGGCATCGTCGACTTCTACAAGCAGGCCAAGGCGGCCGGCATCAAGCCGATCATCGGCTGCGAGAGCTACATCTGCGACGACCGCTTCGACCGGACGAAGCGCCAGGCCTACCACCTCATCCTCCTCGCCCGGACCAACGAGGGCTACAAGAACCTCTGCTACCTCAACTCGATGGCGAACATCGAGGGCTTCTACTACAGCCCCCGCCTCGACAAGAAGCTCCTCGCCGGGCGCCAGGGTGGCCTCATCGGCATGAGCGCCTGTCTCGGCGGCGAGATCGCGCAGGCGGTGCTCAAGCGCGGCGTCGAGGCCGCCAAGGAGGTCGCGCGGGAGTACCGGGATCTCTTCGATCCCGGCTGCTTCTTCCTCGAGGTCCAGTCCAACGGGCTCGACGAGCAGGAGCAGGTCAACGACGCCTACCGGACGATCGGCCGCGACCTCGACATCCCGCTCGTCGCGACGAACGACTGTCACTACGTCGAGCGCGCCGACGCGAAGGCGCACGAGGTGCTGCTGGCGCTGCAGCAGGGCCGCACCCTGGAGGACAAGAAGCGGCTGCGCCACGAGGTCGACGCCTACTACATCAAGAGCCCGGCCGAGATGGCCGAGCACTTCCACGACCTGCCCGAGGCGCTCGAGAACACCGCGCGCATCGCCCAGATGTGCAACGTGGAGATCGAGCTCGGCAAGACCTACTTGCCGCGCTACAAGGTCCCGGAGGGCTTCGACCTCGACAGCTTCGTCGAGAAGGTCGCGCGCGAGGGCTTCGCCAAGCGCGCCGACGAGGCCGCCGGCGCCGGCCACCCCGTCGACCAGGACCGCTACCGCGAGCGGCTCGAGTTCGAGCTCGGCGTCATCAAGAAGATGGGGTTCTCGGGCTACTTCCTCATCGTCTGGGACTTCATCAACTGGGCCAAGGACCACGGCATCCCGGTCGGGCCCGGCCGCGGCTCCGGCGCCGGCTCGCTCGTCGCCTACTCCATGCGGATCACCGACATCGATCCGCTGCCGAACAAGCTCCTCTTCGAGCGCTTCCTCAACCCCGAGCGCGTCTCGATGCCGGACTTCGACGTCGACTTCTGCATGAACCGGCGCGAGGAGGTGATCGAGTACGTCAGCCAGAAGTACGGCAAGACGAGCGTCGGGCAGATCGCCACCTTCCACCAGCTGAAGGCCCGCGGCGTCATCCGCGACGTGGCCCGCGTCCTGGGGCTGCCCCACGGCGACGCGGACAAGCTCGCCAAGCTCGTGCCCGAGCCGGTGCAGGGCAAGTCGCCGCCTCTGGCAGAGGCCATCAAGGGCGAGCCGAAGCTGCAGGAGCAGTACGACCACGACCCGCAGATCCGGGAGCTGCTGGACTACGCGAAGTCGCTCGAGAACCTCAACCGTCACGCGGGGATGCACGCCGCGGGCGTCGTGATCTCGGAGGAGCCGCTGTGGCACTACGTCCCCTGCTTCAAGGGGGACAAGGGCGAGATCATCAGCCAGTACGCCAAGGACGAGGTCGAGAAGGTCGGCCTCGTGAAGTTCGATTTCCTCGGCCTGAAGACCCTCACCGTCCTCGACATCGCCATGAAGCACGTGAACGCCCTGCGCGCCCGCCTGGGCGAGCCGGCGCTCACGCTGCAGCAGATCCCGCTCGACGACCCCGAGATGTACAAGATGATCACCGCCGGCGACACGACCGGCGTGTTCCAGATCGAATCCTCGGGGTTCAAGGAGCTGCTCAAGAAGCTGCGGCCCGACTGCTTCGAGGACATCGTGGCCGCCGTGGCCCTCTACCGCCCGGGGCCGCTCGAGGGCGGCATGGTCGACGACTTCATCCAGCGCAAGCACGGGCTGAAGAAGACCGTCTACCAGCACCCGCTCCTCGAGCCGATCCTCAAAGACACCTACGGGGTCATCGTCTATCAAGAGCAGGTCATGCAGATCGCCTCGGCCCTGGCCGGCTACACGCTCGGTCAGGCCGACCTCCTCCGCCGCGCCATGGGCAAGAAGAAAGCGGAGGAGATGGCGAAGCAGAAGAACCTCTTCGCCGAGGGCGCCCGCAAGAAGGAGGTCGACCCGAAGATCGCGACCGAGGTCTTCGACCTCATGGAGAAGTTCGCCGGGTACGGCTTCAACCGGTCCCACTCGGCCGCCTACGCCCTCATCACCTGCCAGACCGGCTGGCTCAAGTGCCACTACCCGGTCGAGTTCATGGCCGGCCTGCTCACCTGCGACAAGGACAACACGGACGGGATCGTCCGCTTCATGGCCGAGGCCCGGGCCATGGGCATCGAGGTGCGGCGGCCGGACGTGAACGAGTCCGAGTCGGACTTCAGCGTCGTCCCGGAGGGTGAAAAGCGTTACATCCGGTTTGGCCTGGGAGCCGTGCGCGGCGTGGGCGAGCAGGCGGTCGCCGCGGTCATCGAGGCGCGCACGGCCGACGGCCCGTTCCGGTCGATCTTCGACTTCACCCGGCGCGTGGACCTCAAGCGGGTGAACCGGCGGGTGATCGAGGCGATGGTGAAGGCGGGCGCCTTTGACGCCGTGGCCGGCCAGCGGGGGCCCACGGGCGAGGCGACCGGCCCCGGCCTGAAGCGGGCGCAGGTGCTCGCGGCCATCGAGCCGGCCATGGAGCGGGCGCAGGCGGCGCAGCGCGACCGCGAGAGCGGGCAGCAGAGCCTCTTCGGCGCGCTCGAGGCGCCGAAGGCCGCGGGGCCGGCGGCCGCCGCGGGCGCGTCCGCCGAGGCGGGGTACACCTACCCGGACGTGGACTGGGAGCCGCGCCAGCTCCTCGAGCTCGAGAAGGAGGCGCTCGGGCTCTACCTGAGCGGCCACCCGCTCGACCGCTACGCGAGCGACCTGAAGCGCTACGCCAGCGCGACCACCGCCGACCTCGAGGGCCGGGAGGAGCGCTCCCAGGTCACGATCGGGGGCATCGTCTCGGGCTACCGCGAGCGGCCGCTCAAGAGCGGCGCCGGCCGGATGGCCTTCTTCAACCTCGAGGACCTGAACGGGCAAGTCGAGGTGGTCGTCTTCTCGAAAGCCTTCGAGAAGCACCAGGCGGTCATCAAGAGCGGCGAGCCGCTGCTCGTGAGCGGCATGATCCGCAAGGAGGGCGACGACGGCACCCGGATCAGCGTCAGCCTCGACGACGCGCTGCCGCTCACGAAGCTGCGGATCCAGAAGACCTCCCAGGTGCACGTCGTGGTGAACGCCGACATCGCGACCCGCCAGAAGCTCGAGGACCTGCGGCGGCTGATAGTCCAGCACCCAGGATCGTGCGCCACCTTGCTCCATCTGCGCATCCCGAAACGCGCCGAGGCCGTCGTCGCGCTCCCCGCCGGCTTCGAGGTGGCGCCGACCGAAGAGCTCCTCGTGGGGGTCGAGCGGCTCTTCGGCGAGCGTTCGATCGTGCTCCGCTAGCGCCGCCTCGCCGCCCTGCCAAGCTCGTAACTTGCTAAAATCATAGGCGCTAAAAGCGCTTGTGTCGCCCGTGGCCGGCGTCATAAGATGCGACCTACGTGGCCGGCCCCGGCGCCGCTCACCGCCGTGAGGAACGAATCACCGGATACGCGCCGTAGTCACTGCTTCAACATCCACGACGCAACGACGGAGGCACCGCCATGATGCACCGCCGCATCGCCTGGTTCTTGGGACTGACGCTGGCCCTGGCAGCTCCAGCCGTCCAAGCAGCCCCAGATGCGGCGGAGGTGCCCGAACCGGCCGACGATGTGCTCGGCCGGGCGGCCGTGAGCCTCCGGAGCACGGCCGGGAGCGCGGCGCGGTCGCTGACCGCGGTGGTCGCCCGGTCGATCGGCGAGCTCCGGGACAGCGCCGCCCGCAGCGCCCGGCGCGGGCCCACGCCCTACGCCGCGGCGGACGGCCGGGCGCCCACGGTGGACCAGCTCGCCTTTCGCCTCACCCAGGACGGGCCCTTCGACCAGCTCATCGCGGCCGAGTCCGAGCGCTGGAGCCTCGACCCGTTCCTGCTCAAGGGCCTGCTGCTCAACGAGTCCGAGCTCAACCCGAGCTCCATCGGCCGCAAGCGCTACGGCATGGTGCGCGGCAAGCGGCGCGTGATCTCGGGTGGTTCGGTCGGCATCGCCCAGTTCTCCGCCTCCGGCATCAAGGGCGTGACCGCGCTGCGGCGCCAGCGCGCCGGCTTCGGCGATCAGGTCGAGACCTTCACCGCCGAGCGGGCGCTCGAGCCGGACAAGGCCATCCCGGCCGCCGCCGAGGTGCTCTCCCATTACATCGGGCGCTACGGCCGGGACGGCGGCGTGACGGCCTACAACACCGGGGCGGTCGGGGGCGAGATCGTCCGCAAGCACGGCTTCTGGCGCGCGCGGACCATGGGCAAGCTGCGCCGCGCGGGCCACGTCCACCTGCAGGGCAGCCACTTCCTGCTGAACGTGCTGCGCCGGACCAACCGCCTGCGGACCGCCGCGGGCCTGCCGCCGCTGCCGGCCCCGGAGCCGCAGAAGGACGAGCCCAAGCCGAAGCGCCACCGCGAGCCGCTCGCGACCTCGTAGGGGGAATTGAACAGGGAGTCGGGGAGTCGGGGAGAACGCCTCGGGTTTGGTCCTGCCTACGCGCGCTCCGGTAACCACTCCCGCATCAGCGCGACCCAACCCTGAAGACCTCCCCGCCTCCTCGCCTCCCTGTTGCCTTTTCCCGTCTCGCTACCCCAGCCCCAAAGCCTCAAGTTCTTCTTCATCTAATGCGAAGAAGTGCCCGGTTTCATGGAGCAAAGTGATGCGTATCTCCTCGCGCACATCCTCCGGTGACTGGGCGACGCGCTCGATGTTGCGCTTGTACAGGAAGATGCAGTCGAGGTGCGCGGGGCCGCCCATGCTGGACTTCTCGGGGTACGGGACGCCCGCGAAGAAGCCGAGCATGCGCGGGTCCATGCCGTCCTTGACGATGTCGGCCGCCGGATAGTCGCTCGCGAGGATCGGCACGTTGACCAGCTTGTCCCGCGCGATGGGCGGCAGCTCCTCGAGCGCCTGCTCCGCGATCGACTCGAACTCCGCTTCCGGGATCGTCCAGGGGGGATCGTCGGCCTTGAGGTCGAGCTCGCGGACGTGCAGCCAGTGCTTCACCTTGAGCCGCTCGTCGTTCCGGGCCTCCGCGCACAGGCCGAGGCCGTACCAGCCGTCCGGGCTGTCGGGCTCCAGCGCGGCGGCGGCCTGGTAGTGCCGCTCCGCCGCCTTCGGGTTGTCGAGCTCGAGGAAGGCGTGGCCCGCGCGGAGCAGGATCGCGGGGTCATCGGGCAGCGCATCGGGCAGCTCGGCCAGGGTCTTGCGCGCCGCGGCATCCGAGACCTCGTCCTGCCGGCTGAGCAGGATCTCGGCCTTCAGGAGCAGCGCGTCGAGGTACTCCTCCTCCTCCTCGGCGTGGTCGAGCGCCTCCTCCGTGAGCCGGAGGGCCTCCTTGTCGTTGTCCCCCTGGTAGAGGTGCGTCTCGGCCGCGTGCAGGTAGGGTTCGACGTACTCCGGGTCGAGCTCGATGGCGTGCTCGAAGCGCTCGAGCGCCTTCTCCACGAGACCGTCGTTCAGGGCGACGATGCCGAGGATGGTGTAGGCCTCCGCCGAGCCGGGTTCGTTCAGGAGCGCCTGCCGGGCGCTGCGCTCGGCCCCGCGCAGCTCGCCGCGGTCGAGGAGGTCCCACGCGCGATCGAGGTGCGCGGTCAGCTCGTCCATGCCCTGCTCGATGTCGTCGGTCGTCATGGTCCCTGGCTTGGAGGCGGCGGACTATACCATGCGTGCCGTGGGGGCGAGACATTTGCGCCCGCGGCGCGGCGCGGCTAGGATTCGCCGGCGTGAGGCACCTCGAAGCTGGCGTCACGGCGCGCGCCCGGCGGTGGGCGCGGCGCCTCACCGCGGTCGTCCTCGGCGTGGCGTTGCTCGCCGGCTGCCCGACCCGCTTCGACCCCCGGGCCGAGCCGGCGCGCTCGTCCCCGGACGCGGCGGCCGACGCCGCCTTCCGCGCGGCGCGCGCCCTGTACGAGGCCGGCGACCGCGGCGAGGCGCGGGCGAAGCTCGAGGCCTTCGTGGCCGCCTACCCGCGGGACCCCTTGCGGCCGGTGGCCGAGACCTACCTCGGGCGGATCGCCTACGGCGCCCGTGACTACGCGCGGGCGCGGGCGCTGCTGCAGGGCCCGGCGGCCGCGGCGGACGCGGCCGTGGCCGCGCCGGCCCGCTACCTGCTCGGGCTCACCATGCACCAGCTCGGCCAGCCGGCCGAGGCACGGCGGCTGCTCGCGCCGTTCGCCGGGCGCGTGGCCGGCGATGACGCCGCGGAGCTGTACGGCACGCTCGCGGACGCGGCCGCCCGGCTCGGCGACGCGCCCCAGGCGCTCGCGGACTACGGCGCCTTCTACCCGGTGGCGCGAGACTACGAGCGCGCCTACATCCGGCAGCGGGCCGCGGCGCTCGCCGCGAAGGTGCCCGCGGCCCAGCTCGGCGCCGTCTACGCCGCGGCGCCGCGCGGGTCGCTCGCGGCGGCGGTCCTGGGCCAGCGCCTCGCGGCCATCACCCTCGACCAGCGGCAGCGGGCGGAGGTGCTCGCCGACATCCGCGGCGCGCGGGCGGCCTTCGGCCTCGCCGAGGCCGGCGCGGGCGCGGGCGGCGGCGGCGGCGAGAACGCCCGCGTGATCGGCGCCGTCCTGCCGCTCTCGGGCAAGGCGCGGCCGGTCGGCGAGGCCGCGCTCAAGGGCGTGCTCCTGGCCGCCAACGCGCTCTCGGCGGCGGGCGCGGAGCGGGTGCAGGTGGCCGTGCGCGACAGCGCCGGCGATCCCGCCCGGGCCGCGCGCGCGGTCGAGGAGCTCGTGCGCGAGGGCGTCATCGCCGTCGTGGGCCCGATCGACCGGCGCGACGCCGCGGCGGCCGGCCGCGCGGCGGAGGCGGCGGGCGTGCCCCTGCTCGCCCTCGACGTCGCCGACGGCACCGCGGCCCACGCGGGCGTGTTCCACGTGCTGCCCTCGCCGGGCGCCCGGGCCGCGGCGCTGGCGCGCCACGCGGCGGCGGCCGGGGTGCACGACGTGGCGGTGCTCGCGCCGGACAATGGCTACGGCCGCAAGACCGGGGCGGCGTTCGCCGCCGCGGCGCGCGCGGCCGGCCTCCGGGTCGTCGCGGACGAGAGATACGACCCGGCGACGACCAGCTTCGCCAAGGCCGTCGCCCGGCTCAAGCAGCACCGGGTCGGCGCGGTCTTCGTGCCCGACCGGGCCGGGGTCCTGGAGCTGCTGGCGCCGGCGCTCGCGCGGGCCGGCCTGTGGTCGCGCGGCCCGGCGGCCGGCGAGCGCGGCCGGGGCGTCCTGCTCCTGTCCACCGCCGAGGGGCTCACCGGCAACCTGGTGCGCGCGGCCAGCCGGTACGTCCAGGCCGCGGTGCTCGCGCCCGGGTTCTACGCCGATCTCGACGACG
>DASXVK010000331.1:0-9654 GCA_036504295.1 Polyangia bacterium
CGGCAAGAGCTACCGCTTCTCGGGCCAGAAGGACCTGCGGCTGCTCGACCTGGCCGCGTCGATGACGACCCTGCCGGGCACCGTCTACGACGACGCCGGCAACGAGGTCGCGCGGGTGCTCACCAAGTTCGACCTGCAGAGCGACCTGCTGCCGTTCCTGATGAGCTGGCGGCCCGTGCTGCCGCTGTTCGGCTAGGTCCTGCCGCACTCGCCGCTGCAGCCGCGCCCCACCCGATCGGCGTAGCCGCCCGCGCCCACTCGCCTTCCCGCAGGCTCATCCAGCGCTGTTTTTTGCACTTTACTTCCGTCGGACCCCCTGCTTTGATGCGACGGTCTGCCGAGGAGAGATCCATGCCTTCGAGGATGCACGCGCTACTCGTATCGGCGGCCTTCGCCCTGGCCGCCACCACGCTCGTCGCCTGCGGCGACAGCGGCAACCCGCCCGCGTCGCAGCAGGACGCCGGCGCCAAGGACGCAGCTCACGACAGCACCCCGATCCAGCTCGATGGCCCGGCCGATGCGCCCCAGCAGAGCGACGGCGCGGCGCAGGACGACGCTCCGGTCGGGACCACCGTGACCGACATCCGTGACCTGCAGCAGGATCCGTCGCGTTCGAGCACCCTCGTCGCCGTGGGCACGACCGTTCACCTCGCGGGCACCTTCGTCGTCACCGCGGCCTCGAGCACGACCAGCTACTTCTTCATGCAGAACGCGACCGGGCCCAAGGAGTACAGCGGCATCAAGGTCCGCACCGGCAACGGCTTCAGCGGCACGCTGCCCGCCATCGGCGACACCATCACCGCCCTCGACGGCCAGCTCGTCGAGGAGACGCGCTCGTGCAACATCGACGCCGGCGTCTGCCCGACCTTCCACTCGATCAAAGGCGTCATGAGCCTGACCATCGGCGCCGCCGGCACCGTCCCGGATCCGCTCGCGCTCTCGATCACCGACCTGGTCGCGACGCCGGCGAAGTACGACGGCCTGCTCCTCTCGCTGGACCCCACCAACCTCGTGGTCGCGTCGACGTACGGCTCGGGCACGAGCCTGACGCTCTACCTCAGCAACGGCGCCACCTCGACCGGCGCCGCCGCCTTCATGAGCTACTTCGCCCTGCCGGGCACCCCGCCCAACAGCACCCCCGTCGCGCGCGCCGTCGGCCCGCTCGACCTCTTCAACAAGACCTGGGAGGTCCTCCCGCGCACCGCCGCCGACATCGCGTTCACGGGCTGGCCGGGCGACGGCGGCGTCCAGCAGGACAGCGGGGCGCAGGACACGGGCCCCGCGCAGCAGGACAGCGGCCCCTCCCCCGACGGCGGCTACTGCGCCACCGGCTCGCAGGTCGTCATCAGCCAGGTGTACGGCGCCGGCGGCAACGCGAACGCCGTGCTCAAGAACGACTACGTCGAGCTCTTCAACCGCGGCACCACGGCCGTCGACCTGACCGGCTGGAGCGTGCAGTACGGCTCCGGCGGCGCGACCGGCGCCTGGAGCAACAAGATGGACCTGTCCGGCAGCATCCAGCCGGGCCACTACCTCCTCATCAAGGGCTCGCCCGGCAGCGGCGCGTGCACCGCGTGCACGGACCTGCCGACGCCCGACCTCTTCGTGCCGGTTCCCGACGGCGGCATCCCCGACGGCGGCCTCCCCACGGAGCTGGCGATGGGCGGGAGCAACGGCCGCGTGGCGCTCGTCAACAACTCCACGCTGCTCAGCGCGTGCCCCGCGGTCGGGACCGCCGGCGTCGTCGACCTCGTCGGCTACGGCACCGCGACCTGCTTCGAGGGCGCCGGCCCGACCCCGGCCATCAGCACCACGCTGGCCGCCTTCCGCGCGAACGCCGGCTGCACCGACACCAACGTGAACAGCGCCGACTTCGCCACCGCCGCCCCGGCCCCGCGCAACAGCGCGACGGCGCCCGTGGTCTGCGGCGGCTGCCCGTAGTCGCGTCTCCGGGGGGCCTCGGCCCCCCGTACCCCCCGAAAGCGCTTGCCTCGGTCCGGGCCCCGACCTATGCTAACTGCCTCCCGAGGAGTAGCAGCATCACAGCTCTCTACTAGGAAAGGGACCCTGAGAGGGTCCCTTTGACCCCCCGCGCAGAGTGCTGGCAGGCAAAGCCCACCAGCACTCACGCGAACTCCTGAGGGCGCCTAAGCCAGCATGATCAATTACATTCTTAAGAAAATCTTCGGCACCCAGAACGCGCGCGTCCTCAAGAAGCTGCGCCCCCTGGTCGCCCGCATCAACGACCTCGAGCCGGCGATGAAGAAGCGCTCGGACGAGGAGCTGCGCGGGTTGACCGCCGAGTTCAAGACGCGCCTCGACAACGGCGCGACGCTCGACGACCTCCTGCCCGAGGCCTTCGCCACGGTGCGGGAGGCGGGCTGGCGCGAGCTCAAGATGCGCCACTTCGACGTGCAGCTCATCGGCGGCATGGTGCTGCACAACGGCAGCATCGCCGAGATGAAGACCGGCGAGGGCAAGACCCTCGTCGCGACGCTGCCGCTCTACCTCAACGCGCTCCAGGGCAAGGGCTGCCACCTCGTCACCGTCAACGACTACCTCGCCAAGCGCGACTCCGAGTGGATGGGCCGGATCTACAAGTGGCTCGGCCTGTCCGTCGGCGTCATCGTGCACGGCCTGACCGACCGCGAGCGCCAGGTCCAGTACCGCTCCGACATCACGTACGGGACCAACAACGAGTTCGGCTTCGACTACCTGCGCGACAACATGAAGGAGTCGATCGAGCGGTACGTGCAGCGCGACCTGCACTACGCCATCGTCGACGAGGTCGACTCGATCCTCATCGACGAGGCGCGGACCCCGCTCATCATCAGCGGCCCGGCCGAGGAGAGCGCGGACCTCTACTACCGCGTCAACCAGGTCATCCCGCGGCTCAAGAAGGACATCGACTACACCGTCGACGAGAAGGCCCACTCGGCGATGCTGACCGAGCCCGGCATCGAGAAGATGGAGAAGCTGCTCGGCATCCGCAACCTCTACGAGGCCGAGAACATCGAGTGGAACCACCACGTGCAGCAGGCGCTGCGCGCCCACACGCTCTACAAGAAGGACGTCAACTACGTCGTCGAGGCTGACGAGATCATCATCGTCGACGAGTTCACCGGCCGCAAGATGCCGGGACGCCGCTGGTCCGACGGCCTGCACCAGGCGGTCGAGGCCAAGGAGAACGTGAAGGTCAAGGAGGAGAACCAGACCCTCGCGACCATCACGTTCCAGAACTACTTCCGCATGTACAAGAAGCTCGGCGGCATGACCGGCACGGCCGACACCGAGGCGGAGGAGTTCCAGAAGATCTACAAGCTCAAGGTCAGCGTCATCCCGACGAACCAGTCGATGATCCGCAAGGATCACGACGACGTCATCTACAAGAACGAGAAGTCGAAGTTCCGCGCCGTCATCAACGAGCTCGAGGACTGCCACAAGCGCGGCCAGCCGGTGCTCGTCGGCACGATCAGCGTCGAGAAGAGCGAGGTGCTCTCATCGATGCTGAAGAAGCGCGGCATCCGCCACAACGTCCTCAACGCCAAGTACCACGAGCAGGAGGCCTACATCGTCGCCCAGGCCGGGCGCCAGGGCTCGCTCACCATCTCCACGAACATGGCTGGCCGCGGCACCGACATCGTGCTCGGCGGCAACCCGGAGATGCAGGCGAAGACCGAGGCCGACCCCGCGCTCGAGCCGGAGAAGTACGAGGCGGCGCTCGCGCGCTACCGGGCGATCCAGGAGGAGGAGCGCCCGCTGGTCCTCGCCGCCGGCGGCCTGCACATCCTCGGCACCGAGCGCCACGAGTCGCGGCGCATCGACAACCAGCTGCGCGGCCGCTCGGGCCGCCAGGGCGACCCCGGCTCGTCGCGCTTCTTCCTGTCCCTCGAGGACGACCTGCTCCGCATCTTCGGCGCCGAGCGCATCACCGGGCTCATGGAGCGCCTCGGGATGGAGGAGGACGTCCCGATCGAGCACCGGCTCGTCAACCGCGCCATCGAGAACGCCCAGAAGCGCGTCGAGGGCCACAACTTCGACATCCGCAAGAGCCTCCTCGACTACGACGACGTCATGAACCAGCAGCGCAAGAGCATCTACGCGCTCCGGCGTCAGGTGCTCGAGGGCCGCTACATGCCCGAGCTCGGCGAGGAGGACAAGAAGCGCGGCAAGGAGCCGGTGCCGCCGCCCGTCACCTCGGGGCAGTGGACGATCAAGAGCCTGGCCGAGAAGCTGCGCCCCAAGGTCGGCGAGATCGTCGACCAGTACTTCCAGGGGCGGCTCAAGCCCGACGCGCCCGAGGCCGGCGACGGCGAGCCGGCGGAGGCCGCGGCCGCCGCGGCCGCCGCGCCGGAGGGCGAGCTGCGCGACCCCGAGGCGCTCACCCACGAGCTGTACCGCTACTTCGGCGCGGTGGTCGAGTTCCCGCGCCAGACGACCCAGCGCAACGAGGTCGTCGACTTCGCCTGCGACAAGACCGCCGCGTCGCTCATCCAGCAGCGCGAGCGCGTCCTCGATCTCGCCGACGGCCTCATCGGCACCCTCATCGCCGAGCACTGCAACGAGCGGGTGCACGCCGAGGAGTGGGACCTCGCCGCGCTCAAGACCGCGGTGAAGGAGGTCTTCAACTTCGAGCCCGAGCTCGACGTCGAGGACATGTCGATCCAGTCGCTGGCCGAGCGGATCTGGGGCCAGGTCGAGAAGATCGTCGAGGCCCGCGAGACCGAGCTGGGGCCGATCGCGTTCCTGTACTTCTCGCGCCACTTCTTCCTCGAGGAGATCGACTCCCAGTGGATCGACCACCTCAAGGCGATGGACGCGCTGCGCGAGGGCATCGGCCTGCGCGGCTACGGCCAGAAGGACCCCAAGCAGGAGTACAAGAAGGAAGGCTTCAGCATGTTCGCCGAGATGATGGCGAACATCCAGAAGAACGTCTCGGGGAAGCTCTTCCGCTTCCAGCTCGTGTCGCAGGACCAGTCGCTGCCCGAGTTCAAGCACAAGAAGCGCCGCATGATGCTCTCCCGCGCCGCCGACGGCGCCCAGGGCGAGAAGCAGAAGACGGTGCGGCGCGAGCAGCCCAAGGTCGGCCGCAACGACCCGTGCCCCTGCGGCTCGGGCAAGAAGTACAAGAAGTGCCACGGCGGGAGCACGACCTCCGTCTCCGCGTAGAGGGGGAACCATGCCGCTCATCAAGCTCGAGACGACCGCCGCGCTCGACGACCTCGAGCAGCGCACGCTCTGCGGCAAGCTGTCGCGCCTGGCCGCGGAGGTGATCGGCAAGCCCGAGCAGTACGTCCAGGCCATCGTCCAGGGCGGCCTCACGATGCTCCACGGCGGGGCCGCCGGGCCCGCGGCCTTCGTCGACGTCCGCAGCATCGGCGGGCTCTCGCCGGCGGTGAACCGGACGCTCACCGAGCGGATCTGCGGGTTGCTCGCCAACCTCGGCATCCCGAGCGAGCGCGTGTACCTGAACTTCACGGACGTGAGCCCGTCGGCCTGGGGCCACGACGGCGCGACGTTCGGCTAGCGGCGTGGCGGACGCGGGCGCCGCGGGCGGCGGCCTCGTCGCGGGCGTGAGCGCGCCGCTGCCCGGCTGGGTGGCGGTGGTCGAGCGCGCCTGCTTCGGCGACAGCTGGGGCGGGCTCATGGCCGGCGAGCGGCTGTGGCTGCTGCCCGAGGCCGGGTTCGCGCGCTGGAGCGTCGTCGCCGCGGCGGCCGAGGCCGAGCTGCTGCGGATCGGCGTGCGGCCGGAGGCGCGCGGGCAGGGCGTGGGCGCGCGGCTCCTCGCCGGCTGCGAGGCGGCGCTCGCGGGCGCGGGGATCCGCCGCCTCTTCCTCGAGGTCCGCGCCGGCAACGCGGCCGCGCGGGCGCTCTACGCCGCCGGCGGCTGGGCCCCGTGCGGCCGGCGCGCCCGCTATTACCCCGACGGCGAAGACGCGATCCTGTACCGCAAGGAGCTGGGGTAGCCGCTAGGCCGCCCGGAGAAGACTCGGAATTGAACCGCCAAGACGCCAAGACAGAGTCACTCTTGCGAGTCGTTGGCGTCAGACGGGGCGGTCGGACGGGAAGCAGGGGGCCGGATCCGAGTTGGATGGGCGCTGAACGCGCGTGAGCGGCGCTCGAGCACGAAGGCCGCGCGCTGACGCTGACCCAACCCAATCGCCCCCCTGTGCCGCGTCCGCGTTGTCGCCCGACCGCGTGACACCATCTTGGCGTCTTGGCGGTCCAAATTCCTCCGGTCCAGCTGTCGCCTCGCGACGACGGCTGTAGTCTCGCGACAACAGGCGCCGCCGGTGTAAGCTCCCGATAGCGCTGGGCTCGGCCGCTGGCCCGCGGCTTGCTCACAGCGCATGGCGGCCCATTTCCGCCTCGGAGCCCGCATGCGTGTCGCCGGCGGCCTTGCCGCGCTCTCGCTCATCTCGTGCCTCTCGTCGGTCGGGTGCAGCTGCAGCCAGCGCGAGGCGCTGGGCGCGAGCCCGGACGCCGGGATCGATGCCGTGATCCCGGATGGCGGGCACCCCGACCGCGGCGCCGGGCCGGAGGCGGGCCGTGACGGCGGCGCGCGCGCGGACGCGGCGTGCGAGGGCGCCTGGATCCGCGCGCCGCGGCCCATCATCGGCGCCGAGCTCGTGAACGGCGTCGGCGCCCGCATGGGCGCGACCGACCGCCTGCGCGTCACCGTCAGCCTCGAGCACGGCTGCGAGGCGCTCGCCGGCGTCGCGGTCACGATCATGCAAGGCGACGCCACCGACTTCGTGGGGCTGGCCGCGACGGCCTGGACGCTGCCCGCGCCGCCGCAGGATCCGGGCTGCTACCCGCCGGGTCCGGTCACGGCCGAGTGGATCGTGGCGGTCCCGGGCCGCGAGCAGGGCAACCTGATCGTGAGCGTCCAGGACACGGCCTTCCCGTCGAGCTGGACCGGGCTCCGCTACGGCCGGCAGTACTGCTCGGGCCTGCCCGACTGCCAGTGCTGGGGTGATCGGCCGCCGGGCGACGTGCCGGAGGGCGGGACCTGCCTCACCGACTGCTCCTGCGCCGCGGGCCTGAGCTGCATCGGCTTCCCGGGGGGCGTGACGGGCGCGCCGACGTGGCAGTGCCTGCGGCCGTGCAACGACGCGCTCGACTGCGCCGGCGGCGAGCGCTGCGGGTCCTTCGTCGAGGGGCCGGCCGCCGTGTGCCAGGCGGCCGGCGGCGGGTGCGCGAGCGACCCGGACTGCCCGCCCGGCTTCGTGTGCGACCCGGCGCACGAGCGCTGCGTGGATCAGCGCACCACCATGACCGGGATGGCGTGCGCCTGCGACGCCGACTGCGCCGCCGGGCAGCACTGCACCGACCTCGGCGCCGACCGCGCGCCGGGCTGCATGTTCCGCTGCCTGCGGCCGGCGGAGTGCCCGCCGGACAACGGCCTCTTCTACTTCAGCTGCGCGACCGATAACCTGTGTCACCCGACGGACGGCTGACCATGCGGACGACCCCCATGACCCTGCGCGCGCGCGCCCTCGCGGCCGCGCTGCTCCTCCTCGCCGGCGCCGCGATGCCGGGCTGCGGCTGCAGCCAGCGCGACGCGCTCGGCGCGGGTACGGACGCCGCCGTCGCCGACGGCGCCGCGCCGGACGCGAGGGCCGGCGACGGCCCGCGCGCCGACGGGCCGCGGCGCGACGGCGGCGGCCCCGACGGCCCGTCCTGGGACGCGGGCACGTGCGCCGAGCCGCGCACCTGGCAGGCGCAGCCGCGCCGCATCACCGCGGTCGCGCTCTTCGACGGCCCGGCGCCGCGCCTGAATGCGACGGAGCGCCTCGAGGTCGAGGTGCAGCTGCAGAGCGGCTGCGAGGTCCTCGCCGCCGTCGACGACCTCGGCTACCCGGGCAACGCCACCGACTTCGTCGACCTCGCGGCCACCGCCTGGGTGCCGACCGGGGCGTGTACGCCGGATGCGCCGCGCGTCACGACCGTGATCACGATCGCCGGGCGGCAGCAGGGCAACGTCCACGTCGTCGTGACCGACCACAACGGCCCGGGCGGCGGCGGCGTGCGCCTCACCTACGACCGCGAGCCGGTGACGCAGATGGCGTGCCTGCCCTCGAGCCCGCCCGGCACGGTCGAGGAGGGCGGCGACTGCTGGACCGACTGCTCGTGCGCCGCGGGGCTCGCGTGCATCGGCTACTACGGCTTCATCGGCGAGACCTGGTCGTGCCTGCGGCCGTGCCTCGACCTGCGCGACTGCGACGCCCCCGAGAGCTGCCCGCGCTTCGTCGCGGACGGCCCGCAGCTCACCTGCCTGCCGACGACCGATCAGTGCCAGGGGACCGCCGACTGCCCCGAAGGCTTCACCTGCATCCACGCCGACGACGGCAACTTCTGCCAGGACCAGCGGCCGTGGGCCACGCTGGGCGCGTGCGCATGCGACGCCGAGTGTCCGCCCGGCCAGCACTGCTCGCTCTTCTTCGCGGAGCCGCGCTGCGCGGCCTGGTGCGACCGCGACGCGGTGTGCCCGAACCCGGCCGCGGCGCAGGTGCTCGTGTGCGGCACGCCGAACGTCTGCGTGCCGCTCGAGTGAGCGCGGCTACAGCTTGGTGATCGTGACGGTGTAGGTGCCGGTCTTCGTCGACGCGTTCGTGTAGATCGAGGCCTTGACGAAGTACTTGCCGGGCCCGGTCAGGGCGCGGTTCGTGATCGTCGCGGGCTCGGGATCGTCGCCCTTCGCGAGCTGCGTGCTGCCGGTGGTGTCGTAGAGCTCGACGACGGTGTCGATGCCGCCGGCGCCCTGCATGACGATGGTGTAGTTGCCGCCGCCGGCGGGCACGTCGAAGGCCATCCAGTCCTGATCGCCGGGGATCTCGATGGCGCCCGCGATCGGGGCGCCGACCGTGACCGTCGGGGCCGTGACGGGGCCGTTCGGGTAGTCGTCGGTGCCCTCGTCGGTGATGACGACCTGGTAGGCGCCGGTGTTGATCGAGGAGTAGGCGCGGACGTCGTAGTAGTAGCGGCCGTTCACGGTCGGCGTGAGGTAGACCGTCGGGTCGTCCTGCGCCTTGAGCACGGTCGTGCCGTCGGTGTCGAAGAGCTGGACGTAGGTGTCGAACGTCGTCGGCGTGGTCGTGCACTTGTAGATGTGGCCGGCGACGGCGTCGAAGGCGAACCAGTCGTGGTCGCCGCCCACCTCGATGTGGCCCGCGACGGGCGTGCCGGGAGGGGCGCCCGGTACGACCAGGGTCGCGTGCGCGGCGTCGCCGCCGTGGTCGTCGGTCCCGATGTCGCTCACGGCGACGTCGTAGGTGCCGGTGGCGGTGGAGCTGTAGAGCCGCACCCGCACGTAGTAGGTGCCGGGGCCCGGGAGGGCGACGTTGTACGGCACGGTGTCGCTCTCCTTGATCACCGTGGTCCCGTTGGTGCCGATGACGTAGACGTAGGTGTCGGCGCCGCTCGTGTTGACCTCGTAGATGTGCCCCGCGACCGCCGTGAACGAGAACCAGTCGCTGTCGGTCGGCGCCTCGATCACGCCGGAGCGCGGGACGCCGACGGTGAGCGGCGTCGCGTGGGCGGCGTCGTTGCCGTGATCGTCGGCCCCCAGGTCGTCGATCGTCAGGGTGTAGGCGCCGGTCGAGGTCGCGCTGTAGTGGCGGACGCGGACGTAGCAGGTGCCGCTCGTCGGGG
>DASXVK010000332.1:0-1857 GCA_036504295.1 Polyangia bacterium
GACGGCAACCTTGCCGGCCGCGGGCCCGAGCAGGGCGATGAGCATCTGCTGCAGGGCCAGGAAGGTCGCCACGACCAGCACCGTGAAGGCGACGGTCCCGGCGGCGTTCGCCAGGTGCAGGCCGACGCCGAAGTGGATGACGCCCAGCATGACGGCGACCTGGGCGAGGCCGAGGAGCAGTGCCGGCAGGAACCCGGCGATCGTCGTCCGCCACCCGGGGACCGCCGCGGCGAGGGCGCGCGACGGGAGCGGGCGCAGCAGCAGCCACGTGATGAGCGAGCCGACGAAGAGCGCCAGCGGGATGAAGAACGGCGCGAAGCCCTCGCCGAAGCCCTGTGCCTTCGCCAGGTCGGTGTCCTGCACGGTCACCGGGGTCGCGATGGCCGTGGCGCGGGCGGTCTGCTGCGCGGCGTCGTCGGCGGGGATCGCGGCGGCCCCGCCGGCGAGCGCCGTCGAGAGCCGGGCCGTGCCGTCGGTGACCTGGCCCGCGCCGTCCGCCACGGCCGCGGCGCCCGTGGCCAGGGTGGACGTGCCGGTCGCCAGGGTGTCGGCGCCGCCCGCGAGCGCGCTCGCGCCCTGGTCGAGGCGTGCGATCCCGGAGGCCAGCGTGGTGCTACCGCTCGCCAAGGCGGACGCTCCCCCGGCGGTGGAGGCCGCGCCCGACGAGAGCGCGCTCGCACCGGTGGACAGCGACGAGGCGCCGTCCGCGACGGTCGCCGCGCCGGTGGCGGCGGCGGCCGCTCCCGCGCTCAGCCGGCTCGAGCTCGTGGCGAGCTCGCCCAGGCCGGTGTCGGCGGTGGCGGCCCCGGCCGCCACCTGATGGGCACCGGCCTGCAGCGCGGCGAGCTGCTGGGACAGCGCGGCGCTGTCGGACGCGCTCGGCAGCGCCGCCCCGAGGGTGGCCAGCTGCTGCGCGGCCGCCGGGTTCACGAGGGTCCCGGTGGCGTCGTACGCCTGCGACGCCAGGTAGGCCGCGACCGAGCTGAGCGAGCCGAGCCTGCCGGACAGCGTGGTGACGGCGCCCACGGTCTGGTCGACGCCGGCGCTGACCGCCGCGGCGCCGGCCTTCAGCTGGTCGGCACCCGGGACCGCGCTCGAGACGCCCGCCGCGAGCTGGGAGGCCCCGGCGGCGACCTGCGCGGAGCCGGATTTGAGCGACGTCGCGCCCGAGGCGAGCTGCGAGGCGCCGGAGGCCAGCGACGAGGCGCCCGAAGCAACCCGCGCGGTGCCCGACGCCAGGCCGGTCGCGCCCGTCGCCAGGGACGACGAGCCGGAGGCGGCGCCGTCGGCGCCGGCGAGCAGGCCGTGCGCACCGGAGGCCAGCGACCCGGCGCCGGACGCGGCCGACGTCGCGCCGGCGGCGACGCGGCTCGCCCCCGTGGACAGGTCGCCCGCCGCGGCCTTCAGCGTCAGGGCTCCGTCGGAGGCGGTGGCGAACCCGTCCCGTGCCGAGCCGAGCCCGACGAGCACCTGGGACACCGCCTGCTCGCCGGCGGCCGACGAGACCGCCCGCTCGACCTGGAGCATCGCGCTGCGGCCGAGCGTGGTGGCGAGGAAGGAGTTGGCGTCGTCGTAGGTCACCTGGATGCTCGCCGAGGTGGGGGCGCTGCCGGCGGCCGAGACCAGCTCGGACGAGAAGCCCGCGGGGATCGTCACCGCGAAGTAGTACCTGCCGGCGCGCACGCCGGCCGCCGCGTCGGCGGCGTCGGTGACGTGCCAGTCGAGGCTCTTGGACGCCGTCAGGCTGTCGACGACGTCGGCGCCCGCGTGCTTCGCGGTGCCGTCGAGCGTCGCGCCCGTGTCGGCGTTCACCAGCGCCACCGGCAGCTTGTCGAGGTTGCCGGTCGGGTCCCAGAA
>DASXVK010000333.1:0-7532 GCA_036504295.1 Polyangia bacterium
GCGGCGGGGCCGGCCGAGCGTCGTGACGATCCGGCGGACGCGTCGCGCGGCCGGGCCCTCGTCGGGTCGCGCCAGCAAATCGGCGGACCACCGGCAGGCGCGCGCCCACGCGCCGCGATAGCGATCGTGGGGCAACGCCACGACATGCGGGTCGCTGGACTGCTTCGCACCGACGACGAGCCACGACTCGTGGCCGCGGCTGCGGTAGCCCTCGAACAGCGACCAGCCGGCGCGCGCGGCCCCGCCGCCGACGTCGGTGCTGCCGACCTGGACGATGCGCCAGCGCCTAGGCATGCCACCAGCGCTCGAGGCGGCGCGCGAACGTCCGCCCGCTGCAGTCGCGCACCAGGGCGCGCGGCAGCTCGAGCGGCGAGGTCGCCGCGGTGACCGTGCCCGGCTCGGTCGTGCAGGCCACCGTGAAGCCGGCGCGGCGCGCGGCCGCGACCGTCTCGGGGCCGTAGTCGCCGCGGTGGCCGAAGGGGTACGCGAAGCAGGTCACCGGGGCGCCGAGGAGGGCTTCGAGCCGCAGCTTGCTCGCGGTCATCTCGGTCTCCTGCTCCGGGCGCGGCAAGCGGGCGAGGCGCGGGTGGTTCACCGTGTGCGCCCCGATGGCGACGTGCCCACCGGCGGCGAGCTGCCGGAGCGCCGCCGTGCCCAGCGTGGCGTGGCTCGGGCGCCCCTCGGGGCCGAGGTCGGCGCACTCGCGCAGCTCCCGCAGGAGCTCGGCCCGCGCGGCCACGCCGAGGCCGCCGAGGTGCGCCAGCAGGCCGCGATACGCGGCGTGCCGCGCCGTCGGCGCGAAGCGACGCGTCGCGTTCCACCCCCGGTGGCGCCGCTCTTCCTCGGGCGGGTAGTCGGCGGCGTCGCCCAGGTACCAGGTGCGCCGCGCGGCGCCGGCGCCGAGCGCGAGACGCCGCGGCAGCAGCCCCGGGCAGAGCAGGACGCGCTCGACCTCGTCCCAGTAGAGCTCGCGCCCGGCGTCGATGCCGGCGGTCGTGACGAAGACCGTGGCCGGCACGGCGTGGCGCTCGAGCAGCGGCGCGGCGACGTCGCAGTTGTCGGCGTAGCCGTCGTCGAACGTCACGGCGACCGCCCGGTCGGGGAGGGTGCCCGCGGCGAGCGCGGCGACCCCGGCGCGCAGATCCACCACCGGGCCCGCGTCCCGCAGGACCGTCAGGTGCTCGGCGAAATGGTCGGGCGACACGGTCAGGAGCTGGGGGTCGCGCTCGAGGAGGCAGACGCGGTGGTAGAAGAGCACGAGCAGCCGCGGGCGCGGCCGCCCGGCCAACCGCCGCGCGGCGCGCTGCAGCCACGCGCCGGCCCTGGCGCGCGCGCCCGGCGGCGCCATCAGAGCGCCTTCACCGCGCGCACGCCGATGAGGACCTCGTAGTCGTCGTCCCGCGCCGCCAGCTCCGCCGGGCGGAGCTCCTCCGCGGCCAGGCCGTGCAGCAGCGCGATGGTCGCGAGGACGTTGCCGTACGCCGTGACGGTCACCCGGTCCTCGCCGAAGACCCCGGCGACGAGCCGGCGGGCGGAGAGTGAGGTGAAGCGCCAGTAGTCGCCCCAGCGGTCCATGTCGTACCGGCTGATCTGGCTGATCCCGGGGACGGTCGCGAGCATGACGCCGCCCGGGCGCAGCGCCGCGTGGCAGGTCGCGAGCGCCGCGGGCACGTCGTATACGAAGGGCAGCGTCTGCGTCAGGATGAGACAGTCGAAGGCGCCGCGTGGCACGCCCGCGCCGCTCACGAGATCCCCGACGAGCGTGGCGCCGGGGTGGCCCGCGGTGACGTGGAGCACGTCCGAGCGCGTGACGCGGTCGTCGCCGAACCTGCGGGTATACGCGGCATCGGCGATCTCGAGGACGCGGCCGCGGACCTCGCCGCGGTGCGCGGCGAGGAAATCATCGATGTAGACCCGGTCGACCGGGGTGCCGCGGTCGAAGCCGAACTTGCGCGCGATCGGGGTGACGCGCCGCAGGCCACCCCACCGCACCGCGGGCCGGGCCGCCCGCCGGAGCGCGCGCACCACCTGGGCCACGGCGGGCGCCAGCGACCGCGTGGCCGCGCTCGCCCAGCGAAGCAGGGGGTGTCGGTGCTGGCTCACGGGTGGCGGTCTCCTCGGGGCGGCGCGCCCTGGGCGAGTAGGCCCCGTCGCCGCCGGCCCCGATGGTGCCCCAGAGCGCCGGGCGAGCACAAGGGCGTATCGCCTTGATCCGGAGGCCGACCGGCTCGACAATGTGCCCCGTGCAGCGACGGATGAGACGGCGCGACAGACGGAATCCCGCGCGGCCCCGGGACCGGGGCGGCCACGCGCTCGCGCCGCCCGCGGGGGATGAGGCGTCCGCGTGAGGCTGCGCGACCTCGCGCGGCTGGTCGCGCCGACGCCCCATGATACGTCCTCCGCGGAGGGCCGCTCCGCGGAGCGGCTCCGCCGGGCCGCGCTGACCGGGGCCGCGTCCATCGGCGGGCGCGTCCTCACGACGCTCACGCTCCTCATCTCCGTGCCGCTGACGCTCAACTACCTCGGCGAAGAGCGCTACGGCATGTGGGTGACCCTCAGCTCGATCATCGCCATGCTCGCCCTGGCCGACTTCGGCGTCGGGTACGGCATGATGAACCGGGTCGCCGCCGCGCACGGCCGCAGCGACCACGAGGGCGCGCGGGCGGCGATCGCGGGCGGGTTCTACATCCTCCTCGCCATCGCGGGCGTGTTCGCGCTCGCCCTCGGTCTCGGCGCGCCGACGGTCGGCTGGCATCGCCTCTACCAGGTCGGCTCGGCCGCGGCGGTGCGCGAAGCGGCGCCGGCGACGGTCGCGTTCGCCCTCTGCTTCCTCGTCGGGCTGCCCCTGTCGGTGATCGCGCGGGTGCGGGAGGCGTACCAGGAGGGGTTCGTGAACGCCCTCTTCAACGCGGGCGGCGCGCTGCTCGCCTTGCTCTCCCTCGTGCTGGCCGTGCGCGCTCGCGCGTCCTTGCCCGTCCTGGTCCTGGCGGTGGCCGGGGTCCCGCTCGTCACGGCCGCCGCGAACGGCATCTGGCTCTTCGGCCGCCAGCGGCCGTGGCTGCGGCCGCGCTGGGCCAGCCTGCGCGCGGGGGCCTCGTCCTCGGTGGTCGGCCTCGGGTCGCTCTTCTTCCTGCTCCAGGCCGAGGCCGCGATCACGTTCGGCTCGGACCCCTTCATCGCCGCGCAGGTGCTCGGTCCGGCCGCCGTGACCCACTACTCGGTGCCGGCGCGGCTGTTCAACTTTCCCTTCCTGCTGCTCACGCTCGTGCTCGCGCCGCTGTGGCCCGCCTACGCCGAGGCCGTGGCACGGGGCGACCGCTCCTGGGTGCGCCGGACCCTCGGGCGCTCCCTGCTGCTCGCCTTCGGGGCGGCGCTCGTGGCGGCCGTCGTCCTGGTCCTGGGCGCGCGGCCGATCCTGCGGTTGTGGCTCGGCCACGACATGGCGCCCTCGCGCAGCCTCATCCTCGGGCTCGGCTGCGCGACCGTGCTGCTGGCGGTCGGCGAGGCCCTCGGCGTCTTCCTCAACGGCCTGAGCGCGCTGCGGTTCCAGGCCGTGTGCGGCGCCGTCATGGCGGCCTGTGCGATCCCCGTGAAGGTGATGCTCGCGCGCCGCTACGGCGTGGGCGGCCTCGTCTGGGGCACCGTGGCGGTGTTCGGGCTCTTCAGCGCGCTGCCGCTGGCGCTCTACGCCCGGCGGCTCCTGCGCGACCTCGCGCGGGCGCCGGCGGCGCCGGGCGACATCGCGCGCGCTGGCGAGGGGTAGGCTACCGCCGCCCCCCCGATCGTGGTATTTGGCCCGGTGATGGTCACGCTGTCAGTCGGCCGGGGCAGGCCGGCAGCGGTCCCGGTCCGCGCCGGCGCGCGCCGGCCGGCCGCCCTATGGCTGGGCGCGTTCGCGGCCCTGGCGTGCGGCTGCTCCGACGGACCGTTCACCCAGTCCGAGTGCACCCCGGGAGCCACCCGCTGCGTCGACGACGGGCTCGAGACCTGCGCCGCGGCGGCCGCCGGTGCGGCCCGCCGGTGGGTCTCGACCACGTGCCCGGCGGGCACCCGGTGCGCGGACGGCGCCTGCGTCGCGGCGTGCGCCGACGACTGCGCGGGCGGGGTGGTGGAGTGCGAGGGCGATGGCTTCCGGATGTGCGCGGATCTGGACGGCGACGGCTGCGTCGAGTGGGGCGCGATCACGCCCTGTCCGGCGACGCAGCTGTGCCGCGGGGGGCTCTGCGTCGACCGGTGTCGCGATCAGTGCCCGGCCGGCGAGGCCGCCTGCGCGGGCAGCGGCGTCATCCTGTGCGAGGATCTCGACGGCGACGGCTGCGTCGAGTGGGGGCCCGTGACGGCGTGCGCCGCGACGCAGACCTGCGCCGCCGGGGTGTGCGTCGAGCGGTGCACGGACCAGTGCCTGCCCGGCGCGGTGGCCTGCCTGGCCGGCGGTGTGAGCACGTGCGGCGACTTGAACGATGCCGGCTGCACCGAGTGGGGCCCGATCACGCCCTGCCGCATCGATCAGCGCTGCGAGGACGGGGTCTGCGTGGACCTGTGCCGCGACGACTGCGCGCCCGGCGAGGCGCGCTGCATCGGCGACGGGTACTCGCTGTGCCAGCGGCCCGCCCCCGACGCGTGCCTGCAGTGGGGCGCGGTCACCGCGTGCCCGGCCGACAACCTCTGCTCGGCCGGCCTGTGCCTGCCGAGGTGCGCGGCGCCCTGCCTCATCGGGCAGCGGCGGTGCCGCGACGGCGTCGTGCAGAGCTGCGCCGATCACGACGGCGACGGCTGCCTGGACTGGGGCGGCGACCAGGCGTGCGGCCCGGGGCTGGCCTGCCAGGCCGACGGGGTGTGCCTCGCCGCCGGCGTCGACACGTTCTTCGCGTCCCCCGTCGGCAACGACGCGTGGTCGGGCGTGCTGTCGGCGCCCAACGGCGCGGCCAGCGATGGGCCGCTCGCGAGTCTCGCCGGCGCGCGCGACGCCGTGAGGCGGCGCAAGGCTGCCGGCGCCTTGCCGCGGCCGATCCAGGTGCTGCTCCGCGGCGGCGTGTACCGCCTCACCGCGCCGTTCGAGCTCACGCCCGACGACTCCGGGACCGCGGCCGCGCCCATCACGTACGCGTCCTACCCGGGCGAGCGCGCGACGCTCAGCGGCGGCCGCGCCCTGGACGGGTGGCGCGCAGAGGGCGGTCGCTGGACCCTGCCGATCCCCGCGGTGGTCGCGGACCCCTGGACGTTCGGGGCGCTGTGGATCGACGGCGACCGGCGGACGCGCGCCCGCACCCCGAACGACGGCTACTTCTACACGGCGGGCCCGGCGGCCCCGACCGAGCGGGCGTTTGCGTTCACGCCGGGCGACCTGCAGGCCTGGAGCCGCATCGACGACGCGCTCGTCGTCGTGTACCACCTCTGGGCGACGTCGCTCCACCGCATCGCCAGCCTCGACCAGACCCGAAACGTGGTCACCTTCACCGGGCCGGCGACCTGGCCGCTCGACAACTGGGGCATCCCCCTCCGCTACCACGTCGAGAACGTGCCCGAGGCCCTCGACGCGCCCGGCGAGTGGTACCTCGACCGCCCGACCGGCGTCCTGTCGTACCTCCCCGCGCCGGGCGAGGATCCCGATGCCGTGCAGACCGTGGCCCCGGTGGCGTCCCAGCTCCTCGTGCTGCGGGGCGATCCCGGCGCGGCGCGCTTCGTCGAGCACCTCACGTTCCAGGACCTGCGGTTCGAGCACACGGAGTGGCAGCCGGGGCCGGAGGGCTTCAGCAGCCCGCAGGCCGCCGTCGGCGCGCCAGCGGCGATCGAGGCGCTCGGCGCGCGCCAGGTGACGTTCGAGCGGTGCTTCATCGGGCACACCGGCGGCTACGGCCTCTGGTGGCGGCGCGGCAGCCAGGACGGCGCGCTGCTGCAGACCGAGATCACCGACGTCGGCGCCGGCGGGGTGCGCATCGGCGAGGAGACGCCGGCCTCGTCACCGGATGAGGAGGTGGCGCGCATTCGCATCGACAACTGCTTCATCCACGACGGCGGCAAGACCGTGACCGAGGGCGTCGGCGTGTGGCTCGGGATGAGCAGCTTCAACGAGGTGACCCACAACGAGATCAGCGACTTCTTCTACACCGGCGTCTCCGTCGGGTGGAGCTGGGGCTACGAGCCGAGCACCGCGCACCACAACCTGATCGCCCACAACCACATCCACCACCTCGGCAAGTGGGTCCTCAGCGATCTCGGCGCGGTCTACACGCTCGGCGTGTCGCCGGGGACGGAGGTCCTGCACAACCGCATCCACGACGTCGCGGCCTACAGCTACGGCGGCTGGGGGCTCTACCCGGATGAGGGCAGCTCGAACATCGTGCTCGCGAACAACCTGGTGTACGGCGTCGAGTCGAGCTTCCACCAGAATTTCGGGGCGGACAACCTGGTCGCGAACAACATCTTCGCGTACGCGGCCTCGGGCCAGCTCCGCCGCTCGACCGAGGAGGACCATCCGGCGTTCTCGTTTCAGCGCAACATCGTCCTCTACAACAACGACCAGGTGCTCTGCGGCCGGTGGAGCAACGATGAGTACACGATCGACGCGAACCTCTACTGGAACACCGCGAGCCGGCCGATCACCTTCGGGTGCCGGAGCCTCGACGAGTGGCAGGCCGCGGGCCACGACCTGCACTCCGTCGTGGCCGATCCGCTCTTCGTCGACCCCGAGGCGTTCGACTTCCGTCTGAGCCCGGCGTCGCCCGCGCTCGGGCTCGGCTTCGTGCCCTTCAGCCTCGACGACTTCGGGCTCTACGGCGACCCGGTGTGGGTGAGCCGGCCGCAGCAGATCTCGCGGGCGCCCACGCCGCTGCCCGACGACTACCCGCGGCCGATGGTGGACGGCTTCGAGGACACGCCGCCCGGCCAGCCCCCGGGCGGCGCCTGGTTCGAGGGCGAGACCGCCGGCGCCGACGTCCGCGTCACCGGGGAGCAGGCGCACACGGGCGCGCAGAGCGTGAAGCTGCGCCACGGCCCTGGGCTGAGGCTCTATTACTGGCCGAACCTGCACGAGGGGAAGGTGCGGGTCGGCTTCGCCGTGCGGCGTGGGCCCGGGGCCGCGCTCCGCCATGAGTGGCGCTGCTGGCAGGTCGAGCCCTACCGCGTCGGGCCGAGCCTCACGATCAGCGCGACGGGCGATCTCACCGCGTCCGGGACGCCGCTTCCGGTCACCGTCCCCGCGAACGTCTGGGTCACCTTCACGGTCGAGTACCTGCTCGGGGAGCCGAGCGGCGAGTACCGGCTGACGGTGGGCCGGCCGGGTGACGGGCCGCTGCAGTTCGCCGGCCTGGTGCCCCCGGACGGCGCCCTGTGCTCGCTGGACTGGCTGGGCTTCGAGGGGCTGTCGGACCTCGGCACGACGACCTACCTCGACGACCTCGTCATCGCGACGGAGTGAAGCGGGCGGGGGGCGTCCGTCCCGGCGACCTCGACGACTTCTGAGGCGCCCCCCCGAACCACGGCTCGACGAACCACCCGCCGCCCCACCCCGCGGGGCGCGCCGCGGCCGCCGC
>DASXVK010000334.1:0-12615 GCA_036504295.1 Polyangia bacterium
CGCGGCGGCGGTCAAGCGGCTCATCGGCGAGCCCGCCGACGGCCGGCTCGCCCAGGCGGTGAGCCGCGGCCGCGGCGCCGAGGTCGCGGCGGGCGCCGGCGGCGAGGCGGGGGTGCGGCTCGGGGACCGGGTCGTCGCGCCCGGCGCGCTGTGCGCCGCCGCGATCCGCCACCTGTGCGGGCTGGCCGAGGCGGAGCTGGCGGCGCCGGTGACGCACGCCGTGCTCGCCGTGCCGGGCTGGTTCGGCGCGGCGCGCCGGCGCGTCCTCGCCGCCGCGGCGCGCGACGCGGGCCTCGCCGGCTGCGCGCTCATCAGCGAGCCGGCCGCGGCCGCCCTCGCCTACGGCGTGCACCGGCGCCCGCAGGCGCAGCGGCTGGCGGTCGTGTGCGGCGGCGGCGGCGGCATCGACGTCGCGATCATCCGCGCCACCGAGGGCGTCTTCGAGGTGATCGGCGCGAGCGGGGCCCCGCTGGGCGGCGAGGACGTCGAGGCGGCGGTGCTCGAGCTGGTGCTCGAGGGGACCCTCCCGCGCGACCTCGTCCCGCCCGCGGACGGCCGCGCGCTCGCGCCGCTGCGCGGCGCGGTGGCGGCCGCCGTCCGCGCGCTCGACCGCGCCGCGTTCGCGCTGGTCGAGGCGCCGCTCGGCGACGCGCGGCTGCGCCACGAGCTGACCCGCGCCACCGTCGAGGGCTGCGCCCGCCCGCTCCTCGACCGCCTCGCGCAGGCGTGCGAGGCCGCGCTCGACGCGGCCCGGCTCAAGACCGACCACATCGACGAGGTGCTCCTCGTGGGCGGCCTCACCCGCATGCCGGCGCTCGAGGGGCGCGTCCGCGTCACGTTCGGGCGGCCGCTCACGCGCTTCAACACCGGCGAGGTCGTCGCCGCCGGCGCCGCCACGCTGGCCGCGGTGGCGACTCACGAGCTCGAGGGCTTCGCGCTCATCGAGGCGCTGGCGCACCCCGTGCTGCTGGGGACCGGCGGCGGCCCGCGCCGGCCGGTGCTCCCCGCGGGCGCGGCCCTGCCCGCCCGGGCGACGCGCGTCTTCGCCACCGGCGACGACGCGCAGGACGCGCTGGTCCTGGAGCTCGCCGCGGGCGAGGGGCGGCCCGCGCGAGTCGTGATCCGCGACCTCCCGCCCGCGCCGGCGGGCGCCATCCGCGTGCAGGTCGCCGTGACCGCGGACACCGACGGCCTGCTCCAGCTCGAGGCGCGGGACACGCGCAGCGGCCGCGTGCTGCCGCTGCACCTGCCGGCGGCCCTGACGCCGCCGTGGGAGGCGGCGCCGTGACCGCGGCCGGCGCGCCCTCGCCGAGCCTCATCCTCCTCGTCGAGGAGAGCGGGCCGGTGCGCGACCTGGTCGCCGCCGAGCTCGACACGGCGGGGTTCCGGGTCGAGCTGGTGGCCGACTGCACCGCCGCGTTCGCGCGGCTGCAGGCGGGCGCGCCGCCGGACGTCGTGGTCTTCGACTGCGCGGTGCCGGGGCTGCGCCCGGAGGCGGTGGTCGGGGCAATCCGCTCGTGGCACCCGGGCATCGGCATCGTGATCTGGTCCGACCTGCTGACGGAGGCGGGCTACGCGACGCTGCTCGCGGCCGGCGCCGCGGCCTGCCTGCCCCGCGCGGACGCCGTGCTGGAGCTGGCCCCGCTCGTCCACAAGCTGATCGCCACCCAGCGCGAGCGCCAGGGCCGCGTGACGGACCCCGCGCTGCAGGCGCACGATCCCGCCGACGAGCGCGAGAACGCGCGCCACCGCTACAGCATGCCGGTCGCGGTGAAGGCGCCAGGCTGGGGCGAGTTCGCGGTCTACTACACGGGCGACGTCAGCCGCGGCGGGCTCTTCGTGCGGATGCCGGCGCCCCTGCCGATCGGCGGGGCCGCCCGGGTGCGGGTGGGTCTGCCCGACGGGCGCGTCATCGAGCTCGACGCCCAGGTCGCGCACGTCGTGCCGCCCGAGCGCGTGCCGGCGGGCCGGCGCGCCGGCGTGGGGCTGCGGTTCCTGCGCCGCACGGCGGAGGAGCGCTCCGCCCTCGCCGCGATGGTGGCGATGCTGCGCGAGGTCGTGACCCCGCCCCCGCGCGTGCCGGCGGCGGCCGCGCCCGCCGTGGACGCGGCCGCCGACCTGCGCGCTCAGCTCGCGGCGCTCCGGCAGCAGGACTTCTTCAGCATGCTCGGCCTCGCGCCCGGCGCCGACCCCGCGGACCTGCTCCGCGCCTACCGCGACCGCGCCCGGCGCTGGCACCCGAGCCGCTTCGCGCTCGCCGCGCCCGCGGTGCGCGCCGTGGCGGCCGAGATCGGCCTGGTCCTGCGGCAGGCCCGCGACACGCTCGCCGACCCGGGCGCGAGCTCGGAGTACGCGAGCCGCCTGCCCCGGCTGCGGCGCGGCCCGCGCGCGCCCCGCCCGGCGCCGGCCGCGCCCCGGCCAGCGCCGGCCGCGCCCCGCCCGCGGGAGGCCGCGCCCCGCCCGACGGCCACCGCGCCCGGGTGGGCTCCCAGCCCGGCGACCGCGCCCGGGCCCGCGACACCCACCGCGCCCGGGTGGCCCGTCGCGGCGGCCGAGCCCGGGCCCGCGACGCCCACCGCGCCCGGGTGGCCCGGCGAGGCGGCCGTGCCCGTACCCGTGCCCGCGACGCCCACCGCGCCCGCCGTCGCGGTGCCCGCGCCCGCGGCCGCCGCCTCGTCGGGGCGCTGGCCGGCCCCGGGGGCCGCGGCCGAGCCGCCGCGGCGCACCACCGGCTCGCACCCGATCGTCACCGGCCTCGAGGGCGTGCTGCACAACCCGCAGACCCTCGGCGAGATCGCGCGCCTGCCGCTGCAGCCGAACGCCCCGCTCGGCGACTCCGTCCGCGAGTGCCTGCTCTGCCTGCTGCGCTGGCTGGCCCGCAACCGCGCCTCGGGCCTGCTCGAGCTGGAGCGCCCGCGGCCGCTCAGCATCCCCATCATCCGCGGCCGTATCGTGCTCGCCGACCGCGAGACCGCCGCCGTCGTGCAGGCCGCGGGGGCTCCGGAGGTGCCGTTCGTCTTCGAGCCGCGGCCCGAGAACGAGCTGCCCGGGGGCGGCAAGGCCACGGCCGGCTGGCCCTTCGCGCTGCACCTGCTGCGCACGCTCGTCCACCAGGCCAGCCTCGAGCAGCTCCGCGCCGAGCTGCCGCAGGACCGCGCGCCCCGGCTGCGGGCGAGCGGCGCCGAGGTGGTGAGCAGCCTCGGTCTCTCCGCCCCGGAGCGCCGCTTCGTCGACCACGCCGACGGCCGCGAGGCGACGGCCGCGCTGATCGCGAACGCTGGCGTCAGCCCCCTCGCGGCCGGCCGGGTCCTGTTCCTGCTCAACGTGCTCGGCGCGCTCGACTGGGACGAGCCGGTGGCGCCGGACCGGGCCGGTGACGAGGTGCAGGCCATCTATGCGCGCCTCGCGACCGGCAACCTGTTCGACCACGTCGGCGCCCACTACTCCACGGCCCCGCCGCGCCTGCGCGCCTCCTACGAGGCGATCCTCGCCGGATTCGGCCCCGGCTCCCCGGCCCACGCGCGCTCCCCGGAGGTCGCCGCGAAGATCATCGTGCAGGCGCGCAGCGCGTGGGCGGTCCTGCGCAACCGCGGCGCGCGCCGGGCCTACCGCACCGAGCAGCTCCGCATCGACGTGCGCTCGGCCGCGAACGTCCTGCTGCAGGAGGCGAAGATGTCGCTCCTGCGGCAGGACGAGGCCAACGCGCGCGAGGCCCTCGCCGCCGCCTACGACATGAACCCCCGCCCCGAGTACGTCGCGACGTGGCGCAACCTGGGCGCCAACGCGGACGGGACGTTCGACCCGGAGCAGGCCGACAAGCTGACGCTCGAGCAGGTGACCGCCGCCGCCGCGGGTCGCGGCCGCACGTCGTGAGGCGCGCCGCAGGCGAGCCTCGACGTTGCCTGAGGCTCCGGCCAGGCAGGACAACAGGGAGACGGGGAGACGGGGAGACGGTCAGGTTGGGTCGCGCCGACGCTGGCGTCGTGCACGACGCGGGCGTCGTGAGCCAAGACAGAGACGTCCTCCCCGCCTCCCCGTCTCCCTGTTGCACTCTGCGCCGCTTGATCGCCACGCCCCGCGACGGCGATACTCGGGGCATGCGGTCCATCGTCCTGTGCCTGTGCGCCTGTCTCGCCCTCGCTCCGGCTCGCCCCGCGGCCGCGGCGCCCCGTCGCACCCCCGTGGTCGAGGCGGTGGAGAAGGCGGCGCCGGCCGTCGTCATGATCCAGGCCGCCGCCCGCCAGCAGCGCAGCCCGTTCCGCGGCGCGCCGCAGGAGGGCCTCGACCTCGACGACTTCTTCGGGCCGCAGCGCCGCCCGGCGGTGTCGCTCGGCTCGGGCGTCATCATCGACCCGCGCGGCTACGTGGTCACGAACGAGCACGTCATCGCCGGCGCCGCGCACGTCAAGGTGCAGCTCGCCGACCGCCGCGAGTTCACGGCGCGCGTGGTCGGCGCCGACGCCCGCTTCGACCTGGCGGTGCTCAAGATCGACACCCGCGCGCCGCTGCCGGTCGTGAAGGTGGGCACGGCCCACGACCTCATGCCCGGCGAGACCGTCATCGCCATCGGCAACCCGTTCGGGCTGTCGCACACCGTCTCCACCGGCGTCGTCTCGGCGCTCCACCGCGTGGTGCCCATCGCGCGGAGCCGCACCTGCGAGGACTGCATCCAGACCGACGCCGCCATCAACCCCGGCAACTCCGGCGGCGCGCTGCTGAACATCAACGGCGAGCTCATCGGCATCAACGCGGCGATCCGGGCCAACGCGAACAACATCGGCTTCGCCATCCCCGTCGACCGTGCCAGGTCCATCGTCGACGACCTGCTGCGCTTCGGCCAGGTGCGCTACGGCTGGATCGGCATCTATCCGCAGGACATCCGCCAGCCGGGCGTCGCCGTGGGCGAGGTGGACGCCGGCAGCCCCGCCGCCCACGCCGGCCTGCGCGCGGGCGACGTCATCGTCGCCCTCAACGACGAGCCGCTGCGCCGGGCCCAGGAGTACCTCGACCGCACCGCCCAGGTCCTCGCGGGCGAGGAGATCCGCCTCCGCCTGGCGCGCGGGATCGTGCGCGTCAAGGCGGGCTACCTCTCGCCGGCGCAGGCGGTGCAGCGGCTCAAGCTGCGCCTCGGCCTCGACGTGGCCCCGGTCGCGGGCACCGTCGAGACCGGCCCGGTGCTGCAGGTGACGCGCGTCGCCCGCGGCGGCCTCGCGGCGGCGGCCGGCATCGCGCCCGGCGACCTGCTGCGCGCCATCAACCACCGGAGCCTGCGGACCCTCGCCGACTTCAACACGGTGCTCGCGGCGCTGCGCCCCGGCGCCGACGCGGTCTTCGCGGTGCAGCGCGGCCTCTTCGTGTGGTACGTGTCGCTGCAGATCTGAGGTCGCTACCCGAGGCTCGCCACCACCGGCGCGTGGTCGCTCGTGCCGACCTCGCGCTCGACGGCGCACGCCGTCGCCCCGGCCGCGAGCTCCGTGCTCGCGAGGACGTAGTCGAGGCGCCAGCCGATGTTGCGCTGGCGCAGGTTGCGCCACGGCGCCCACCAGGTGAAGAGGTCCGGGTTGTCGGGGTCGAGGGCGCGCCCGACGTCGACCACGCCGGCGGCGAGGATGCGCTCGATCAGGTCGCGCTCCTCGGGGCGCTGGCCCACGAGCCCGGCCTTGCGCTCCTTCGGGTGCACGTCCATGTCGGTGCGGGCCACGTTGAGGTCCCCGCAGACCACGAGCCGCAGGCCCGCCGCGCGCGTCGCCCCCACCCAGCCCACCATGGCCTCGAGGAAGCGCAGCTTCGCCGCGAAGTCCTTGCCGCCGTTGGGCACGTACACCGATGCCAGCAGCAGATCCCCGGCGCGCGCGGTCACGATGCGGGTCTCGTGATCGAAGGCGGGGTGGGCGAACTCCGGGCGCTCCGGGAACGCGGTCTTGGCGAGGTGGAGGCCGACCCCCGAGTAGGGGCCGTGGCCGTGCCAGTAACACCAGTAGCCCTCGAGCTCGCACAGCGTCGCCGGCACCTGCGCCGCGGTCGCCTTGAGCTCCTGCAGACAGATCACGTCGGGGCGGTCTCGCCCCACCCAGTCCTCGACCTGCTGCTGCCGCGCCCGGATGCCGTTCACGTTCCACGTCGCGATCTTCATGACCCACCCTGTGGTCCGAGGATAGCACGCGCGGCGGCGCCGGATAGGCGCGGGCCCCCGCGGCCGCGACGCTGCGCCGCAGGGGCCGTTGGTTCCGCGGCTACTTGTGCGGCGGCGACGAGGTCGAAGACGACGACTTGATCGGGATCTGCCGCGCCTTCACGTCGGGGTGACGCGGCAGCATCAGCGTCAGCACGCCGTCCTTGAGCTCGGCGTGGATCTTGTCCGCGTCGACGTCCTCGGGCAGCGTGAAGGTCCGCGTGAAGGTCCCGTAGGACCGCTCGTACGTGTGGTACTGCTCGCCTTCCTTGCGCTCCTCCTCGCGCTTGCCGCTGATCGTGAGCCGGTTGGCGGTGAGGGCGACGTTCACGTCCTTGTCCTTGACGCCCGGCAGGTCGGCCTTGATGAGCAGGCCGTCACCGGTCTCCTTCACGTCGAAGCTCGGGAGCCACGCCGCGACGTTCTCCTCGAAGCTCCGCAAGAACGGGTCGACCTCACGGAACGGGTCGAACCGCATCAGCTCCCGGACCATCCGCAGCGGGTCGAAATACCCGCCGCCGGACGACATCCGGGCCGGAGTCCGCTCTTCTCTCCGTGCGATGTTGGCCATGACACAAGCCTCCTTCTTCGCGCGCGGCCGGCCGCCCCGGGTTCGGACAGCGACCCGCCCCCCGGCGGCGCCAGAAACGCCACGCGCATAGAGACATAACCACCGGCCCGGCGAGGTCAACCCCGACGCTGCGGACCTCTTGACAGCGCGCGGAGCGCGCTTACCTTGGCGCCGAGTCGCGAAGGCGACGCATCGCAGCGAAGAAGGAGGAGCGTCATGGATCGGTTCTGGCCCAGCTATCCGGGTTGGTCGAGCCCCTTCACGGAGCTCGAGCGCATGCGGCGCGAGATGGACCGGCTGCTCGACACGTATGCCGGCCGCGCGCCCACCGCCGGCGTCTTCCCGCCGGTGAACGTGTCGCAGGATGCGGACAATTACTACGTCCGCGCCGAGCTGCCCGGCGTCACGGCGGACACGCTCGAGGTCACGACCTCGCACCACGCCGTCGCGATCGCCGGGTCGCGGCAGCAGCCGCGCGAGGAGGAGCGCCAGAGCTTCCACCGCCGCGAGCGGCCGCAGGGCGCGTTCCACCGCACGGTCACGCTGCCCGGCGAGTTCCAGGCCTCCAAGATCGAGGCCCGGCAAATCAACGGCATCCTGACGATCACCCTGCCCAAGGCCGAGGCCGCGAAGCCGCGGCAGATCCCCGTCCAGGGGGCCTAGGTCGAGGAGGTGGCACATGGCTGACAAGCACGGAAGCGAGCTGCAGAAGCGCGAGCCGCGGGAGGTCGCCCAGCCGGCCGAGCAGACCCGGCCGGGCCCGGTGTTCACCCCCGCTGTCGATATCTTCGAGACCCCGAACACCCTGACGCTGCTGGCCGACCTGCCCGGGGTCGACCCCAAGGACCTGAAGATCGACCTGCGCGAGGGCGTGCTCACGCTGTCGGCCCTGCCGGAGCGGCAGGCCGAGCGCAAGGAGGAGCTGCTGCTGCAGGAGTTCGAGCCCGGCGGCTACTACCGCCAGTTCACCCTCTCCGACGCCATCGACCAGGCCCGCATCGAGGCGAACCTCAAGGACGGCGTGCTGCGCCTGGTCCTGCCCAAGGTCGAGGCGGTCAAGCCGCGCCAGATCACGGTGAAGGCCGGCTAGCACACCTGCACACCTGCCTCAAGGATGCGCCGCGACGCGGCGCGTCCGCCCCCAGAAAAATCCGGCTCTGCGGTTGCGGGCCGGCCTCTGGCATCGAATAATTTCAAATCTACGGGAGCGTCCTAAGCCTCGCGAGGTCCAGACCATGCAATTGAGCGCCGCCGCCGCGCAGCCGACCCCGTTGACCCAGGCGGATAGCGAGCGACTGCTCGCGGTCGTGAGCGAGCTGTCCTTCATGCGCGACCGGCAGGGCGTGATGGACGTCGTGCGGCGGGCGGCGCGGGACCTGACCCAGGCGGACGGGGTCACCTTCGTCGTGCGCGAGGGCGACCAGGTCTTCTACGCCGAGGAGAACGCGATCGGCCCGCTGTGGAAGGGGCGCCGGTTCGACACCGACTGCTGCATCTCCGGGTGGGCCATCAAGCACCGCGAGGTGGTCGCCATCGAGGACATCTTCCTCGACTCGCGCATCCCGCACGACGTCTATCGCGCGACCTTCGTGAAGAGCCTCGCGATGGTGCCCATCCGTATCGACGACCCGGTCGGCGCCATCGGGGCCTACTGGGGCAGCCGGCACCTGGCCACGGCGCGGGAGCTGGAGCTGCTCCGCGCGCTCGCGGGCACCACCGCGGTCGCCCTCGAGAACGCCGAGCTGTACCGGCAGGCCCAGGACGCGGTGCGCGCGCGCGACGACTTCCTCGGGCTGGCCTCGCACGAGCTGAAGACGCCGCTCACCCCGCTCAAGCTCCGTCTGCAGCTCCTGCGGGCCGGGCTCGAGCTGGGGCAGCCGCCGGTCTCCCTCGACCGGGAGCTCGCCCGCATCGAGTCCTACGTCGACCGGCTGCACCGGCTCATCGGCAACCTGCTCGACGTCTCGCGCGTGACGCGCGGCACGCTCAGCCTCGATCCCGAGGAGCTCGACCTGGGCGCGGTCGTGCGCGAGGTGACCGAGCGCTACGCGGTGGAGCTCGCGGAGTCGGGCTGCACCCTCGACCTCGCGCTGCCCGGCCCGATCATCGGCCGCTGGGACCGCGGGCGCCTCGAGCAGGTCGTGAGCAACCTCCTCGGCAACGCCATCAAGTTCGGCCGCGGCAAGCCCATCGAGGTCATCGTCAGCGACGACGACGGCGCGCGCTTGACCGTCAGGGATCACGGGATCGGCATCTCCCCGGAGGACCAGGCGCAGCTCTTCGGCCGCTTCGAGCGCGCCATGTCGACGCAGCACTACGGCGGCTTCGGCGTGGGGCTCTGGCTGGTGCGCCAGATCGTCGAGGCGCACGGCGGCAACATCCAGGTCTTGAGCGCCCCCGGGGAGGGCTCGAGCTTCGAGGTCATGCTGCCGCGCCGGTGAGCCCCGGCGGCCGGCCGCGCCCGGATGCGGGCGGGCAGCGCGGCGGAAATCCGGTACGCTCTCTCGGCACCGATGCCCGCGCCCCCCGCCGCTCCGATGCGTCCCGTCGCGCTGCCGCGCTGGCGGCGGGCGCTGCGCGCCGTCGGGCTCGACGACCCGGTCGTCGGCGCGCTCGGCGCCGTGCTGGTCGTCTACTACTGCGCGACCCCGGGCATCTTCCAGGGCAAGGCCTCCGGGGACGGGCTCTTCGGCTTCTTCTACCTGCCCGGGCTCGTCTTTCACCACACGCTCGACCTGGGGCCGCCCGCCGGCGACGCCTGGATCGGGGTGCTCGGGCGCACCGCGACGGGGCGCGTCGCCAACCCCTGCCCCATCGGGCCGGTGGTCCTGTGGGCCCCGCCGTACCTCCTCGGGCTGGCGCTCAAGCCGCTCGCGCGCCTGGTGGTGGCGATCCCCGCGCCGGCGCTGCCGGGGCAGACGACCTACGACTTCTGGATGGCCGGGCTGGGCTCGCTGCTCGCCGGGCTCGTCGGCCTTGGGCTCACGTTCAAGCTGCTGGCGCGGCGTCTCGGGCGCGGCGCCGCGCGCTTCGGCGTCGCGGGCGCGGCGCTCGCGACGCCGCTCGCCTTCTACCTCGTCACGCAGCCGCTCTACCAGCACGCCGCCGCCTTCTTCGCCGCCGCGCTCTTCGTCGAGCGGTGGGACGCGTGGCGCGGCGGCATGAGCCTGCGGCGCGCGGCGGCGCTCGGCGCGCTCGGCGGCCTCGCGATGCTGATGCGGCTGCAGGAGGCGGTGTGGCTCGCGCTGCCGCTGCTCGACGCCGCGGCCGGCGCCTGGCGCGCGCGGCGGGACCGCGCCGCGGCGGTCCGCGTCCTCGGGCGTGGCCTGGCGCTGCTCGCCGTCGCGGCCGTCGCCTTCGCGCCGCAGGTGCTGCTGTGGCGCTACTACTACGGCGCGGCGCGGCCGCCGCAGCCGCCCGGGCACATGCGCTGGGGCGACCCGGCGCTGGTCGCGACCCTCTTCTCGATGCGCGGCGGCCTGTTGCCGTGGTCGCCGATCCTCTACCTCGCGCTGCCGGGGCTCCTCCTCGCGCGCCGCCGGCTGGGCGGGCTCGCGGGACCGCTCGCGCTCGTCCTCGGGCTCACGCTGTGGGTCAACGCGGCGGCGTGGGATCACTGGGGCTCGTGGGCGTTCGGCGCGCGGCGCTTCACCGGGGTCACGGTGGTCTTCGCCGCCGGGCTCGCCGGGTGCTGGGCGCTGGTCGCGGCCGGCGCGCGGCGGCGCGCGGCCACCGCGGCCCTCGTCGGCGCCGCGGTGCTCGCGATCGGGCTCAACGGGCTGCTGATGGAGCTCGTCCGGCGCCGCGTCGTGCACTCGTCGGGCGCGGCCGCGTTGCCGGCGGGGTACTGGGTGCGCCTCGCGCGCGGGCCGGCGTGGCTCGCCGGGCTGCTCGACCGCACCGGCTACCCGTTCGCGCAGCCCGCGGGCTGGATCTACGCGGCCGTGCACCGCGTGCCGGCGCGGACCTTCGAGGGCGTCGTCGGCAACTACCTCGTCGAGCGCGACTGGCGGTCTCACGAGGTGGTCCAGGTGCGCGGGTTCGACTTCGGCGACCCGCACGGCTGGGCGGTGGCGGGCGTGCCGCCGGCGGCGGCCGCGCCGGGCCGCGCCGCCGGCGCGATCACGACGGGCGGAGGGCTGCGCATCCTGGTGCCGCTCTTCGCGCGCGAGCCGCTCCGGCTGCGGCTCCTGGGCGACCTCGGCGCCGCGGCGCGGCCGCTGCGCGCGACGTGGAACGGGGCCGCGCTCGGCGCCGGCGCCGCGGCCGCCGGCGAGGCGCGCTGGGAAGTGCCGGCGGCGCTCGTGCGCACGCGGGCGCGCACGAACGAGCTCGTCATCGAGGGGCTGCCCGCGGGCGTGCGGCTGCGACGGCTGGCGGTGGAGCCGCTCGCGCCGTGGGGGACGCGGTGAGCGCCGGAGGGCGCGCCGCCGCCCGCGTCGCGGTCGCGGCGGCGGCCCTCGGCCTCGTCGCCGGCGGGCTCTACGGCATCGCCGCGCCGCTCACCTGGGGGCACCACGGCTACCACGGCGGCGAGTACGTGATCCGCGCGCGCCACACGCTGCGCCACGGCGCGCTCCTGCCCGGCAACGACCCGGGCTGGCGCCCGCCCGCGCCGTCGCGCGCGTACCTGCACCACCCCATCCTGACGCACCAGCTCGTCACGGCGACCGTGGCCGTGCTGGGCGATCACGAGTACGCGGTGCGCGGCGCGGGGCTGCTGGCCGCGCTCGCCGCGCTGCTGCTGCTCGCGGCCCTCGTCTGGCGCCACTGGGGCCCGTGGCCGGCGGCGCTCGCCGCCTGGGTCTTCGTCCTCGTGCCGCTCGACGTGTGGTTCGCCGCCCACATCGACCCGGGCTTCCCGTCGATCGCGGCGCTGCTCGCCTTCTTCTGGTTCTACCTCGCCTGGCTCGACGAGGGCCGCTGGCGTCACGCGCTGCTCGCGTGCGCCTGCGCGGCCCTCGCCGGCGGCTTCGAGTGGAGCCCGTACCTCGCCGCGGCGCCGGTGGGCCTTCACGCCCTCGGCCGCGGGCTGCGGCGGCGCGGCCGCTCGCTCGCGTTCGTGCCGCTCTACGCGCTCGCGGTGGCGTCGCCGTTCGCGCTCCACCTGCTCCTCGTGCGCGGCGCCGGGCAGTGGGCCGACCTGATGACGTCCTACGCCATCCGCACCTACGTCCCCGGCCCGTTCTGGCCGCGGCTCGTCGAGCTCGGCGGGGCGCTCGTCGGCGCGCCGCTCGCGCTCGTGCTCGCGGCGTGGTCGGTCATCGCGGCCGGGCGGATCGTGCGCGGCCGGGCGGCGGCGCGCGACCTCGTGGGTGTCGCCTTCGTCGTCGCGCTCGCGGCGTACGTGCTCATTTTCCGCGGCGCCGTGATCATCCACGGCTACCGCCTGCTCTACGCCGGCGTCGCCGGGGCCATCGCCGCCGCCGATCTCGCGCTCGCGCTCGGCGCCGCGGGCGCGCGGCTGTCCCGCCGCCCCGCCGCGCGCCCGCTGACCGCGGCCGCCGTCGGCCTCGCGCTCCTCGCGGCCATGGCGCCGGCGGCGGCCGCCGCGCTCGCGGAGAGCCGCCGCCGCGGCGGCATTCCGCTCTGGCCCGCCTACGACCCGGAGCTCGACCGGCTCGCCTTCGCGGCGGTCGCGCGCGCCGCCACCCGGCCCGGCGACGTCATCGCGGTGCACCCGACCTTCCACGGCCGCATGGAGCTCGCGGCCACGCTCGACCGCGACCTGCGACCGGTCGCGAGCCTGCGCGACGTGCGCGCGCCGGCCGCGGGTGGCGACGCGGGGGTGCTCCTGGAGCTACCCGCGCTCGCCGCGCCGGAGTGGGCGGCGCTCGCGGCGCTCGCGCAGCGCCACGCCGTCGTGGTCGTC
>DASXVK010000335.1:0-10042 GCA_036504295.1 Polyangia bacterium
ACGACGCCGGCCTCGTGCACGACGCCGGCGTCGACGCAACCCCCAACCTGTCTTGCTCCCCGTCTCCCCGCCTCCCTGTTATCCTGCGGCGCCCAGGCACCGCAGTGGCCCCGCCGCGACGACGGAATTGACACCCCGCCCGTCCGGCGGAGAATAGGCGCATGGTCCCCTCGAGCTCGCGCTTCCTCGTCGCCGCCGCGCTCGCCGTGGCGCTCGCCGTGGCGTTCCTCGGGGGCGCCCGCGCGGCCGCGGCCGACGAGCGCGCCGTGGTCTGGTCCGTGAGCGCCACCGGCGACGGGGCCGCCGCGCTGCGCGAGCAGTTCAGCCGCAGCGTCAGCGGCGGCCTCGCCGCGGCCGGGCTCGCCGTGGTGCCCCGCGCGGAGATCGAGCGCCGCCTCGCCGCCGCTCCCGGCCTCGTGGGCTGCGAGACCAGCCCCTGCCTCAAGCGCGTCGCCGAGCTGCTCGGCGTGACGCGCCTCGTCCGCGTCCGCATCGAGGTCTTCGGCTCGAGCTACGTCTTCCGGCTCGAGCAGCTCGGCCCCGACGGCGGCCCGCGCGGCGCCGTCGACGGCCGCTGCGACGTCTGCACCATCCCCGAGGCCAACGAGCAGCTCAGCCACGCCGCGCTCCGCCTCGGGCGCACCGCCGCGGCGCGCCGCCCGGCGCCGCCGGTGCCGGCGCCCGCGCCCGCGCCGACCGCGGCGCCCGTCGCGGCCGCGCCGGCGCGCCCCGCGCCGACCCCCGCGCCCGTCCCCGTCGGGCCGGCGGTGAGCCTCACGGTGACGCCGGCGGCCGGGCCCGCGGACGGGGCCGAGCCGCCCGCGCTCGCGCCGCGCGAGGTGCCGCCGCCGCCCGGCCCCGAGCCGCGCCGCTCCCTGCGCACCTGGAAGTGGGCCGCCGCGGGCGCCGCCACGGCGCTCGTGCTGGTGGGCGCGATCCTCGTCGCCTACGACGGCCAGGGCGCCTGCACCGCCAAGCCGGGCGGCGCCTGCCCGCGGGTCTACGACACCGGCAGCGGCGGCTGGACCATGGCGACGCTCGGCCTGGTCGCCGGCGCCGGGGCGGGCGCGCTCTTCTGGTGGGACCGCGCGGCGGCGCCGGCCCCCGGCGCGCACCGCGGCGCCGGCATCGGGTACGGCGGCCGGTTCTAGCCCGCGGGCCGCGCCCTACGGCGTGATCTGATCGGCGCCGAGGTCGATCCGGCCGGCGGGCCGCGGCTCGCCGTCGATGTCGTCGGCGGGGGCGCCGGGGCCGCCGATCCCGAGCCCGCCGGAGCCGGCCTGCAGGTGCAGGTCGAACGCCGGGGCCGTCGTCGAGACGAAGAGCGGTGGCGGCGTGCTCGCCGGGTTGTCGCCGAGCCCCGCGACCGCCGGATCGTCGGTGAGCGTGTGGCTCACGTCGCAGCCGGCGACCGACGAGACCGCGCCGCCCGTGTGCGTGTTCTGCCACACGATGCCGTTGAGCACGGTGGCGGCGGTCATGCTCTGACAGGCGACGGCGGCGCCCTGCCCCAGGTTGAGCCAGACCGTGTTGTTGACGAAGCGCTTCGTCGCGTCCGACGACGTCTGGAAGAACGACGCGGCGCCGATCGCGCTCGTGTACAGCCCGTTGAGGTAGATGAAGTTGTTGACGACCTCGAAGTCCGACGCGAGCGTGCTGATGCCGCCGCCCGGGTTGCCCCAGATCTGCGACCGCCTGACGGTGACGAGCGGCGCCGAGGTGGCCTGGACCCCGACGGTCCCGCCCTCGATCGCGAGCTGCTCGAGGGTGCAGGTGGTGGCGGTGCACGAGACGACCGCGGGGGTGCCGCCGTGCAGGTGCAGGCGGCGCAGGGTCACGGTGCCGCCGCTCGCGGCGAGGCTCGCGGCCGGGTGGCTCGCGTCGCCGTTGACGACGACCTCATCGCCGCCGGCAGCGCCGACCACGACCAGGCTGCCCTTGACCTCGAACGAGGGGTACGGCATCGCCGCGGGCGCGACGACGACCACCGGCGGCGCGCCCGCCGTGCTCTTGGCGTAGCTCGCCGCCGCGCCGATCGAGCAGAACGGCGCGGCCTGCGCGCCCGTGCCGCTGTCGGTACAGCCGGTCGCGCCGCCCGCGACCCACAGCACGCCGTCGGCGTCGGGGCAGCCGCCGCCGACGCAGACGCCGGGGGCGTAGCTGGCGGCCGCGCACTGCTCGTCGCGCGCGCACGGCCCGCACGCGCGCGCCGTCGTATCACAGATCGGCCCGTCCGCGCTCCCGGCGCAGTGGAGCGCCGTCGTGCACTGGACGCAGGCGCCGCTCGCGCACGCCGGGTGCGCCGGGTCGCGCGCCAGGCACTGCGCGTCCTCGGTGCAGCCGGCGCACCGTCCGTCGACGCAGATGGGCTTCTGCGCGTCGGCGGTGCAGTCGGCCGCCTGGGTCGCGGGCCTGCACTCGGGCGGCGCGTCGATGGCGGCGTCGGCCCCGGCCTCGGGCGCGGCGTCGCCGGGGCCACCGTCCGGCAGGCGGCAGACGTTGTAGTCGATGTCGCACACGCGCCCGTCGCCGCACGGGCCGGGCCGGCTGCAGTAGTCCGGGTTCACGCGCGTGCAGGCGCCCGCGCCGAGCGCCACGCCGATCGCCGCGAGGACCGCCCACGCCCGCATCAGGTCCCTCGCCCGCCGAGCCGCTTCTGGGCGGCCTCGAGGTTGCGCCGGGCCTCGGCGTGCCCGCGCCGCTGCGCCAGCACCTTCTTGTACTCGGTGATGGCCTCGGCGTAGTGGCCGAGCCGGAAGTGGCAGTTGCCGAGCAGCAGGTGGGCATCGGCCCCGCCGCCCGCCCGCACCGCGCTCTGGGCCTGCTTGAGCGCCGAGTGGAAGTCGCCCTGCTGGAACGCGACCTCGCCGAGGCCGGTGAGGGCCGCGCCGCGCGCGTGGCCGCTGTCGCGCGCCCGCAGGAACGCCTCGCGCGCGGCGGCGTAGCGGCGCGCGGCGAGCAGCCGCTTGCCCTCAGCGATGGGGTGGCGCGGCTTCTCCTTCGGATCGGGGATCACCGGGGTCCGCTCGACCTTCGGCTCCACCGGCTCGGGCGCGGCGCGCGCGGCGTCGTGCGCGGCCGGCGCGGACGCCGCGGCCGCGTCGGCCGGCGCCGGCGGCGCCACCGCGAGCGCCGCGCCGGCGTCGCGCGCCCCGGCGAGGGCGGGCCCCGGCGCCGCGAGGCGGTCGCGCAGGACCCAGACCGCCCCGGCGCCCCCGACCAGCACGACCGCGCCGACGATCGCGTACACCCGCCAGCGCGCCGGGCGCGCCGCCGCGGGCGCCGCGGGCGCCTGGCGCTCGGCCTGGGGCACGACGTAGGGGCGTGACAGCGCCGCCGCCGCGAGGGCGTCGTCGGTGTCCGTGGCGCCGGCGCCGATCCCGAGGATCTTCGCCACCGCCGCGCCGCGGCCGCTCAGCGCCTTGGTCAGCTCGTACTCGAAGACCTCCATGGAGGCGAAGCGCGCCGCGGGATCGCGCGCCATCGCCTTGAGCACCACCTGCTCGACGACCTCGGGCACGTCGGGCCGCACGACGCGCGGCGGCACCGGCGGCTCGTTCGCCTTCTTCGAGAGGATCTCCATGAAGTTCTCGCCGTCGTACGGCGGGACCCCGGTGATCATCTCGTAGAGGATCGCCCCGGCGGCGTAGATGTCGACGCGGAAGTCGGACGGCTTCCCCGCCGCCTGCTCCGGCGCCATGTACTCCGGCGTGCCCATCGCCATGCCGGGGTGCGTGAGCCGCTCGGTGCGCTTCTCCTCGAGCTCGGCGCTCTTCGCGATGCCGAAGTCGAGCACCTTCACGAACTCGGCGGTGCCCTCACGCGCGACGATGAAGATGTTCTCGGGCTTGAGGTCGCGGTGGATGATGCCGGCGGCGTGCGCGGCGGCGAGCGCGCGGCAGATCTGGACCGCGACCTCGAGCGCGCGCGGCACGGCGAGGGCGCCCTCGCGGTCGATGATGTCCGCGAGCTCGACGCCCTCGAGGAACTCCATCACGAAGTAGACGGAACCGTCGGCCGTGGTGCCGGAGTCGGTGACGTCGACGATGTTCGGGTGGCCGATGCGCGACGCGGCGCGCGCCTCGCGGCGGAAGCGCTCGACGACCTCGGGCGTGCGGCTGTAGACCGGGTGCAGGATCTTGATCGCGACGCGCTTGCCGATCTCGATGTGCTCGGCCTCGTAGACGCGGCCCATCCCGCCCTCGCCGATGAGCGAGCGGATCTTGTAGCGCCCGTCGAGGAGCGTGCCGACGCCGACGCTCGCGCCGGGCACGGCGCCGGGGGCGGGCCCGGCCCCGAGCGCGGGGCGCGTCGCGGCGTGGGCGTCCGCGGCCGGACGGCGCCCCGAGTCGCTGGCCGCCTCGCGCAGCAGGTCCGGGATCTGCGCCACCGCGTCGTCGCGCTCGCGGCGCTCGCGCTCGATCTCCTCGCCGAAGAGGTCCTTGAGGAAGGCGGCCATGCGCGCCGCGTCGGTGGCCGGCGCCTCCGTCGCCAGGAACTCGGCGAGCGCCGCGCGCATCTCCTCGGCGGTCTGGTAGCGCGCCGCGGCGTCGACGGCGAGCGAGCGCAGCACGATGGCGTCGAGGGCCGGCGGCACCCGCGAGGTCCGCTTCGACGGCGGATCGATGGTCGGGTTGCGCGTCGAGTTGAGGACGTCGGCGGCCTGCAGCTTCCCCTGCGGGAAGAGCTGGCGGCCGGTGAGCAGCTCCCACAGGATGATGCCCGCGGCGTAGATGTCGGTGCGCCCGTCGAGCGGCTCGCCGCGGGCCTGCTCCGGCGCCATGTACGACACCTTGCCGTAGATGACCCCGGGGGCCGTCTTCTCCAGCTTCAGCGTCGAGCTGGCGAGGCCGAAGTCGGTGAGCTTCACCTCGCCCGAGAAGGCGCACAGCACGTTCGGCGGCGAGACGTCGCGGTGGACGAGCTCGAGGCCGCCGAACGAGTGGGCGTAGTCGAGGCCGCGGCACACCTCCTTCGTGAGGTGCACGGCGATGTCGACGGGGAACGCGATCCCCTTCTGCGCGCACTTGTTCCACACGGCGCGCAGGTCCTTGCCCTCGATGAACTCCATGGCGAGGTACAGCTCGCCCTCGAACTGCCCGGCGTCGAAGACCGGCACGAGGTTGCCGTGGGTGAGCTTGACCACGACCTTCGCCTCGTCCCGGAACCGCGCGAGGTACTCGGGGTCGGCGAGGTGCGGGAGGACCGTCTTGATGCAGCAGAGCTTCTCCATGCCCGGGTCCCCGGACACGGCGAGGTACAACGCTCCCATGCCACCTTGTGCGAGTGGCTTGAGAAGCACGAACTTCCCGAACTTGCGCGGGAAACCGGCCATCGAGCAGATCTTGAGCGCGGCCCTCGGGCCCACCAACTCTCGCCAGTGACGCTACCACGAAGCCATCGGCATTGCTACCCGGCGGACACTCGGGGGAAGCATTGATTCCTAACCGGCCGCGTTGTACCATCGCGACCAATGCCCGGCGAGAAGATACTGGTCATCGACGACAGCCCGACCATCCTCAAGGTGGTCCAGCTCGTGCTCACGAAAGCGGGCTACCAGGTGGAGACCGCGGCGGACGGGGATCTGGGAGTGGAGGCCGCCAAGGAGCACAAGCCCGACCTCATCCTCCTCGATTTCGTCATGCCGAAGATGAACGGCTACCAGGTGTGCCGCGCCCTGGCCGAGGAGGAGGCGCTCAAGGACCTCCCCGTGGTGCTCATGAGCGCCAAGGGCGACCAGATCGGCGAGCGCTTCGTGAAGGTGATGGGCATCGTGGACTACATCACGAAGCCCTTCTCCCCCGAGGCCATCACCGCGGTCGTCGGCCACACGATCACCAAGTACCAGCAGCGCGCCCAGGCCGCGTCGCCGGCCGAGATCCTGCCGCCGAGCCCGGAGCCGGCGGAGGCGCCCGCGCCGCTCGCGTCCGATGCCGCCGACGCGGCGGCGCGCGTGCGGCGCCAGGCGCTCGGCGCGCTGCGCACCGGCATCGCCCGCGCCGTCGTGGCGAAGCTGCCGGTCGAACCCGGCGAGGAGCTGCCGCCCGAGGCGCACCCGATGTTCGGGTCGATCGAGAACGCCCTCGACGACAACGTGCTCGAGGGGCTCCTCGGCCAGCTCCACACGGCCAGCCCCGAGCTCGCCGGCGGCGACGACCACGTGCTGTCCGGCGAGGTCCGCGTCGTGCCGCTCGCGCAGGTGCTGCAGCTCCTGCAGGACCAGATCCAGACCGGCATCCTCACCGTGAGCCGCGGCCCCGCCCGGGTCGACGTCTTCTTCCGGCAGGGCAAGGTCGAGTTCGCCTCGGCCGCCGGCGTCTCCGAGGAGTTCCTCCTCGGCCGCTTCATCGTCAACGACAACCTCATGGCCAAGCAGGACCTCGACACCCTGCTGAAGAGCCGCAGCGGCACCGGCCAGCTCCTGGGCGCGCAGCTCGTCAAGCTCGGCTACATCACGCAGGCCGAGCTCAAGCAGGCGATGGCCCGGCAGACCGCCGAGCTGATCTACGAGGTGCTGCGCTGGAGCGCCGGCCGCTTCGTGTTCCGCTCGACGAAGGAGCTGCCGGCCATGGCGCTCGACGCCAACCTCGGCCTGACCATCGAAGGCATCCTGATGGAGGGCTTCCGGCGCGTCGACGAGTGGCACCTGATCGAGCGCGAGATCGACAACTTCGACTCGGTCTTCGTGCGCAACGAGGACGCGGTGGGGCAGATGGGCAAGGGCCGCCTCACGCGCGAGGAGCTGGCCATCCTCGAGTTCGTCAACGGCAAGAACACGGTGAAGGAGATCACGCGGCAGTCGCGGATGAGCTCCTTCGACGTGAGCAAGATGCTGTACCGGCTCTTGTCGATCAAGCTGATCCGGAAGCGCGTCGCGCCGGTGGCGGTCTAGGAGCCCGGCGTGGGCGGCGCAGAGGGCCGCGCGAGAAAGAGCATGGCCAAGATCCTCATCGCCGAAGACTCGCCGACGGCCGTCGAGATGCTCAAGCGCGCGCTGGCGCCGCTCGGGCACAGCATCGACACCGCGGTCGACGGGGCCGAGGCGGAGAGGAAGCTGCACAACGAGCGGCCGGACCTGCTCATCCTCGACATCATCATGCCGAAGCTGAACGGTTTTCAGCTCTGCCGCGCGATCCGTGCCAACCCGGCGCTGAAGGACCTGCCGATCATCATCGTGACCTCGATGGATCGGGAGAGTGACCGCTACTGGGGCCTCAAGCAGGGCGCCGACGAGTACCTCGTGAAGCCGGTCGACCCCGCCGTCCTGGTCGCGAAGGTGCGCAATTACCTCCCCGGATAAAGGGGTGCCGCCCGCCCCCGAGGTCCTCCTCTTCGACGTGGGTGGCCAGCGCTTCGCGGTGCCGCTCGGCGCGGTGCGCGAGGTCTTCAACCTGGGGCCGCTGACGCCGGTGCCGACCGCGCCCGGCGCGGTCGCCGGCGTCACGAACCTGCGCGGCCAGGTGGTGCCGGTGCTCGATCTCGCGCTGCTGCTCGAGGTGGGGCTGCACCGGCTGCGCCTGGGCGACCCCGCGGTGCTGGTCGAGGCCGACGGCGTGCGCGCCGCGCTGCTCGTCGAGCGGGTCGTCGGCATCCGGCGCCGGCCCGGCGCGGGCGCGGCGCCGCTGCCCGAGCAGCCGGCCACCTTGCTGGAGGTGGCGCCGCTCCTCGGCCGCATCACCGCCCAGCTGGCCCGCGGCGCGGCCGGGTCCGGGAGCGCGCCGTGCTGAGCGAAGGCGGCGGCCCGGGCCCCGTCAGCCCGCCGCCGGCGCGCGAGCGACCGCTGCGCCGGGGCGTCGCCCGCGCGCTCGGCGCCGGCCTCATCGCCCTCGCGCTGCTGCCGGTGGTCTCCCTGCTCATGGTCTACTTCTGGTCGCGCAGCGAGCTGCACGCGCTCGACGAGAGCCGCGCGGCCTCGTCCCAGCTCGTGCGCCAGACCCAGCTCGATTTCGTCGCCGCCATCGCCGGCCAGGCCGAGATCGTCTGCGGCGCCCGCGGCGACGGCGGCATCGCCGCGTCGCAGCCCGCGGCGGTGCCGGGGCTGCAGAAGCTGGTCGAGACCACCCGCGTCGGCCGCGCCGGCCACGTCGTGGTGGTCGAGCACGGCGCCAAGGGTGACACGGTCGGCCTCTACTACGACGACGACGTGCAGGGCAAGCCGGTGCGCGAGGCCTTCCCGAACCTCGCCGACCTGCTCGAGAAGACGCGGTGGCGCGAGCAGCGCGCCCAGACCGGCCCCGAGAGCCTGCTCGCCGGCAACCGCCCGGCCGAGGCCCGGCTCTACCGCCAGCCCGACGGCACTCAGGAGTACTGGGTGGTGACGCCGATCATCGGCACGCCGTGGTCGCTCGCGGCGCACAGCGACCTCGAGGGCCGACAGGCCCAGATCATCGCCGCCGAGTTCGGGCGCCTGGCCAGCGGCCGCGTCACGAGCGGCTTCTTCGCCGCGCTGTCGCTGCTCCTGGTCGCGAACCTGCTCTTCGCGATCTACCTCCGGCGCACCTTCCACCGCCGGGTCGTGCTCCCGGTCCGCCACCTGCGCGCGACCGCCGAGAAGATCCGCGCCGGCTCCTACGACACGCGCGCCCAGCTCACGTCGGGCGACGAGCTGCAGAGCCTGGCGGACTCGGTGAACAGCATGCTCGACCGCATCGTCGGGCTCATCCAGAGCGAGGACGAGCGGCACCGGCTCCAGCACGCCATCGTCCACCTGCTCGAGGCCGTCTCGAACGCGTCCGAGGGCGATCTCACGATGCGCGGCGAGGTGACGCCCGACGTCCTCGGCTCCGTCACCGACGCCTTCAACCACATGCTCGAGAGCATCGGCGCGCTCGTCCTGCACGTGCGCCACGCCGGGTCCGAGGTGACGCAGGCGGCCGAGGCGATCCTCGAGGCCAGCGAGGACATGGCGGCCGGCGCCGGGCGGCAGTCGGCGGCGCTCGACCAGGTGAGCCGCAAGATCCGCCACCTCGGCGAGCGCTCCCTCGAGATCAACCAGATCGTCGAGCTGGTCGACGAGATCGCCGCCCAGACGAACATGCTGGCCCTCAACGCCGCCATCGAGGCCTCGCGCGCGGGCGAGCAGGGCAAGGGCTTCGCCGTCGTCGCCGACGAGGTGCGCAAGCTGGCCGAGCGCTCGTCCTCGGCGACGAAGGACATCGGCGCGTTCATCGAGACCATCCAGGGCGCCACCGACGAGGCCGTCCAGGCCATGGAGGAGATCCGCCAGGTGACGCGCACCACCGCCCAGGGCACCGTCGAGCAGACCCGCGCCGCGACCGAGCTGGTCGAGGCCGCCCGCGCGCTCGGCGACGCCATCGCGCGGTTCAAGGTGAACCAGGGCGGCGTCGGCGAGGTCGCCCGGGAGCTGGCGGAGCGGCAGCGGCTGCTCGACGAGGTCCTCGGCGGCATCGTCGAGCTGGCCGGCAACAACGGCGGGAGCGAGACCCGCGACGCCGTCGCCCGCGTGCTCGGCAGCCTCGCCGAGACGTGCCAGAGCGCGCTCGGCCGCATCGGGCCGCCGCGCGGCGGGGCGGGCGCGCCCGCGGCGGCGGGGCCGGCGTCCGGCAACGACGAGGCTCGCCTGCGGCTCGCCTCCGGCAACGACGAGGCTCGCCCGCGGCTCGCCTCCGACAACGACGAGGCTCGCCCGCGGCTCGCCTCCGGCGGCAGCGCGCCGGCGCCCCCGCCCTCCGCGCCGGCGCCCCGCGACCGCGCGGGCTGACGGAGGCCAGGGTGGAGATCGACCGCGAGCTCCTCGAGATCTTCGTCGACGAGGCCCGCGGCTACGTCGACCGGCTGCGCGCGCCGGGCGCCAGCACCCGGCAGCGCAGCGAGGCGGCGCACGGCCTCAAGGGCGCCGCGAGCATGCTCGGCCTCGAGGACCTGCGCGCCCTGGCGCTCGAGCTCGAGCGGCGCATCCGCGAGAAGGACGCGGGCGCCGAGAGCGCCCTCGTCGCGCAGATCGTGGCCGCGATCGCGGCGCTGGCGCTCGGTCCGGGCCCGGCAGGTGGCGCGCCCTCCCCCGCGACCGGGGCCCCGCCGC
>DASXVK010000336.1:0-9805 GCA_036504295.1 Polyangia bacterium
TCCCCGCGTGCGCGGGGGAGCCGGCATGTTCGAGGCCGCACACGAGTCGGGCGAGGGTCGATCCCCGCGTGCGCGGGGGAGCCCTACTCCATGCACGGCGGGTTCGCCGGGTCGAGGGTCGATCCCCGCGTGCGCGGGGGAGCCTGCTCCCGGAATGCTCGACGGAAGCGGCCATTGGGTCGATCCCCGCGTGCGCGGGGGAGCCTGGCCGTCGGTCGCCATGGTCCAGGGCGCGCCGGGTCGATCCCCGCGTGCGCGGGGGAGCCGCGGGGGCGCCAACGAACGCGATGGGCGTTTCGGGTCGATCCCCGCGTGCGCGGGGGAGCCCTGCAAGCTCATCGAGACCGAGATGCTGAACAGGGTCGATCCCCGCGTGCGCGGGGGAGCCCGAGCGAAGGGCATCCTCTCGACGGTCCCAGAGGGTCGATCCCCGCGTGCGCGGGGGAGCCTCTCGACGGGCCTCGTGGACATCGGCTTGTGGGGGTCGATCCCCGCGTGCGCGGGGGAGCCGTCCAGGCGATGCGCGAGTGGGTGGCCGCCGAGGGTCGATCCCCGCGTGCGCGGGGGAGCCTAGCGCCGCCCCGCGCGCAGCGTCAGGGTGTCGGGTCGATCCCCGCGTGCGCGGGGGAGCCCTGCCGGAGGAACTCGTGGACAAGATCGTCCAGGGTCGATCCCCGCGTGCGCGGGGGAGCCGGTGAGCCATGGTCTCCTCCTCGGTGGGGATAGGGTCGATCCCCGCGTGCGCGGGGGAGCCGGGCCGCGGCGACGGGCGCAGGCGCTCCTGCGGGGTCGATCCCCGCGTGCGCGGGGGAGCCTCTGACAACCCGTGTTCACAGTGTCGTGGGCTTGCGCGGCCCAAGCCGTTCACTTCAGCTATTCAGTTGTCAGAGAGCTTACCACTTCCATTCTCGCCGGGCGCGCCAACGCCCGCCCGACCCGGGTCGCCCGCCGTGGAACCGCGCTCCGCCTCGCGCTGCGCTGGCGCCTGGCCCGGCTGCCACGCCAGCACCACCCCCTCGTGGTCGCGCAGTTGGCGCGGGGGCGACCCGAGCGTCTGTATCCCCTGCCCCCCTGGCTGCGCCGCATCCGCCCAGGTCATCACGATCCCGCCGCCCCCGACCGCGCCAAACCACTCCTCGAGCACGAGCCACACGCGCTCGCGCACCCCGCGCGTCATGCGCGGAGCGGTGTACACGCCAGGGGCGATCTCGAGCATGCACGAGGCAAGAAAGCCGCGGAACCGCGGCGCCACGTCGCGGGTCACGACCACCGTCATGGACATGGATCAGCTAGTGCCGTCAATGGCTCGGGATTCGCCGCGCCCGCCGGGAACATCTCCTTGATTCGGTCGATCATCGACGGGATCACCTTCTTGTCGTGCAGGGTTCGTCCGGCCAGACGCCGGACGATGCGCTCCATGGGCTCGGCGGGCGTCCGCTGCGCGTCGCGCACAGCGCCGAAGGCGATGGGTACCGTGATCGAGTCGCGGAACAGGTCAGCGACATCGAGACAAAACGAGATGCCGGAGTCCTCGTGGATGAAGCCGAGCTGCGGGATCGCCCCGGTCGCGGCCACGGCAAGGAGCGCGGCCCCCTGCACAGCGGTCGCCGCGTGGTTGAGCGCCTGGTTCGCCTCGTCGTCGCGCTCGGGTTGCTCGCGATCATAGCGCCGCCCGACCCACGCAACGCCGTACTGCTGCGCGAGGCGCCGATAGATCTCCTTCATCCGGGCGCCCTCGATCCCCCGAAGGGCGTTGAGGTCGGTCTGCGGCAGGATCTCGCCGAGCCGCCACGCATACATCCGCCGCGCGAGCGCGACCCGCGCGACAGGGTCGCCCCAGGCGAGTGCCTGGCGGCGCGCGAGCGCCGAAGCGTCCGGGCCGAACGGCATGCTGGCGTAGAGGCGCACGCCGTGCTCGCCGACGGCCGCCAGGCCCGTGCCATGGCGCGCGAGCAGGCGCAGGGCGTCCTGAGTCACCGCGCTGCCGGGCCCGAGGCAGATGAAGGAGACCATCTGGAACGGGATCGCATAATCGCCCGCGTCGAGGTCGCCGCCGCCGGCGCACACAAACCGGAGTGTGCCGTCCTCGGCCGAAAGGCGGCCCCGCTCGAGCCACAGCAACCCATGACGGTCGGCATGCGGGACGCGCGCCGTCTCGAGCCCGAGCCGGCCCTTCAGCATCCCGCGGGCGCCGGTCGCAGCAGCAGCAGGCCGAAACCGAACGCCCGGTGGCGGCCGACTCCCCTTGCGAGCAACGCGCCAAAGGCCGCGCCGTCGCCCACGGTGAGAACGCCCGCGAGCGACGCCGCAGGGCGTTCACAGATGGCGGCGCGCCGGTCGTGGCTGTGGGTGCGGCGCAGCACGCGGTCACGCTGAAAGCCCGTCAGTCGCACCGTCACGAGCTCCGCCGCGCCGCCGCGCCCGAGCTCGCGGCCGAGCCAGTCCCGGTAGACGGCCTCGCGCTCGACGGGCGCCTCGGGGCCGAGCGCCCAGCAGCGCGCCAGGAAGGCGTCGACCTCTGCGCCCTGCGTGTGCCGGTCGGTCGCCTTGGCCGCGCGCACGACCGGACAGGCACGCACCATGAAGCCCAGGCGTTTCCCCTCTGGCCATGAAGCGGGCATTCGCTTGTCGTCGAAGCGCGCCCAGTCGATGGTGGCGTGCAGCGCCGGGTCGGCGAAGCTGTCGGCGTACACGCGCAATTCGGCAGCGGGGCGCTGGCTGTAAGCGAGGACCGTGACCTGGCGCCCCTGCGCCGGTGAGATGGAGAAAGGTCGCGGGGCGAGCGTGCCGAAGGTCTCCCCGAGTTGCGCATGGACGAGGTAGCCGAGGTCGACCTCGCGCAGGGGCAGGTGCCGCCGGGCGCCGAGCTCGACGAGCCGCGCGGCGTCGAGGCGTAGCCGCAACATGTAAAGAGGTGCCTCAGGCATCGCCGACCTCCAGCGTGAGCAAGCCTTCGCGCAGCAGTCGCCGGCCGCAGACGACCTGGTTACGCCAGTCGCGCTCGTCAGTCGTAGCTATGATCCGGCTCGGGGTCCCGCCCTCCTCAGCGGGCCAGAACGCCCGCACCGCCCTCCCTTCCGGCCGGCGCGCGGGCGGGAGAAGAGGCGCCTTCACGAGCGCCTCGCGCAGGGTCGCCGCCTGCGTGCGCCCGAGGACGAGGGGCGCGGAGGGCAGGCAGCACTTGCGACCGATGAAGAGCGGCCGCTCGGGCGCGCGCAGGGCCGCCTCGATCTGGTCGAGGCTGGGCGCCTCGCCCGCAGTCAGCGTGAGCGCAACGGTGTGCACGCTATCCGCCTGATAGTCGCGGTATCGCTGGTGGGTCATGTCGCTCGCGGGCCCACCGCGGCGGTCCTGTCGGGCGCCGCGCGTCGTCCAGCCCGTGTCGGTCAGGAAGTCCTGCCCGAGGTCGACCGTCTGGTAGTCGCGTAGGCGGACACCCGGCCGGTCGCACCGCACGGCGTAGCGCAGACGCGCCTGAAGGGTCGCGAGGCGGTCGGCGTCGGCGTGCGCGTAGCCGAGGGCGTTCGCGATGAGACCCGTGAGCAGCGACAGCCCGGGGTAGTCCTGCACCACCCCGAAGTTGTCGACGGCCGCGCCCCCGAAGCTCACGAGCGGCGCGTCGAACCGGAGCCACAGCACTTCGAGCATCACGGCTCCAGCACCCGCGCCGCAGCCGCGCGAGCGAGCGGATCGAGCGCGGTCGGTCGCTCCAGGCCGAGCAGCTGGCAGAGCCCCTGCACAGGGCCGAGCCCGGCCAGCTGCCGCGGCCCCGGCACGCCGTACATGCCGTCGAGCTCGGCGAGGTGGAGTCGCAGCGCCTCGTAGGTGTTGGCGAGCAGGTCCGGCCGCTCGGCGACGGGGCGCAAGAAGGCGTTCGCGAGCGTGCGCGGCTGGGCGCTGCCGAACTCGGTGAGCACGAGGTGCGCATAGGCGTGCGGGGCAGTGGAGCCGAGCTTGGCGCCGGGGCTCACGGTCGCGACCATGTGCACGAGCGAGCGCACGACCTCGGCGGCGAGGGTGTGATCGGCGGCGGGCCAGTCGCTGCGCTCGCAGCCCTCCAGGTTGGAGACCAGTAGCGGGACGTCGACCACGACGTAGCCGTAGAAGAGCCCGCTCGTGAGCTCCGCGCTGTTGATGTGGCCGCTGCCGTGCTCGTCTTCCTCGGCGCGCTGCAGCTCGTCGACCGCGGAGAAATAGTCGCTCTCGGCTGCTTCCTCGTGGACCGTGAACGCGTGCGCGACGTGCACCGCGGCGTCGCAACGTGCGAGGATATCGCCCGTCACCATGCGGCCGAACAGGGCGGCGTCGAGGCCGGCTCCGCGGCGCAGGGCCTCCAGGTTCTTCTTGCCATCGGCGCCGAGCTTCTGCTTCACCGCCGCCTCGACCTTGGCGGGGTCCGGCCGGCCTGCGCATATCGCGCGCGCCTCACCGAGGAGGTACTCGATCTCGGGCCGCCCGAGCACGGTGACCTGCTCGGTCCGCACGACGTCGCCCTTCTCCTTCCCAGCGCCCTTGGCCGGCTTCTCCTTCTGCTTCTCCTGCTCCTCCTCCTTCTTGGCCTTGGCGCTCTTTCCGAGCAACTCGCCCATGAGCGCGCGCGTCACGGCGCGGGCCAGTGCTTCGTCGACGCCGCCCGCGATGAGCGGCCGGACCATGAGCTTCTCGAAGGTGAACCGCGAGCGCACTGACCCGGGCTCGCCCAGCGCCGCGAGCGAGTGCTCGCCCATGAACGTGCGCCAGTGCCGCTTCAGGCACTGCGACGAGACACGAGTGCGCGTGGCGCCGCCGAACGGGAGCCGTTTGGCGAAGCCCGCGTCATCGCGGTTGAGGAGGCTGCCCGGGTACGAAGTCAGGGTGTGGATCTGCAGGAATCGCTGGCTCATGGTGTCGTCTCCTAACCTTCGTTACGCTCATTGCGTGCCACGCGGCCGTAGTAGTCGCGGGCGATGGCGCGCCGCAGAGCCTCGGCAACGGGGCCGTCCGGCACGAGCACGAGGGCGGCGAGCGCGGCCGCGTCGACGGGCTCGCCGCGGGCGGCGAGGTAGTGGGCGGTGGTGCGGATGGCGTCATCGAGGGCTTCGTCGCGGGCCCGCAGCAGCCGGGTCAGGCGCAGCTCGGCGAGTTCGGCCGTGGCGAGCGCGGCGCCGGCCCGGCTGCCCGGCCGGTGCAGGCCGCGCAACTGCGCGAGCGCCTGCATGACCGTGGACCAGCGCCGCTCCGCCTCGTCACGCGCAGCCCCGCCCTCGGGGAGGTGGCCGCCGGGCGCGACCACGCCCGCCATCAGCTTGTAGAAGGCCGCCCCGCCCGGCTCCGCGCGGCGCAGGCGTCGGAGCTCGGCCACGTCGCCGGGGGAAATTTCGTGCTCGATGGCATGCGCGAGGTGGCCCACCACGGATCCGAGTGATCGCGAAGCTGGCGACTGGTCGCTGGACAGGTGCTCACCGGGCTGGCTCATGTCGGGCTCCTCCTTCGTTTTCCTGTGGGCGCAGCTGCGGGAAATGTCGGTACCGGGCCCCGAAGAAGCGACCCTCGGCGAGCGCGACCGCGCGTAACCGGTTCGCGGTCGACAGCGGTGCCGAGCGGATCGCCGCCTCGAGCTCGGCCTGGGCGAACTCGCACACCAGCTGCGCCCAGCGCCTATCGGCGGCCTCGGGGTCTTCGTCGACATCCTGCCACAGCCGATCGAAGAAGACGGCATCGACCGCCGCGTCGAAACGCCGCAGCCACGGCTGCGGGCGCTCGTCACTCATCTTGAGATCGCCGGCGTGTCCCTGGAACAAGACGAGCAGCGACGGGCGGAGCACCTTCTTGGCGGCCGTGGCGACGACGTCGATGCGCTGCCTTGCGAGCAGGGAGAGACGCTCCCGCTCGGCGGGCCGACCGAGCCGCGGGCGCACGTGCGCCGGGATCGGGAGCTGCCGGGAGTGCAGGCCGAGCGTCTTGCCCTGCGAGCGCGCGAGCACCGCTGCGAGGAAGAGCGGCTCCTCGCCGTCCTGCGGATCGAGGCGCTGCGCGATCCCCTCGCGGTACTCGCCCCCGAAAAGCAGCTCCTGCACGCGCTGGTAGGAGAAGCCCGCCGCGCCCACGCTCAGCGCCTTGCCCTCGCTCTTCTCGACCGGGGTCCACGGATCGCCGGTGTTGCCCTTGGCCTCGCTCGCAGCGAGGCGGGCCACGCTGGACCCGGCCGCGCGGGCGACGATCCGCTCGCTCGCCCGGATGAGCCGGACGCGGCGGCAGATCTCGACAAAGAAGGGATCGCACGCGGCGAGCGGGAGCGCCTGGGTTCCGTCCCAGGGCTCGAGCCAGAGGAGCGCATGGCCGCCATGCTGGCTGTAGCCGTATTCTTGCGCGATCTCGGCGCGGCCCTCGCGCAGGACCGTTACGTCGCGCCTGAAGCGCGGCCCCCACGCGAGCGTCGGCGCGAAGCCGACCGACGGCCGGCTCGCGAAGCCGCCGTTCATGCGTGCGATGCCGTAGTTCCCGGCGCCGAGGAAGCCCTGCATCGTTTGGAGCGACACGAGAGCGTAGAGCCAGTGCTGGGGCTCAGGCCGCGCCATGCGCTCGGCCTTGACATCGTGGTTCTTGGCCGTGACCAGAATGTCGAGCGAGTCCGGGCACGCGGTCGTCCATCTGAAGGACGCGAGCGTCCCCCCTGCCACCGGCGGTTGCAGCAGCGCTGGCTGTGCGAGATCGCCGACGACGAGCGACCAGGGCTCGTGCCGGCCGCCGGTCAGCCCCAGCAGCAGCGCGCGCCACTTGGCCTCGGAAAGAGCGCCCGGTGGGGCATCGGCTTCGTGCAGGGCGATGGCCGCGAGTTGCACCAGGAAGGCGTGCCAGGCCTGCTCCTGATGGCGCTGCAAACCGGAAAAACCGACCAGGTCGTCGGTGCCGAGGTCCGCGAGCACCCCGGGGAGCGTGCGCGGCTGCGCCTGGCCGCCCGCCGTCCGCACGCCGATGAGCGGCTCCTGGAGGAGATCGTGTTCAGCGTCACCCATCGGCCACATCCTCCGTCGCTGACTCCGGCTCGGCCGCGGGTCGCAGCCCGAGTCGGTCGTAGATGAACTTCTCGGCCCCGAGCGAGAACTCGATGCAACGCTCGGCGCACCTCGTGATCGCAGGGGCGGCCTTGCCCGGCACCCCACGAACAAGATACGCGGGGATACTGACACCGCCGACCGGCTGCCCAAACGGCCCGGGGAGCGGCGGGTCGAAGACGGCGATCCGGTCGTGCTCCCCGAGGCGTGTCGCGATCGCGAGATCGTCCGGGAAGGGCTGATCCTCGAGCGGCCGGCTCCAGTCGACGAGTTGCGCCGCACCGTGCGCAGTGTGGGCGAGCCGCCGGCCCTCGACCTGCTGCTCGTGCGCAGGCCACGGCCCCTTGAGCGCGGCCGTGATCGCGCGCAGCGCCTCGGGGTGGGTCGCGGCCTCGACAAGCTCTCGGTTGTCCGCCGGGATCGTCCAGCGGGGGAGTTCCTCGACCAGCCGCCACGTGGCCTCGAGCACCCGCAAATCCTCGTAGACGGTGCCGAGGCCGTGGACGCCGCGGACCGTTCCGTGCCGGCCGATGAGCGCGCCGAGGTCGCGTTCGACCGGCACGAGCAGCTCGACGCGCGCCTCGTCGAAGCCGGCCGCGCGCTCCTGCCGATGGCGGTGGAGGCGCCCGATGCGCTGCAGGAGCACGTCGACCGGGCATAGGTCCGTCACGAGCCGGTCCGCATCGAGGTCCAAGCTCTGCTGGACCGTCTGCGTCGCGACGGCGACGCAGCCCCCGCGAGGCGCGTTCCGGCCGAAACGGCGCTCGAGCGCCGAGTCGAGCAGCCTTCGATCCTCGGTGGCGAACCTGGCGTGGTGCGGCGCCGGGACGCCGGCGCAGCCGAAGAGGAGCCGCTCGTCCTCCGCGGCGAGCGTCTCGAGCGCGACCTGCGTCGCGAGGCAGTCGCGCACGGTGTTGCGCAGGACGATGATACGGCCGCCCGCCCGCGCAGCGTCCAACGCGGCCCGCGCGACGGCCCCGGCGTCGGCGGCGATAGGCCGGGGCTGGAGCTGCACGGACTTCCCCGCGCCAGTGGTCTCGATTCCCCGCGTCGTGGCCATGGCGCCGCCGTTCCGAACCGCCAGGCAGGGGTACGGGGTAGCGCGTGCCTCCGTCAGCGTCGGCTCGGACGGCTGTCGCTCGGGACGAGTCAGCCGGGCCCGGGCGACAGCGCCGAGGGTCGCGGATATGAGCAGCGCGTGGCCACCCGCGGCGAGATGACGGCTCAGGACCCGCTCGAGCAGGCGGTTCATGTAGGCGTCCGAGGCGTGCACCTCGTCGACGACGAGCAGATGGCGCAGTAGCGCCGTCGCGCGCAGATGGGCGTGGGGCACAGCGAGGGCCGACAGGAGCACCTGATCAACCGTGCCCACGACGACCGCCCCGGCGAGGTAGCGCTTCGGCCGCTCGGCGGCCCAGCCGCGATAGCGCCAGCGTGCGTCGGCCTCGTCATTCCACAGCACCTCGAAGGGCGCGAGGCGCATCGCCTCCTGATCGTCGACGACGAGGTAACCCGGCACGGCGAGGACCACCGGCGGACGCGCCGCGGGGTCCGGGAAGGCCCGGGCAACGGCATCGAAGACCCGGCGATGGATCTGCGTGGCCGCCGTTCGGGTGGGCAAGGCGAAGTACAGGCCGTCGACCACGCCGGCCTGAAGCAAGACGAGGAAGCGGCCGAGCGCGGCCTCGGTCTTGCCCGAGCCGGTCTCGGCCTCGAGGACTGTGATGCTCCCCCGCTCGGGCACCGGGAGATCAAGGAGCGCAACCTGGGCGGAACGCGGCGAGTGCTCCGAGACGCGCTCGAAGCCCGGCCGCCCGATGCCGAGGCTCGCGCGCGCCGCGCCCGCGTCGATGCCGAGGCGCGCGATCACCTCGCGCGCCCGTGCCGACGCCACCGGCCACCGATCTTCCCCGCCCTCGCTGAACGGGAAGAACTTCCGATCCGACGCGAGCCAGTCGGCCAGCGTCACGAGCCCACTGAAGCCGTGCTGCAGCGCCGGGCTGGCGGGGAGTGACGCGCCGTGCGGCACGTAGGCGCACGGGAACCAGGCCATGGTGCGACGCGCGAGCTCCGCCAGGCCGGCCCACGGATCGAGATCGCCGCGCCGCCTCCATATGGCGGGGTCGTGGCCGAGACCGAGCGGCCACGGCCGGCCATGATGCGCAAGGGCAGCGATGAGGAGGCTCGACGCGGCGTCGCCCTCGCCCCACAAGGCGATCTCGTCGTAGCCAATCGCTCTCGCGAAGCGCTCGGCCTCGGCACACCCGGAACCGAAGAGCGCCAGCGCCTCGCGCACGTGGCCCGCGGTGCGGGCTCCGCGCGGCCCGGCCTTCGCCTGGAAGCCGAGGTTGAACTTGCCCGCGTCATGCAGAGCCGCGAGCACGCAGAGGCGGTCGATCTGCGCCTGGTCGAGCTCGTCGCGGCCGGCCAATCGCGCGAGAGCTTGCCGGAGGACCCGCTGCTCCAGCAGCGCCGCGCAGCAGGCGCCAACGTCCGCTGCGTGGTCGGCGAGCGGGTGCCAGGCAACGGGCGGGTCGTCCCCCACCCGATCGAGCTTGCCCCAGAAGCCTTCCGGCGCCCCCAGCATGAGTCGCCCCCCCGCGTAGGCATTCTACTCGCGCGTGGCGCGAAGGTCAGCAACGATGAGACCGCGCCGGGCGGACCAAGCCCACGAAAGGTTCTTCACGCTGGCGCCCAAGCCCGCGAGCCTCGGCCACCAGCGCCGGCGCCGCGCCCCGACCCGGCGCTTGCCCGTCCCGCCCGTGCCGTCG
>DASXVK010000337.1:0-12519 GCA_036504295.1 Polyangia bacterium
CACCACCACCTGCGGCTCCACCGGCACCGGCACCTGCACCGCCTCGTGCACCCTGCCCGTCCCCGCCGCCTGCACGCCGCCGGCCGAGGTGTGCAACGGCGTCGACGACGACTGCGACGGCGTCGCCGACAACGGCTTCGCCTGCGTCCGCGGCGCCGCCGGCATCCCCTGCACCACCACCTGCGGCTCCACCGGCACCGGCACCTGCACCGCCTCGTGCACCGTCCCCGCCCCCGCCGCCTGCACGCCGCCGGCCGAGGTGTGCAACGGCGTCGACGACGACTGCGACGGCGTCATCGACAACGGCAACAACGCGTGCAACGGCGCCTGTGCCCTCGCCGCGCAGCCGGGCGCCCCGTGCGACAGCCCCGACGACCTCGACGACTGCGCCGACGACGTCTACGTGTGCGACGGCCGCAACGCGGTCCGCTGCGCCAAGGCCGGCGTGGACGCGGACGGCGACGGCTACAGTGCCGGACCGGGCGCGTGCCACTACGACTGCGACGACACCCGGGCGGACGTGTACCCGGGCGCCCCGGAGGCCTGCAACGGCCGCGACGACAACTGCGACGGCCAGATCGACGAGGGCACCGGCTTCGCGCCGCTGCCCCTGGGGATGATGGTGCTCATGGACGGGCCGTGCCCCGCCGGCTGGTCCGAGGTCACCGCGGCGCGCGGCCGCCTGCTGCGCGGCAGCAACGGCGACGCGGTCTACGCCGAGACCGGCGGCGCGGACGCCCCCCACACGCACACTCTCACCAGCCACACGCACACCACCGGCAGCACGTCGATGCCGAGCCACACCCACGTCGCGACCCTCGACGAGAGCACGGCCTCGGTGGTCGCCGCCTGGTTTGGCTCCGGCACGACCGAGATGGCGCTGACCCACTCCCACGCGGCGCCCGTCTTCGACGTGAACGACCGGGCCGCCGCCCACACCCACGCGATCAGCAGCGACCTCGCGAGCACGCAGGCCGGCGGGATCCTGCCACCCTACCGCGAGTACGTGCTCTGCGAGAATGCCCGCGACGACGTCTACGCCGTGCCCGCGGGCGCGGTGGCGCTCGGGGAAGGCGCGTGCCCGCACGGCTGGGCGGAGGAGACGGCGCTGCGCGGCCGCATGGTCCGGGGCGAGGACGGCGACGGCCAGTACAGCCAGGTCGCGGGCAGCGCCACCCACCCGCACGGCCTCACGCACAACCACGGCGCCTTCACCGCCAACTCCGACGGCACCAGCTTCCACTACCACGGTGGCCCGTACAACAGCGGGTTCGCGGACTCGCACATCCCGTTCCTGAACGGGACCGCGGGCACCGCGTGGGGCTACCACACCCACCAGGTCTCGATGAGCCCCGACGCCACCCACCGACACTCCGTGGTCGCGTCCGGCGGCGCGAGCGATCCGGGCAGCCACGTGCCGCCGTACCGGGAGGCGCTGTTCTGCCGGGCGCCGGCGGCCGTGTGCCCGGTCGACTCGACGGTGGCCTTCTTCACGGAGGCCTGCCCCACGGGCTGGAGCGAGCTGACCCAGTACCGCAACGTGTTCCTGCGCGGGGAGGACGGCAACGGCGTCCCGGACGAGACCGGCGGCAGCGCGCAGCACAGTCACGGCGTCCCCGCCCACAACCACAACGGCGCCACGACCAGCGACGCCCACAACCACCCGGTGGGCACGGGCGGGCCCAGCTCCACCCGCAACGTGCCGGCCGGCACCTGGGGGTCGTTCGCGTCCGACACGCACCGGCACACCGGCACCACCACGATGGGCGGCGCCCACTCCCACACCGTCTCCAACCAGCCGGCCGGCGGCGTGACCGGCACGACCGCGAACAACCCGGCCTGGTTCGAGGTGGTGGTGTGCCGGCGCGACAGCGGCGGCCAGGGCTGCGGGGACGGCCAGTGCACGGGTCTCGAGGACTGCGCGAGCTGTCCCGCCGACTGCGGCGCCTGCGCCGTCGCCCCGGCCCCGCCCGCGCACGCCGCCGCCCGCCCCCGGCCCGCGCCGGCCGCGGGGCCGGCCTGCTGGCCGGCAGACGCCGACTCCGCGTAGCCCCCGCGACTCTCGCCAGGCGGTCGCGCCGCCTCAGCGCGGCCCGCGGTGGCGCTGGTAGGCCCGGCCGTCGAAGCGGAAGATCTCGAGCGACGGCGTGGGCGGGAGGCTGCCGCCGCGCGCCGGCGAGCCGACCACGATCCACGACAGGTCCGCGAGCGGCGCCCGGCCCGGCTGCAGGTCGAGGGCGCCGGCATGGAAGCTGCTGCCGCTGCTCTCCACCCCGCGCTGCGGGACGCGCCAGAGGACGCGCGGCCGCGGTGCCGCCAGCGAGACCAGCACCAGATCGCGGCCGGTGCCGGTGGCCCCGGTGTCGACCGCGAGGATCGCCGCCGCGTGTCGCGGGGTCGCCGCGACGTTCAGGCACGCGGGCGCCGGGCCCGCGTCGTAGCTCGTGAGCGTGGCCGGCGGCCCCTGAAGATCGACCAGCGCCAGCACGTGCGCGGCCCGGGCCGGCCCGAGCCGCACCGTGCCGGCCACGCGACGCCCGCCGGACTTCGGCATCGTCGCCGGTCCGCGCACCACGAGCGTCGCCTCCGGGCCCGCGGGCGCGACGTGCGTCACCACCTCGAGCGTGCGCTTCGGCGACCGCACGCCCGCGCACGCCGGTCCGGTCAGCTCGTCGAGGGCCGTGGACGTGACCTCGCGGATGAGCGCCGGGGCGACGCCGACGGCGGTGGCGGCCGCGGACGCGGCGCCGGGCGTCAACCGGGGCGCAGCCGCCGCAGCGTCGGGGACCGCGCCTGCGTCCACCCCCGGCGCGGGTCCGGGGCGCAGCGCCGTCTCGCTGCTCGGGTGCGTGGCCCGGGACGCCGCGGCGTCGGCGGCGACGGACGCGTCACGGCTCTCCCGGAGGTTCGGGTGGTGCGGCGCCGCGGCGCGGCACGCGGGCAGCGCGAGGAGCGGGACCATGAGGAGCAGCGGCCGCATGGCGCGATTGTGCGTCCGCGGCCGAACGGCGCCAAGCGAAACCGCGCGCCAGGATCGGGCAGCAGTCGGTTACTTGACCAGGTCGCGGATGACCTCGTCGATCGTCGTGTGTCCCGGCACCATCCGGTCGCCGACCGGGCGGATCTTGCCCGTGCCGAACCCGGCGTACATCTCGGCGAACACCTCGGCGATGTGCTGCGGCATGCCGGCCTGCATCATGGCCGGGACCCAGCCCTCCGGCGGGATGGTCGTGATCTGCAGCTTCTTGCCGAGGGCGGCGCCGAGCTTGTCGGCGAGCTGCTGCACGGAGTAGCCGGGGCCGACGATGTCGACGATCTCGCCCTTCGCCGGCGGCTCGAGCAGCGAGCTGACGACCTGCGCGCCGATGTCGCGGGTGGCGATCATCGGCATCGGGAGGTCGACCGGGGCGCCGAAGTTGGGGTAGATGCCGGCCGCACGCGCCGCGCCGAGCGACTGGGCGAGGTTCTCCTGGAAGTAGCCCGGGCGGAGGGCCGTCAGCTTCGTGCCCGTCGCCCGCAGCGCGTTCTCGAGGTAGTGCAGGCCGCGGATCGGGCCCGTGCCCGCCTCCAGGTCGGCGCCGATCGACGACAGCATCACGACGTGCGGCACGCGGCTCGCCTTCACCGCGGCGGCGATGCTGTCGGCGGTCCGGCGCTGGTCCGCGTAGAAGTCCGGGGCGGCGAAGTTGCCCGGGAGCAGCGTGAAGAACCCGGTCGCGCCCTTCAGCGCGTCGGTCAGGAACGCCGCGTCCTCGAGCGAGCCGACCGCGACGGCCGCCCCCCGCTGCGCCCACTCGGCGCCCTTCGCGGCGCTGCGGACGATGACCTTGACCTGCTTCCCCTGCGCGAGCAGCGCGCGCGCAGCGTGCGAACCGACGTGGCCAGTGACACCAGCGATCACGTACATGGCAGCCTCCGAAGCAAGCGGTGAATCCACGGGTTCCGAGCCGACCCCCATGGCGAGGGGCCAACGTAATGACGGCCGGTCACGCATGCAAGGGCAGCGCCGAAGCGCGCGTCCCGCGTGCTAGGCTCCCGCGCCATGACCATCCGCGCTCGCGGTCTCTCGCTCGCCCTGTGCATCGTCGGCTGCGCCGCGTGCGCTCCGGCGCCCACCCAGGTGCCGCCGGGCACGCCCGCCCGGACCCCGCCGCCGGCCGCCCCGGCGCCGGCGCCCGCCCCGCCCGCGGCCGCGCCCAGCCCTGCCCCGCCCGCCTGGCTGGATCTCGCCGGCATGGATCGCGCCGTCGCCCCGGGTGACGACTTCTTCCGCTTCGCGAACGGCGTCTGGATCAAGCGGCACGAGATCCCGCCGGATCGCAGCAGCTTCGGCACGGGCGCGATCCTGGCCGAGCTGACGGCGCGCCGCACCGCCGAGCTGATCGCCGGCGCCGCGCAGACCCCGGGCCCGCCGGGGTCGGATTCGCAGCGGATCGGCGACTACTACGCGAGCTTCATGGACGAGGCGGGCATCGAAGCCAAGGGGCTGCATCCGCTCGAGCCGACGCTCGACCGCATCGCGGCCATCAAGGATCGGGCGGGGCTCGCGCGGGCGCTCGGCGCGAGCCTCCGGGCCGACGTGGACGTCCTCAACGCCACGAAGGTCGACACGGACAACCTCTTCGGCCTGTGGGTCGCGCAGGACCTGAGCACGCCGTCCCGGTACTCGCCCTTCCTCCTCCAGGGCGGGCTCGGCATGCCCGACCGCGAGTACTACCTCGACCCGTCGCCGCGCATGGCTGCGATCCGCACGCAGTACGAGGCGCACGTCGCCGCGGTGCTGCGCCTGGCGGGGGTGGCCGACCCGGCCCCCAAGGCCGCCCGCATCGTGGACCTGGAGCGCCGCATCGCCCTGGCCCACGCCACCCGCGTCGAGACCGAGGACGTCGAGAAGGGCAACAACCACTGGCGGCGGACGGACTTCCGCCGCCGCGCCCCCGGGCTCGACTGGACCGCCTTCTTCGCCGCGGCCGGGCTCGCGAAGCAGGACGAGCTCGTCGTCTGGCAGCCGAAGGCCGTCACGGGCATCGCGGCGCTCGTCGGCAGCCAGCCGCTCGCCGTCTGGCGGGAGTACCTCACCTTCCACGCCATCGAGCACGTCGCGACCTTCCTGCCGGCCGCGTTCGTGCAGGAGTGGTTCGCGTTCCACGGCAAGGTGCTCACGGGGACGCCGCAGCTCCGCGACCGCTGGAACGCCGCGGCCGGCGCGATCATCGGGCACGAGATCAGCCACAGCTTCGACGACCAGGGCGCGCTCTTCGACGCGAGCGGCCGCCTCGCGAACTGGTGGACCAAGGAGGACTTCGCGCACTTCAAGGCGTCCTCGACGAAGCTCGTGCGCCAGTACGATCGCTACCGCCCGCTCCCCGACCTCGGCGTCAACGGCACGCTGACCCTGAGCGAGAACATCGCCGACCTCGCCGGCCTCCCGGCGGCGTACGGCGCGTACCGGCTGGCCCACGGCGGGCAGGAGGCGCCGAGCGTCCATGGGCTCACCGGCGACCAGCTCTTCTTCGTGAGCTTCGCGCAGTCGTGGCGACAAAAGATGCGGGAGGCGGCCCTCCGGCGGCGCATCCTCACGGACGGCCACGCGCCGGCCGAGTACCGCGCCGACACGGTGCGCAACCTGGACGCGTGGTACGCCGCCTTCACGGTGAGGCCCGGGCAGGCGCTCTACCTGGCGCCGGCGGAGCGCGTCCAGGTGTGGTGACCTGGCACCCGACTCCACGCCCTTCCTTCAATATCACCTAAACAATCCACCAGTACCTAATATTTATAAGTTGCAGGCCATGTCAGCAGATAATATGTTGTCTGCATGGACGCCATCGACCACCAGCTCGTGCAGCTCCTGCAGGAGAACGGCCGCGCGACGCAGCTCCAGCTCGCGGCCGAGGTCGGGCTGTCCCAGCCCGCGGTCGCGGAGCGGATGCGGAAGCTCGAGGCCCGCGGCGTCATCCGTGGTTACACGGCGCGGGTCGACGCCGTCGCCCTGGGCCAGGACGTCCTCGCCTTCGTCGGCGTGAGCCTCGAGCACCCGAAGCACTTCGAGGCCTTCACCACGCGGGTCCTCGGGCTCACCGACGTGCTCGAGTGCCACCGCGTGGCCGGCGAGGACAGCTTCCTCCTCAAGGTGCGGACCGAGAACACGCGGGCGCTCGATGACCTGCTGGTGAAGACGCTGCGCATGATCCCGGGCGTCACGCGCACGCAGACGACGATCGTGCTCGCGTCGATCAAGGAAGAGACCCGGATCCACGGGGCGCCGAGCCGCCCGAGGAGGTCCCCATGACGCTCCGACTCGCCACCCGCGCCGCCGCCACGCCGCCCTCGGCCGTCCGCGAGATCCTGAAGGTGGCCGAGAGCCCCGACGTCCTCTCCTTCGCCGGCGGCCTGCCGGCGCCGGAGCTGTTCCCGGTGGCGGCCATCGCCGAGGCCCACGCCCGCGTGCTGGCCGAGGCGGGCGCGGCGGCCCTCCAGTACAGCACCACCGAAGGGTACGGGCCGCTGCGAGAATGGATCGTGGCCCGCCTCACCCTCGGCGGCATCGCCACGACCGTCGAGCAGACCCTCGTCACGAGCGGCTCCCAGCAGGGCATCGACCTCTGCGCCCGCGCGCTGCTCGACCCCGGCGCCCGCGTGGCCGTGGAGAGCCCGAGCTACCTCGCGGCGCTGCAGGTGTTTCGCGCCCACGGGGCGCAGTGCGTGGCCGTCGACGGCGACGCCGACGGGATCCGGATCGACGAGCTGGAGCGGCTGCACGCCCAGGCGCCGCTCCGGCTCGTCTACGTGGTGCCCAACTTCCAGAACCCCACCGGCACGACGCTGTCGGCGGCCCGGCGCCTCGCCCTGGTGGCCTTCGCGCAGCGGCGCGGGGTGGCCCTGCTCGAGGACGACCCCTACGGCGAGCTGCGCTACGCCGGTGCGCCGGTGCCGCCGCTCCAGGCCCTCGACGAAGCCGGCGTGGTGGTGCGCCTCGGCTCCTTCTCCAAGACGCTCGCGCCCGGCCTGCGCCTGGCGTACGCGACCGGGCCGCGGGAGGTCATCCGCGCGATGACCGTCGCGAAGCAGGCGGCCGACCTTCACACCGCGACCCTGGCCCAGCGCGCCGCCGCCGCGCTCCTCGAGCGCTTCGACTACGACGCCCACCTCACCACCCTGCGCACGGCCTACGGCGCCCGCCTGGGAGCGATGCTCGCGGCGCTCGGGCGTCACCTGCCGGCCGGGAGCCGGTGGACGCGGCCCGAGGGTGGGCTCTTCGTCTGGGCGGAGCTGCCCGGCGGCCTCGACGCCGAGGCCCTCTTCCCGCTCGCGCTCGCGCAGAAGGTGGCGTTCGTGCCCGGCCAACCGTTCTACGCCGGCGACCCCCGCGTGAGCACGCTGCGGCTGAATTTCTCCAACCGCCCCGCGGATCTGATCGAGGAGGGCATGGCGCGGCTCGGCCGCGTCGTCCGCCTCGCGCTCGACGCCCGCCGCCACGCGGCGTAGTCATGACCCGCACCCTCACCGCGATCGTCCTGGCCGCGCTCTGGGGCTGTGGCGGTCTGCGGTGCGGTGCCGATCGCGCCGCCCCCGCCGACACCATCCTGACGAACGCGCGGGTCTACACGGTCGACGCGTCGCGGCCGTGGGCGGAGGCGGTCGCGATCCGCGGCGAGCGGATCGTGGGCGTCGGGACGGCCGCCGCGATCGCGCGCCTGCGCGGGCCACACACCCGTGTCATGGACGTGCACGGCCGGCTCGTGCTGCCCGGCTTCACCGACGCACACGTGCACTTCCTCCAGGGCTCGCTCAGCCTCTCCGAGGCGAACCTCGAGGGCGCCGAGTCGGTGGGCCAGATCCAGGAGCGGCTGCGGGCGTATGCCGCGGCGCATCCGGGGAGCGGCTGGCTCACCGCGCGGGGGTGGACGTACGCGGTCTTCGGCGACGGCGCGCTGCCCGACAAGAAGCACCTCGACGAGATCTTCCCCGACCGTCCCGTCCTGCTCACGGCGTACGACGGCCACACGGTGTGGGCGAACAGCGCGGCGCTGCGCCTCGCGCGCATCGATCGCAACACCCCCGATCCCCCGCACGGCACCATCGTCCGCGCGCGCGACGGCGAGCCCACGGGCGCGCTGCGAGGGGGCGCGCGCGAGCTGGTGCGCCAGGTGATCCCGCCGCCGGCGCGCGCGCAGAAGCTGGCTGCGCTCCGGCGCGGGCTCGCGGAGGCGAACCGGCTCGGCGTGACGCGCGTGCACGGCGCCGGGCTCGACTGGGATGCGCTCCCGCTCCTGGACGAGCTGCGCCGTCGCGGGGAGCTGACGCTCCGCGTGCTCGTCGCCTACCAGCTCGACCCCCGCGCCCGGCCGGCCGAGCTGACGCCGGCGATCCTGGACGAGGTCGCGGCGGCCACGCGCACGTACCACGACGCGTGGATCGCGACCGGCACGTTCAAGATGATGCTCGACGGCATCATCGAAGCGCACACCGCGGCGCTGCTCGAGCCGTACGCCGACGATCCGTCGCAGCGCGGCCGCCTGTACTGGGATCGCGACCGGTTCATCGCCGCGGTGACGGAGCTCGATCGCCGCGGTCTGCAGGTGGAGACGCACGCGATCGGCGACGCGGCCGTGCGGCTCTCGCTGGACGCCTACGAGGCCGCCGCGGCGCGCAACCACTCCACCGATCGGCGCCATCGCGTGGTGCACGTCGAGACCATCGCGCCCGCCGACGTGCCGCGCTTCGGCCGCCTCGGCGTGATCGCCAGCCTGCAGCCGCTGCACGCGTATCCCGAGCGGAACGTGCTGCGCGTGTGGACGCGCAACGTCGGTCCCGCGCGCTCCCGTCTCGCGTTCGCCTGGCGCAGCATCGCGGCCGCGGGCGGACGGCTGGCATTTGGCAGCGACTGGCCGATCGTGGCCCTCAATCCGTGGCCCGCGGTGCAGACCGCGATCACGCGCCAGGACACCGATGGGAACCCGCCGGGCGGCTGGATCCCCGGGCAGCGGATCGCGCTCGCGGAGGCGATCCGCGGCTACACGCTCGGCGCGGCCTACGCCGGCCACCGCGAGTCGGAGGAAGGCTCCATCACGCCCGGCAAGCTCGCGGACCTCGTCGTGCTGTCGCAGGATCCGTTCGCGGTCGAGCCGCACGCGATCGGCGAGACGCAGGTGCTGCTCACGATCGTGGGAGGTCGGATCGTATACGACGCGCGGCCGCGGTGAGCGAGACGGCGGCTCGGCGCGCCCTGCAGCGCCCGCCGGGTTGCCGCAGCTCCGGATCGCGCGAATGCTTCAGTCCAGGTGACCCCCGCCGGCGGTCCCGTGCGGCGGTCCCGGGAGAAGGAGCGAGCAGGCGTGAAGCGCACGATCATCGCGATCGACGACGGCCGGTGCGACGGCTGCGGCCAGTGTATCGAGGCCTGCCACGAGGGGGCGCTCGCCCTCGTGGACGGCAAGGCGCGGCTCGTGACGGACACGTTCTGCGACGGCCTCGGCGCGTGCGTCGGCGACTGCCCGCGCGGCGCCCTGACGATCATCGAGCGCGAGGCCCCGGACTTCGACGCGGCGGCGGTCGCGGCGGTCGCGGCGGCGCGGCGCCCCGACCCGGCGCCCCTGGCACGCGCGCACCCACCCGTCCATGGCGGCTGTCCGGGATCGGCCCTGCGCACGCTCGAGCCCGTCGCCGCCGGCGCCCGAGGCGCCGCGGATCAACCGCCGGCGTCCGCGCTCGGCCACTGGCCGGTGCAGCTCATGCTGGTGCCGCCGCACGCGCCCTTCCTCGCGGGCGCCGATCTCCTGGTCTGCGCCGACTGCGTCCCGTTCGCCGTCCCGGACTTCCACGCCCGCTATCTCGCCGGGCGGGCGGTCGTGGTCGGCTGTCCGAAGCTCGACGACCTGGCGCACTATCACGAGAAGCTCGCGGCCATCGTCCGCACCGCCCGCCCCCGCCGCGTCACCGTGGTGCGCATGGAGGTCCCGTGCTGCCGCGGCCTCGCGCTGGCGGCGCAGGACGCCGCGCGGGCGGGCGATCCGCCGCTCGCCCTGGAGGAGCACGTCGTCGGGGTCCGTGGCGGGATCGCGCGCTCGACCGTGCGGCCCGGAGAGCGGACGGGACCCGGGAGCCGCTGACCCGGCCGCGGCGCTCAGCGGATCCTGGCCGACCGCACGATCGTCGTGCGCCCGCGCTCGAACTGCGCCATGACGCTGGTCCCGGCGGCGTCGAACGTGACCGGCGCAGGAGGGGGGACGTCGGCCTCGGGCTCGGGTTGCGGCGGGGCTCCGGCCACCTGCAGGACACGCCGCGGCACGCCGCTCGGGAGGAGCTCGTACGCCGCGTCGTCGTGGTCGCTGCCGCTGCCGCGCACGAAGAGCTGCTGGCTCGGCGCATAGGCCGGCGACACGAACCCGGCGAGCGTCTTCACCTTCAGCTCCGGCAACGACACGAGGTAGAGCTCGCGACTGCCGATGGCGACCTGGCGCCCGTCACGACGCCACGCCACCGTGTGATCCGGTCCGGCGTCGCCAGTCAGGCGGTGACGCTGCTGGCGCGAGAGCAGCCAGATCTCGTCGTGACAGAAGTCGCCGCACTGGTCGGTCATCGCCAGCACGGCGAAGCGGCCATCGGGCGACCGCGACAGGCGCTGCTCGGTGATGAGATGGCGGGCGGGGATCGTGCCGCGCTCGCCCCGCGCCACGACGGTGGCGCGCGAGACGGCGCCGGAGCCGACCCCGGCGCTGTCCGCCTCGATGACCTGCACGACCTCGCCGTCCGCGAGTCGCAGCATGCGCCCGTGGTCGGTCTTCATCGGCACCTCGCCCCGTGGCCCAGCCGCGAACACGCGGCCGCGACCTTCAGCGAGCGGGGCGAGCAGGTCGGCCGACCGGACATCCTGGGCGCGCGCGCCCTGGGCGCGAGCCGACGGTGCCAACGCCAGGGCGCCGAGGATGCAGCTGAGGCCAATGAGCTGGGCACGCATGTCGTTCCTCCATCCGGGATCGTCGCCTCCATCAAGCATGATGCGTGCCAGGCCGCGGCGGAGCCGCGGGCCGCGAAGCTTCGGTCAGCAATCGGCACTGGCGGGGGACGCGGCCAGGCGGCGATCTACGATTCGCAGAGGGCGGACCCCGCCGGCGGCTACTGCAAGTAGAGCGGCGCGCGCCGGCCTCCGCGACCGCGTGCGCCGACGCCTGCGGCTGAGAGGCTCGCCCGCAGCCGCGCCCCGAGATCGACGAGCGCGAGCCCGAAGGTCAGCGCGCCCCGATCGCGACCATGACGAGGATCGCGCGCGGCACGCCGAGCGCGGCGAAGACGAGCGTCGCGAACACGAAGGAGTCGCGGCGCACGAGCGCCCGCAGGAACCGCACGCTGGCGGCGACGGGCCCGGTCGCCACGCGGTCGAGCGCCGTCCGGACCAGGAGCACGTCGCCGCGCCCCATCTTCGCGAGGTTCCCGTAGAGGAACGCCAGGTAGAGCGCCCAGAGCGAGAGCCCCGCTGCCCCGAGGGTCGCGAACAGGGTGTCGTGCGCGCGGAACGCGACCCACGCGGTCGCGATGAAGAAGCTGAAGTTGGAGAGGTTGTCGCCCGCCGAGTCGAGCAGCTCGCCGGTCTTCGAGCCCTGCCACCGCACCCGCGCGAGCTCGCCGTCGATGCCGTCGATGATCGAGTTCGCCTGGAAGACGAGCGCCCCCGCGAGGAAGAACCAGTACGACCCCTGGGCCGCGAGCAGCGCGCCGACCACGCCGAGCACGATGCAGAGGATCGACACGTGGTTTGGCCGGATCCCGGTGTCCACGATCCGGCGGCTCACGAAGAGGCTCACGTGGCGATTCAGGTAGCGCGACACGTAACCGTCGATGGGCTTGCGACAGGACTCCCACAACGCGTCCGTCGCGCGCGCGGCCGACGCCGCGTCGCGCACGTCGACATCCACGAGCCGCTCGCCCGCGCTCCTCGTCCGCTGGGCGATCCGGTGCGCGCGCGCCGCGAGCTCCTCCGAGCTCTGCGCATCGAGGAGCCCGCGAGCCTCGCGGAATCGGCCGTGGAAGACCGGCAGCGCGCGATCGCCGGACGTGAGCGCGAGCGACTCGCCCGCCTCGTCGCGCGGGATGGCGCTCGCGACGCGGCGGTCGTAGACGTGCGCTCCGCAGAGCACGAGCACGGTCTCGTCGTCGGCGAGGTCGGGCGCGGCGCCGCCCTCGACGCGCACGACGCCGGTCGCGCCGGCGCTCGCCGCGAGGCGCTCGTTACGCGCCAGGAGCGTCATCCCGGCGACGCGGCGCGTGACGTCGCGCCCGGGGAGCGGCGGCCCCGCGCGGGCCGCCGCACCTGCGCCGGGGGAATGCAACGCCGATGCCGCGCAGGGAAGGCGACGAGATCACGCGAACCGGGCCGCAGCCGACGGCCGGCCTGACCGAGACTCGACAGCCACGGCCGGCGCAGGCGTCCGATTTTCGACGGGTGCGAGGGGTGGTGGGCCGGCCGCGCCTAGCGTGCGGGCGCCGCGTCGCGCGGCCCGGCGGTCGCGTCCCGTCGCCGGG
>DASXVK010000338.1:0-7155 GCA_036504295.1 Polyangia bacterium
AAGGAGGAGGCGGACAAGGCGACCCGGGTCGCCGCCGCCCGCGCGCGCCACGAGGCCGCCGTCCGCCGCGAGGAGGAGGAGCGCCGGGCCGCCGAGGAGAAGGAGGCCGCGGACCGCGTCGCCAAGGAGGCCGAGCGCGCCCAGCGCGAGGCGGAGCGCGTGCAGCGGGAGGCCGAGCGCGCCGCGCGTGACGCCGAGCGCGCCGCCAAGGACGCCGAGCGCGCCGCCAAGGACGCCGAGCGCGAGGCCCTGCGCGAGCGGCGCAAGGCCGAGCGCGCCGCCGAGGAGACCGCGCTGCGCGAGCGGCTCGACCGCCTCTGCGCGCGGCTCGAGGAGCTCGGCACGTCCGACGATCTCAAGCGCGTCAACGCGGCGCTCAAGGAGGCGCACGAGGCGTTCCGCGACGCCGGCCGCAGCGCCGGCGAGCTGCGCTCGCGCTACGACGCGGCCCGCGGCACGCTCGTCATCCGCGCCCAGGAGCTGCGCGAGGCCGACGAGTGGCGGCGGTGGGCGAACGTCCCCAACCTCGAGGCGCTGTGCAAGCGCGCCGACGCGCTCCGCGATGCCGCCGACGTCCCGCCCAAGGAGCTCGCGCAGAAGCTGAAGGAGCTGCAGGCGGACTGGAAGAAGGTCGGCGCGGCGCCCAAGGAGAAGTCCGAGGAGCTGTGGGCGCGCTTCAAGGCGACCTGCGACCAGATCCACGAGCGCGCCCGCGCGCACTTCGCCGTGCTCGACGAGGAGCGCACGAAGAACCTCGCGCTCAAGGAGGAGCTCGTCGCGCGCGCCGAGGCGGCCGTCGAGTCGAGCGACTGGAAGGAGACCAGCGAGCTCTTCAAGCTGCTGCAGGCCGAGTGGAAGGGCATCGGCCCGGTGCCGAAGGAGAAGTCCGACGAGGTCTGGCAGCGCTTCCGCGGCGCCGCCGACAAGTTCTTCGAGCGCCGCAAGGGCGCGGTCGAGCTGACCGACGAGGAGAAGAAGGCGGTCATCGACCGGCTCGAGGCCATCGCCGCCGAGGCCGAGGCGCTCAAGGCCTCGACCGACTGGCGCGCGACCGCCGAGCGGCTGAAGGCGCTGCAGGGCGCGTGGAAGCAGGCCGGCGTCGCGCCGCGCGCCGAGTCGGAGCCGCTGTGGGCGCGCTTCCGCGCCGCCTGCGACGAGTTCTTCGGCCGCCGCAAGACCGACCTCGACTCGCGCGAGGAGGAGCGCGGGCAGAACCTCCGCAAGAAGGAGGAGCTGTGCCAGAAGGTCGAGGCGCTCGTGGCGGCCGCCGGCCGCGGCGAGGGCCCGGCCGAACCCGCCGAGGCCGTGCGCGGCCTGATGGCCGAGTGGAAGCAGGTCGGCCCCGCGCCCAAGGCGCACTCGGACGCGGTGTGGGCCCGCTTCCGCGCCGCCTGCGATCAGCTCCGCCACGGCGCCGAGGGCGAGGAGCCGCCGGCGCCGCCGCCCCCGTCCCGCGAGGAGAGCGCCCCGCCCGCCCCCGCCGCCACCGGCTTCTCCCCGCCGAAGCTCGCGCTCAAGCTGCCGCTCGCCGCGCTGAAGGTACCGACGCTCGCGGTGCCGGCCGCCCCCGCGCCCGCGGCCGCGTCCGCGCCCGCTGAACCCGCCCCCCAGGCGGCGCCCACGCCCACCGAGCCCAAGTCGGACAAGGCCTGAAGAAAACCGCCAAGACGCCAAGGCGGTGACACCCTGAACTGCCTTGGCGTCTTGGCGGTTCCAGTTCTTGGTTTTCCGCCTGGCTGGAGCCTGGAGTCTGGAGCCTCCGTCTGGGGCTCCGCTCCCCACGCTGGGGGCCGGTGCCCCGGGACGCGCGCAGGCGCGCGCGCGTAAGCCGGCGTAGATGCACGGGCACGGGGTGGCACTCCGCTTGCTGTACAATGAGCCATGCTCCGTCGTGCGCTCATCGCAGGAACGCTGCTCCTCGCCTTCGTGCTCGTCGCGGTCCTCGCCCATCGCCGTCCCGCCGCCGCGGCGCCGCCGCCCGCCACGCACCCGGCGGCCCGCGCGCCCGCGCCGCCGCCGGCGGCGCCGCCGGCCACGCCGCCCGCCGCGCGCCGCGCGCCCGCGCCGCCGGCCGCCGCCGCGCCCGCCCCGGTGACCGTCGCGGTCCGCGCCGCGTGGGGCGCCGGCCCGGCCGACCTCGGCCGCAGCCGCCCCGCCGAGGGCGCGCCCGCGGGCCCGATGAGCCTCGCCGTCGACGGCAGCGGCAGCGTGTACGTGCTCGACCAGGTCAACGCGCGGGTGCAGGTCTTCGCGGCGGGGCGCGCCCTCCGACAGATCCCGCTGCCCGGGGACACGTTCCAGGATCTAGCCCTCGGCCGGGACGGCCTCGTACTGCTCGACCGGCTCGCCCGCCGCGCGCTCACCTTCGTCGACGAGCGCGGGACCGTGCGCCACGAGGTCGCGCTCGAGGGGGCCGGCGTCCCCGAGGGCGGCGGCGTCACCGGCCTCTTCGTGCGCGACGACGGCGCCTGGGTCGAGGTCGAGCACCGCGGCCTCGTCCGCGTCGCCGACGCCGCGGGCCGCGCCGATCCCGCGCGGCCCACCCAGCCCGGGCGCCTCGCCGCCGACGGCCGCGCCTACCTGCGCGCGGTCCGCGCCGCGCCCGACGCGGCGCTCGTGCTGGCGGCGCCGGCCGCGGGCGCCGGCGAGCTCGCGCTGCTCGCGCAGCCCACCTTCGCGTGGCCGGTGCAGCGCCTGTCGGCGCTCGAGTCGGACCGCGCCGGCCGCGTCTACCTCGGCGCGGTCGTCGCGGACCAGGCGACCGGCGACGAGCGCGAGGTCGTGGTCGTGCTCGCGCCCGGCGGCGCCGAGGCGGCGCGCCTGACCCTGCCGCCGCGGCCCGGACCCGAGGAGCAGCTCCGGCCGCTCGTCCTCGGCGCCGACGGCGCCATCTACCAGCTCGCCTGCGAGCCCGACGCCGCGGTCATCCGGAGGGCGGTCCCATGACGCGCGCCCGCCGGCTGCCGCGCGCCGCCGCCGTCTTCGGCGCCATCGTCGCCGTCGTCGTTCTCGGGGGCGCCGCCCCCGCCGCGGCGACGCCGCAGGTCATGACCCGCGACGCCATCATCGACCTCGCCAAGTCCGCCATGGGCTACTCTTACTACTGGGGCCACGGCTCGTGGCGCAGCGACGGCGCGACCCTCGGGAGCTGCTCCGGCAGCTGCCCGAGCTGCACGCACAGCGGCGCGTACGGCGCCGACTGCTCGGGCCTCGCCGCCAAGGTGTGGCAGGTGCCGAGCCCGAGCCCGATCACCACCGACGCGCACCCCTACTCGACCTACAACTTCCGCAACGACACCACCTGGTGGACGCCGATCGACCGCGCCAGCGCCCAGCGCGCCGACGCCTTCGTCTACAACGCCAACGGCGCCGGGCACATCTTCATCTACGAGAGCGGCGATCCGTGGGGCGACGTGTGGGCCTACGAGTGCAAGGGCTGCTCCTACGGCTGCGTCCACGACCTGCGCAGCGTCTCGTCGAGCTACGTCGCGATCCGGCGCGTCTCGCTCGAGGCCGCGGCGCAGACCGGCACGCTCACGGGCGCGGTCTACGCCGACCACGGCGTGGGCAGCGCGGACATGACCGAGCGGCTCGCGGGGGCCGCGGTCACGCTCTCGAGCGGCCAGACCACCACCGCCGCGGCCGGCGACGCGCTCTGGTCGTTCGACCTCGCGCCCGGCTCCTACTCCGTCACGGCGACCGCCGCCGGCTTCCAGCCCGGCTCGCGCACCTGCACCGTCAGCGCCGCGCAGACCGAGTGGTGCTCGGTCGGGCTCGTGCGCACCGCGGCGCCGGCCCAGGACGGCGGCACCTCGCCGGCGGACGCCGGCCCCGCGCCCGACGGCGCGAGCGGCGACGGCGGCGGCGCCCCCGCCGACGGCGGCGTCACGCTCGACGACGGCGGCCACGTCATCGGGCCGCCGGTCGGGTGCGACGAGCTCGGCATCTGCGACCTCACGCCCGACGCCCCGCCGGTCGGCCTCCAGAGCGGCTGCGCGGCCGGGGGCGCGGCGTCCGCGTCGCTGGCCGTCGCGCTCGCGCTGCTGCTGCTCCTCCTCCGCGCGTTCCGGCGGACCGCCCGGTAGCCCGTCCCGCGCGCGTTTGCGCCCCGCCCCCGCGGCGTCGTATCTTCCGCCCCATCGTTAGATTGCCAGGAGGCCAGCATGGCCCGCGTCCGCGTCCTCGTCGCCCTGGCGGCTGCCGCCGCCCTCGCCACCGCGTGCACGAAAGAAGCGGCCAAGCCGGCGCCGGCCGTCCCCGCCCCCGCCGGGCCCAGGACCGCCGCGCCCGCGGGGCCCAAGGCCGCCGCCCCCGTCGCCGCGGCCGCGGCCAAGCCGGCGACCGCCGGGTGCGAGCTGCCCGCGCCGGTCACCGGGAACGTCACGATCAACCAGGGCTGCGTGGTGACGGTCAAGGAGGAGGTCGACGTCAAGGAGGGCGCGGTCCTCACGATCCAGCCCGGCGCCAAGCTCAGCTTCACGCCCGACGGCTACCTCTACGTGGACCACGGCCAGCTCGTCGCCCGGGGCACGACCGAGGCGCCGATCGTCTTCACCTCGGCGAACCCGACGGGCGGCGCGGGTGACTGGATCGGCCTCGTCTTCGAGGAGAAGACCATGGCCGGCACGGTCCTCGACCACGTCGTCGTGGAGTTCGCCGGCAAGACCGGCTCGTACGGCCACGGCGGCATCACGGTCAAGGGCGCCGGGGCGCCGCGGCGCATCACGATCACGAACAGCACGATCCGGAAGAACGAGCAGGCGGGGCTCACGAACCTCACCGACCAGGGCACCTTCGCCAAGCTCGCGGGCAACACCTTCAGCGCGAACGGCACGTCGCTGCGCATCCAGGCGAACCTGCTCGGCTCCGTCGGTCCCAACACCTTCGGCGACCCGGTCCACGTCGAGGGCAACGTCACCGCGACCCAGACCTGGCCCAAGCTCGACGTGCCGCTCCTCGTCGACGCGAACCTCACCGTCGGGGGCGACAAGGCGGCGGCGATCCTCACCTTGCCGGAGAAGGCCACCCTCAAGTTCGCGCCCGACACCTATCTCTGGATCGGCGCCGAGAGCGGCGGCGCGGTGGTCGCGAAGGGCGTGACGTTCACCTCCGCCAACGCGAGCGCCACGCCCGGCGACTGGGTCGGCGTGGTCATCGAGGAGAAGTCCAACGGCACGGTCCTCGACGGGTGCACGATCGAGCTCGCGGGCAAGGAGGGCGGCTACGGCAAGGGCGCGCTCACGTTCCGCGGCGTCAAGCCCGGCCCGGGCGTCAAGCTGACCGCCACCACGTTCCGCAAGAACAAGCAGGCCGCCATCGCCACCGACGAGGGCGACTGCGGTGACCTCGCGAAGCCGGCCGCCGCGAACAAGTCCGAGGGCGCGCCGCTCTGCCGCAAGCCGGAGTAGCCGTTTCGACGGCCCCTTGTGTCCCCGGGATCGTGTCCGCACGATAGCGTTGATAGGAGGTCGCATGCCGAGCCATCCGCTGGCGGGAAAACCGGCCCCGCGCGCCATGCTGGTCGACGTCCCGCGTCTCGTGAGCGCCTACTACGCGCTCGCGCCGGATCCCGCCGCGCCCGAGCAGCGCGTCGCGTTCGGCACCTCCGGACACCGCGGGTCGTCGCTGAAGCACGCCTTCAACGAGCCGCACATCCTCGCGACCACGCAGGCGATCTGCATGTACCGCAAGGAGCGGAGCATCGACGGGCCGCTCTACATGGGCAAGGACACGCACGCGCTCTCGACGCCGGCGCTCATCACCGCGCTCGAGGTGCTCGCGGCCAACGGGGTCACCGTGCGGGTCGCCCACGACGACGGCTACACGCCGACGCCGGTGATCTCGCACGCGATCCTCACCTACAACCAGGGCCGCACGAGCGCGCTCGGCGACGGCATCGTGATCACGCCGTCGCACAACCCGCCCGAGGACGGCGGCTTCAAGTACAACCCGCCCAACGGCGGGCCCGCCGACACCGCCGTGACCGGCTGGATCGAGAAGACCGCGAACGAGCTGCTCGCCGACGGCAACCGCCACGTGAAGCGGATGCCGTACGAGCGGGCGCTGGCGGCGCGGACGACCGAGCGCTGGGACTTCGTCGCGCCCTACGTCGCCGGGCTCGCCGAGGTCGTCGACATGGACGCGATCCGCGGGGCCAAGCTGCGCATCGGCGTCGACCCGATGGGCGGGGCGGGGATCGGCTTCTGGGCGCCCATCGCCGAGCGCTACGGGCTCGACCTCGACGTCGTCAACCCGAACGTCGACCCGACCTTCGGCTTCATGACCCTCGACTGGGACGGCCGCATCCGCATGGACTGCTCGTCGCCCCACGCCATGGCGAGCCTCATCGGCCTCAAGGACCGCTACGACATCGCGTTCGGCAACGACACCGACTACGACCGGCACGGCATCGTCGCGCCGAGCGTGGGCCTGCTCAACCCGAACCACTACCTGGCCGTCGCCATCTCGTACCTCTTCGGGCACCGGCCCGGGTGGCGGGCCGACGCCGCGGTCGGCAAGACGGTGGTCTCGAGCAGCATGATCGACCGCGTCACCGCGAGCCTCGGCCGCAAGCTCGTCGAGGTGCCCGTCGGCTTCAAGTGGTTCGTCGACGGGCTCATCGACGGCTCCTTCGGCTTCGGCGGCGAGGAGAGCGCCGGCGCCTCGTACCTCAGGCGCGACGGCACGGTGTGGAGCACCGACAAGGACGGCATCATCCTCGACCTGTGCGCGGCCGAGATGCGGGCCGTGCTCGGCCAGGACCCCGGCGAGCTCTACCGCGGCCTCACGGAGCGCTTCGGCGACCCCGCCTACGAGCGCATCGACGCCCCGGCCACCCCGGCCCAGAAGGCGAAGCTGAAGAAGCTCGCCCCCGAGCAGGTCGCCACCGGCGAGCTCGCCGGCGAGCGCATCACGGCCAAGCTCACGCGCGCCCCGGGCAACGGCGCCGAGATCGGCGGCCTCAAGGTGACGACGGAGAACGGCTGGTTCGCCGCGCGCCCCTCCGGGACCGAGGACGTCTACAAGATCTACGCCGAGAGCTTCAAGGGCAGGGAGCACCTGGCGCGCATCCAGGAGGAGGCGCGGGCGATCGTGGGGCAGGCGATCGGGGGGTAGCCGGGCGGCTCACGGATCGCAGGTGAAGTGGTTGCCGTA
>DASXVK010000339.1:0-17010 GCA_036504295.1 Polyangia bacterium
TACCGAAACTGCCTCGACACACGCATCCGTGATCAGGAGCTGAACGAATGGTTTCTGTTCGAGGCGGCCGCGGCCAACGGGCGCGGCCTGGAGAGGCCCGGGCTGCGCGCGGTGCGACAGGCCATTCTCGACTGCATTCCCGGGGCCGACGGCCTGCGCTACGACAGCGACCGGAAGGAAATCGTCCTGTCCATCGGCGGCTTCCAGCAGCCATTCTATAACTTGAGCGCGGGCCAGCGGATGATGCTGGCGCTCGTTGCGGACATCGCCATCAAGGCCGTGACCCTGAACTCCTACCTGCTCGGCGAGGGGCAGCCAGGCGCGGATGATCCGATCCAGGTGCTGCGACGCTCACCCGGGATCGTGCTCATCGACGAGCTCGACGTCCATCTGCACCCCCGGTGGCAGCGACAGGTCGCAAGCGACCTGAAGCGAACGTTTCCGGCGATCCAGTTCGTCTGCACGTCGCATTCGCCGCAGGTGATCGGGGAGCTTGCGCCGGCGGAGATCCGGCTGCTCGAGGAGGGCGGCGCGCTGGTCCCGCCGCGGTCGTTCGGTATCGATTCGAGCCGCATCCTCGAGGAGCTCCTGCACACGAAGCAACGAACCCAGGACGTGGCGGACCGCCTGCGCGACCTCTTCCGGGCCATCGATAAGGAAGACTTCGAGACCGCGCGCCGGCTCGCAGCGGAGCTCGAGGCCGACCTCGGCTCGGATGACCCCGAGATCACGCGCGCCCGCGCGCTCATGACCTTCCTCGAAGGGCCGCGGTGAGGAACATCGCGAAGGGCCCGGCGCCGCTGAGTCTTCTCCAGCACCGGCGCGCGGCACACGCCGGTTACGACAACTACGCCGACAAGCAATCCCTGCGGGACAGCCTCGTCGCGGAGCAGCGGGGCATCTGCTGCTTCTGCATGTCCCGGATTGACGCTGATCCCGCCCACCTGAAGGTCGCCCACTGGCACTCCCAGTCACGCCACCCCGAGGAGCAGCTCGACTACGGCAACCTCCTCGGCGCGTGCCTCGGGGGCGCAGGGGCGGCGCGCAGCATGCAGCACTGCGACACCCGGCAGGGCGACGCCGACCTCTCGCGCAACCCCGCCAACCGTGCGCACGACGTGGAGAGCTGGGTCAGGTTCGAGGGTGACGGGACGATCTCGTCGAGCGACCCCGTCTTCGACCGGGAGCTCAACGAGGTGCTCAACTTGAACATCGCCTGGTTGAAGGCCAACCGGGCGGCCATGTTGGCGGCCTTCAAGACGATGCTGGACAAGCGCGGGCATCTCGGACCGGAAGCGTGGAAGCAGATGTTGAGAGACTGGAACGGCGAGTCCGATGCGGGCCCGCTCCGACCGTTCTGTCAGGTGGTCATCTACTGGCTGCGCAAGCGGCTCGCGCGGGAGTAGGCATCCTGGGCGGACCTAACCGCTCTCGGTCGTCGCCTCGGGCTCGAGCCGCCGCGCGCCCGCCTCGCAGTAGGTCTACTCTAGCGCGCGCCGTGCCACGCTGGCGCAGCCCTGAACCGCTACGAGTTGGGTCCCCTGCGCGCCAGCGGCGCCCACACGCTATTTCCCCAGCCGCTCCGCGAAGTGGCGGTACAGCGCCTTCTGCGGGGCGAGGGCGCGCGCCCGCGCGACCGCGGCGCGCGCCTCGGCGGGGTGGCCGGTGTCGCGCAGCAGGCGCGCGAGCAGGTAGTGCGGCTCATCGTCGCGCGGGTCGGTCGCGAGCAGCGCGTCCAGCTCGCGCCGCGCGCGCGCCGGGTCGAGGCGCTCGTGGACGAGCAGGTCGGCCACGAGCAGGCGCGCCTCCCGCGCGGCGGCCGCGCCCGCGGCGGGGCGCGCAAGATAGGTGTCGAGCGCGGCGACCGCCTCGCGGGGCCGGCCGGAGCGGGCGAGGCACTGCGCCTGCCAGTAGGTGAACGACCCCGCCCGCTTCACGTCAGCGAGCGCGGCGCCGCGCGCTGCCAGCTCGGCGCAGCGCCCGGCGTCGCCGCGGGCGCGCAGCGCATAGCGGCAGAGGGCGCGCGTCGCGTCGAGAACGAGCGCGCGCTCGCGATCAGTGCGGGGCTTCAGGCGGGTGACCGGCTCGAGCCAGGCGGCCGCCTCGAGCGTGAGCCTCGCGTGGCGCAGCGCCGCGACGGCGCAGGGCACGAGGTCGAGCCGCGCGGTGCCGGGCTGCCGCTGCCAGGTGTCGCACGCGGCCTGCGGGTTGGGGGCGTTGCGGGCGAGCGCCGCCTCCAGCGTCGCCACCCACGACGGCGCGTCGTCGAAGCCCTCGATCCGCTCGATCTCGTCGTAGCCGAGCGGCGTCCCGCTCGTGCCCGTCGCCACCCGCGCCTTGAGCAGCAGCGTCGTCGGCAGCCCCAGGATGAGGTGCTGGCGGCTGCGCGACTGGCCGGGCTCGGCGTCGAAGTCGTAGCGCACCAGGTGCACGCGGGCGAGGATGCCGGCGCCCTTGCGCGCCTCGAGGATGCTCGCCTCGAGCTCGTTGCACGGGTCGCACCACTCGGCCTGGAACAGCATGAGGAGGGGCTTGCCGTCGCGGGCGGCGGCGGCGAGCGCGGGTCCGAACGGGTCGCCAGGGGCGGCCTGCGCGGCGGGAGCGGCGCACAGCGCGAGGACCGCGGCGACGGGCAGGAGCCGCGTCATCGCGCGTCCGGGCGCCTCACGTAGATCGGCCGCGCGTCGCCGGCGCGGCGGGTCGGCTTGAACCCGGCGGCGGTGAACTGCGCCGGCAGACCGGTGTAGGCGAACGCGGCGGGGATGCGGTCGGCGTGCGGCACGACCGGGAAGCCCTCGACCTCGGTCGCGCCGAGCGCGAGCGCGCGGGCCGCGGCGGCGTCGAGGAGCAGCGTCCCCAGCCCCTGGCCGCGGTAGCGCGCGGCGACGAAGAAGCAGACGACCGACCAGGTCCCCTCCGGCGCCTGGCGCGCGAGGGCGCGGCTGCGGGTGAGGTAGGGGAAGCTCTCGCGCGGGCCGAAGGAGCACCAGCCGGCGGGCGCGTCGCCGAGGAGCGCGAGGATCGCGTGCTGGCGTCCGCCGCGCACCAGCTCCTCGAGAGCGCGCCGGTTCGGCTCGCCCTTCGCGTCCTGCCAGGCCTGGCCGTGGCGCGGCATGCGCCACCACATGCACCAGCAGCCCCCGCACGCGCCGTGCTCGCCGAAGAGCGTCGCCACCGCCGGCCAGTCGCCGGGCGTGAGGGGGCGGGTGGTGACGCTCTCGAGATCGAGCTCCGTGACGCGGCGCGGGCGGGGCATGGGGCCTCCGGGGGGAGATTATGGCGCGACGGGGGAGGGGAAGGGAAGTGGGAGTGCGAGGGTGCGACGGCGGAGGCGCTACACCCAGCCGCGGAGGCGGCAGGCGTTCGCGACGCGCTCGATGGCGATCATGTAGGCGGCGTCGCGCATGTAGACCTCCTTGCGCTTCGCCAGGTCCGCCACGGCGTGGAACGCGGCCGTCATCTTCTCGTCGAGGCGCGTCAGGACCTCGTCACGCGTCCAGTAGAAGTTCATGTTGTTCTGGACCTGCTCGAAGTACGAGCACGTGACGCCGCCGGCGTTCGCGAGGAAGTCCGGGATGCACATGATCCCGCGCTCCTGGATGATCTTGTCCGCCTCGGGGGTGGTCGGGCCGTTCGCGCCCTCGGCGATGATCTTGACCGACGGCTTCATCTTCGGCGCCGTCTCGGCGGTGACCTGGTTCTCGATGGCGCCGGGCACGAGGACCTCGACGTCCTGCTCGATCCAGGCGTCGGCGGCCAGCAGCTCGTAGCCGGCCTCCTTCGCCTTCTTCTTGTCGATCGTGCCGAACTTGTCGGAGATCTTCATGAGGAAGTCGGCGTCGATGCCGTCGGCCTTCTTGTAGGTGTAGGCCTTCTTGTCGGTGTCGTCCCAGCAGGCGACCGCGACGACCTTGCCACCCATGTCGGCGAACTTCTTGGCCGCGTACTGGGCGACGTTGCCGAAGCCCTGGATCGACGCGCGGCACTTGGCCGGCTCCATCCCGAGGCGCTTGAGGGCCTCGCGCACGCAGTACATGACGCCGTAGCCGGTGGCCTCGGTGCGGCCGAGCGAGCCGCCGACGCCGACGGGCTTGCCGGTGATGAAGCCCGGGTAGCGGCCGCCGGTGATCTTCTCGTACTCGTCGAGCATCCACAGCATGTGCTGGCCGTTCGTCATGACGTCGGGGGCGGGGACGTCCTGGACGGGGCCGACGAGCCGGACGACCTGGTCCACCCAGCCGCGGCAGATCTGCTCCTGCTCGCGGTCGGAGAGGAGGCGCGGATCGCAGATGACGCCGCCCTTGCCGCCGCCGAGGGGGATGTCGACGACCGAGCACTTCCACGTCATCCACGTGGCGAGCGCCTTGACGGTGTCGATGGTCTCATCGGGGTGGAAGCGGATGCCGCCCTTGGCCGGGCCGCGGGCGTCGTTGTGCTGGACGCGGAAGCCGTGGAAGACCTTGACCTGGCCGCTGTCCATCTTGACGGGGATCGTGAAGTGCAGCTCCCGGCGCGGCCAGCGCAGAAGCTCGCGCGTGCCAGCGTCCAGGCCCAGCTTCTCGGCGACCGCGTCGAACTGCTGCTGCGCCATTGCGAACGCGTTGAACTGCTTGGACATGGAATCCTCCTCGATTTTTCCGCGCCACCGGCAACTGCGCCCCGTCCGCCCGCTGCGACCCTTTCGGGCCGATGGCCCTCTCGGAGAGCAGCCTAGCCACACCGCGAAGCGCGTGTCAACCACCACAATGATGGTCACGCACGGAATGTCCCGCCGGGAAAAAATGCCCCGGTGTCGGGATGTTGCGGCCGAGGGGGCCCGGCGTCAGGGGCGGTAGAGGACGCCCGCCCGTTCCTTGCCCTGCACGCGGATGGCGAAGCCCGGGTCCAGCCGCAGCAGGCGGGCGTAGCGGGTCTGGGCGAGGTTGGGCTGCGCGCGCAGCCAGGCGAGGTCGAGGTGGTCCCCGCGGGCGGCGTCGATCATGAAGTAGAAGAGGGCGCCGGCGACGACGTTGTGGAAGAAGTGCGTGCCCTGCGACGGCTGGACCCGCAGCAGCGGCGACGCGAGCTCGGCGATCAGGCGGGCGCCGTCGACCTGGGCGTAGTTGACCGGGATGCCGACGGCGGGGTTGCAGGTGCCCCAGCGGCCCGGGCCGAGCAGCGCGTACGGCTCGCGCTCGTTCGTGAGGCGGTCGTTGAGCGCGCCCACCTCGGCCGCCATGCGCGCGCTCGTGTCGATCGAGAAATCCTCGGGGTCGACGAAGACGAGGTGCCGCAGCTGGTCGACGGCGCCGTGGCCCATCGCCATGCCGGTGCGCAGGATCACCTGCTCGTCGGCGAGCGGCGGGATCACGACGTTCTGCGACTGCTCGAGGCTCGCCATGGGCCGGGCCTGCAGGAGCTGGAACTGGCCGCGGCGGTTGCTCGACTCGGCCGCGAAGCGGAACGCGAACTCGAGCTCCACCGCCGAGCCGAAGCCGTCGGAGACGAGCTCGAGCACCCGCGCGAGCACGCGCGGCAGCGGGAAGAGCGTCTCGCGCATGAAGCGCTCGAAGGTGACCACGCGGGGGCCCTCGGCGAGCATGCCCTCGTACAGGACGCCGGTCTCGACGTCGACCGTGGAGGTGACGTCGCGCAGCGTGCCGTGCGGGTCGGCGGTCTCGACCGGGATGGTGATGAGCGTGTCGGTCTCGTCGCCGGTGAGGTCGCGCCCCGCGGTGCGCAGGTCGACGGCGTCGAACTCGTGCTGCGCGAGCTGCACGAGGTCGCGGGCGTCGACCCGGTCGGGCCGGAGCTGCGGGTAGCGCGGGCAGAAGCGCAGCCCGTCGAGGCCGGCGACCACGCGTCGCCCGAGGCCGAAGACGATGATCGCGACGCCGTCCTCGGGGCGCATGGCGGCGACGGGGAAGAAATTCACCGACTGCGCCACGCCCGAGAGCAGCGGGTAGTGCAGGTCGCCGTAGGTGTGGCCGACCACCGCCTCGAGGGCGACGGCCATCTTCTCGTCCTCGCGCGGCACGCCGTGCGCGCGGAGGTAGTGGCTCACGTGGGTGTAGTAGGCGCTCGCGTAGACGAGCTTGATGGCCTGCAGGAGCTGGCGCTGGCGCCCCGGCTCGCGGTTCGGCACGAAGAGCGTCTGGAACATGCCGGCCGCCGGGTGGCGGTAGGCGTCCTCGGACGCCGACGAGGAGCGCACGGCCAGCGGCTGGGGGTGGGCGGCCAGGTACTCGGCCACCGCCTCCTCCACCTCGCCGTCGAAGTTGCCGGCGAGGAAGCGGCGCCGGATCTCGTCGTCGGAGTCGAGGTCGAGGCAGCTCTCGAGGTGGTTGCGCTCGACGAAGCGCTCGAAGATCCCCGTCGCGAGGACCCAGGTCTCCGGCACGAGCAGCTCGTGGGGCGCGAACTCGCGCCGCACCCCGCTGGTCTCGAGGAGACGGTGGAGGAAGGGGAGCGAGCGGGCCTTGCCGCCGATCTCGCCATCGCCGATCTTGTAGACGGGGCCGTTCTGCACGACGGAGAGCATCTGTCGGTTCCTCGAGCGCGAGAGACTAACCGGCCGGGTGGACGGCCGCAAGTGGAGTCGGCGCGCCTCGGTGGGCGCGCGCCGCGGCGGCGCTACCCCGACCGCCGCCGGGCGAGGGCGAGGCCCGCCGCGAGCGCCGCGAGCCCGCTCGCGACCAGCCAGGCGGCGTGGCCGCGCGCGCCGGGGGCCAAGGGACCGCCGCCCGCGCCGGCGGGGGCGCGCACGAGGACGCTCCAGCCGTAGCGGGGGACCGGGCTGACGGCGGCGAGCACGGGCCCGCGCTCCGGGTCCGTGAGGTGCAGGGTGATGCCGGCCGCCGCCTGGCGCTCGCCGAGCGGGCCGGCCTCGGCCAGCGGCGGGCCGCCGGCGAGGATGCGGCCGCGCCCGTCCACGATCAGGGTGTCGCGGAGCCCGGCGATGCGGAGCTGCGCCACCAGGTAGTCGAGGGTGAGCTCGGCGGCGACGAAGTGCGGCGCGCCCGCACGGCACGGGCGGCCGGGCGCGTGGTCGGCGCCGCGGGCCTTGAAGGCGAGGGCGATGACGACGAAGGGACCGCGGCCGCCGCGCATGAAGGGCTCGCCCACGGCCCAGCCGAACCGCAGCGCCGCGATGCGGGGGATCGCGGCGAGGTGGGCCGCGACCTCGTCGCGCGCGGCGGGCGGGTGGCCCTGGCGCCGCGGGTGGGCCGCGGGATCGCCCTGCAGCACGGGGTCGCCGACCACGCCGCCGTTCTCGTCGGTGAAGGTGACGAGCCGGAGCTGCTCGGACGCACCGTACACCGCCTCGAGCGTCGCCGCCGGATCCCGGGCGGCCCCGCTCTCCTGCTCGCTCGCGGCCGCCCGCAGCGCGGCCAGGATGCCGTCGAGGTAGAGCGAGGCGGCGGTCGCGGCGCCGCGGGCCGCCTGGAGCTGCCGCTCCTCCGCGGCGCGGGCGAGGGCGTCGCGGCCGCGGCCGATCCCGGCGAGGCCGGCCGCGATCGCGGAGGCGGCCGCCAGCACGAAGACGACGAGCAGGAGGACGCGTCGCGCCGACATGCCGCGGTCAGGCCGGGGGCGCCGCGGGCGCGGGCGGCGCCGCGGCCTCGAAGAAGGCCTCGGTGTGGACGCGCCGGCGCGGCACGCCGCGGTCGAGGAGGGCCCGGCGCAGCTCCTCGATCATCGCGCCGTTGCCGGCCAGATAGAAGACCGGGTCGCGCATGAGCGGCAGCGCCTCGAGGAGCTTCGGCGTGATGCGGCCGCGCTCACCCGCCCAGTGCCCCTTCGGCCGCGACAGCGTCACGTGCGCCGTCAGGCGCGGGTTGGCGGCCGCGAGCCGCTCGAGCTCGTCGACGTAGAAGAGGTCCGCCTGCGACCGGAGCCCCCAGAAGAGCAGGACGTCGCCGCGCTCCTCGCGGGCGAGCGCCTCGTGCAGCATCGGCAGGAACGGGGCGACGCCGGTGCCGGTGGCGGCGAAGACGACGTCGCCGGGGTGCAGCAGCTCCAGCACGAACATGCCCATCGGCCCGGTGAAGTCGACGGCGTCGCCCTCCTCCAGCTCGCCGAGGTAGCGCGAGCCCACGCCGCCGCTGATGAGCTTGGCGCAGAGCGTGAGGCCGTGCGGCTCCGTCGGCGGCGACGCGATGGAGTAGGCGCGGCGCTGCGGCAGGCCGTGCGCGTCGACGCCGCAGTCGAGCGAGACGTACTGCCCGGGCCGGAACGTGACCGCCGGCGGGTCCACCATCCGGAGGCGCCACTCGAACACGCCCTCGGCGAGCGGGCGGATGCTCGCGACCTTCGCTTGCTTGCTCATGTGCGCGTGGGGGGTGCTCGCCCCGGCCGAAGTGATAGCACGCGGGCCCCCGATGTCCATGGCCGCGCGGCCGGTGGGGAGGGCCCCGGTCTCAGGCTCCAGGGCGGGTCGGGGCGCCCTTCTTGCTGGCGGCCGCGCCGTGGCTTACACTCGGCGCCGCGACGCTGACCGTCTGAGAGGACCGGATGCCCGACTACGCCAAGCTGCGCGACATGGTGAGCCACCGCCTGACGTTCGACGTGGACAACGGCGCGCGCATCGTCGGTTATCTCGGCGGCACGAAGCCGGCCCAGGGGCCGGTGCAGATCGCGCTCCTCTCCGCGGTGCGCTTCTTCGGCGCGGATGGCACACTCCTCGGCACCTGCCCCGAGCTCTCCGTGGTGCCGAACCTGCTGGTGTCGGTCACGCGCGATCCGGCGACGAGCCAGCTCACGTTCGAGTACGACTCGGGCGCCAAGGTCGTCGGCGCGCCCGACAGTGACGCGCTCGCCGCGGCGGGCCTGCAGACGCTCCGGGACGCCGTGATCCACGGCGCGAACGGGCGCGTGCTCGAGCGCCACGAGCGGCTCGTGGTCGCGCTGCACCCGTTCGGCGGGTACCGCGTGACGGAGGGGCCCGGGGGCTTCTGAGGCGGGTTCCGGCGGCAGCTACTGCCGGACCGGCAGCGTGACGAGGCGCGGGACGGCGGTGAACTCGCGCGGGATCGGCTCGGCCTTGCGCAGGCCGGCGCGGTTGAGCACGAACTCGACCGCCCGCACCCGCTCCTGCATGTTCGGCGACTCGATCGGCAGGTACTCGACGCGGAACTGCTCGAGGAGCAGCTTGACCATGCCGTCGATGCGGATGACGCTGTCCCAGGTGACGCCCGCGCGCACCCCGTCGTCCTTGAGCAGGATCTGGTGGGGGCGCACGTAGAAGACGATGCCCTGGCCGGCCCACTCCATGTAGTCGCGGAACTGGGCCGAGTCCATCATGTCGGCGGCGATGATGGTGTGCTCGGCGGCGTAGGCCAGGTTGTCGAACGCGCGGTCCGAGACGAAGCCGCCGGGCTGGTTGCGCTCCACCTCGACCTGGCGGTCGAAGACGCGGCGCTGGTACTCGGCGACCAGGTCGGGGTCGGTGCGCAGCGCGTCGAGCGAGGTCTCGAGCTCGGCGAGCACCGCGCGCGCCATCTCGCTGATCATCGGCAGCCCGTACTTGCGGCTGACGTAGCGAGCCATGGTCGTCTTCCCCGTGGAGTGCGACCCGACGAAGTAGATGCGCATGCCGTCTCCTCCCCGCTGCCGTGACAGGCCCATTAAGGGCGCGGCCACCATGCGTGTCAAGCACCGTCACGTATGGCAACGTATGCTCGTGAATTCGCGTGAGTGCTGGCGGGCTTTGCCTGCCAGCACTCTGCGCGGGAGGTCAAAGGGACCCTGCCAGGGTCCCTTTCTGGTAGTCAACCTGCGGCATCTCGCGATCTTATGCTTTCGCCATGGCCGCGCGGTATAATACCGCCGCGTGGGGGCGAGCGCGCGACCGCACCGGACCGGCGCGCGCCCGACGGAGACCCGGCGCACGACGGAGACACGAATGGGCCTAACTGCTCGATTCCTTTCGATGACGGCGCTGTTCGCGCTCATCGCCGGCTGCGGCGGGGGCGGGTGGCCGGACGTGATGGACGTGCGGCACGTGTCCGCGACGCTCGGCGCGCCGAAGATCTCGCGCGTGCGGGACATGGGCCAGCCGCGCCTGCCGGCGCAGGGCGGCTATGCCGTCACCGACTCCGACGGCGTCGGCGTCGTCGGCGAGCTCCTGCTCATCGAGGGCGATAACCTCGGCAAGCAGCCGACCGTCCACGTCGGCGGCCGCGCCGCGGAGGTGCTGGCGCGCACCGAGGGCGATGGCATCGTCGTGCGCGTGCCGACCGGCGCCCCCGTCGGACCGCAGCCCGTCGAGGTGACGACCGCGAAGGGCCGCGCCAAGGTCGACTTCCCGATCACGCGCTACGCGCTGGTCACGCTGGGCGAGCGGGACAAGGTCCACGTGCTCGTCGTCACCCGCGCGGCCGCCGAGCCGACCGGCAAGACCCTCGCCGTCGAGAACGCGCGCCTGGTGCGTTTCTCGGGCGACGGCTCGACGGCCTACGTGGCGTCGGGCACGGGCCTCAGCCCCGCGCACCTCACGGTGATCGACATGACGGCCGCCGGCGGCCCCAAGGTCGCCGCCCGCCGGGACCTGCCGGGCCGCGTGGTGGTCGCGCTCGCGGCCTCCGAAGGCGCGCCGCTCATCGCCGTGGTCGGCGAGCAGGTGGTCACCTTCTTCAACGTGCGCGACCCGCTCGCGCCGACCACCTACCCGCCGTTCATGCTGCCCGAGGCGCTGGTGCGCGGCCGCGTGGTCGCCGCGGAGATCGATCCCGACGGCCAGCTCTTCGCGCTCCTGCTCGCCGACGGCAACCGGCTGACCGCCTTCGACGTGCGCCGTCCCGAGGCGCCGAAACCGCTCACGACCGTCGACGTGGTGCCCGATGCCCGCGTGCCGCTCGTCCGCGACATGCGCTTCTCCATTGACGGCGAGACCCTGTGGATCGTCTCGGGCGACAACCTGCTCTCGCTCGGCTCCGGGCCGCAGCCCACGCGCCTGACCGCGGTCAAGCTGATGGCCCCGCCGCAGAAGCAGGGCCCGCGGCTCATCAGCGTGTGGCGCACGCTCCCGGTGCCGGGCGCGACCGCGCCGCTGGCGCTCACGCTGGCGCGCGGCCAGATGGTCGCGTCGGGGACGACGATCCGGCTGCCGCCGGAGCGGGCGGCGGTGTTCATCACCGGCGTGCACCCGGCGCTCTTCAAGCTCGAGGGGCTCGCGCTCGCCCGCGAGGCCGACGCCAAGAAGGCGGCGGCGCTGTGGCGGCAGCACGCCGAGCCCAGCATGCTGGTGCGCGCCGACGTGAACGGCGGCGGCGGGCCGCTCTTCCACAGCCCGACGCTGCTCACCGGCGTCGACCTGAGCCCGGACGCGCAGCTCATCCTCATCTCCGCCTGCCGCGTCGGCGTCGACCAGGACGGCCGCGTGGCGGCCGAGGCCGGCGTCGCCTTCACGCCGCTGTGGACGCGCATCTTCAACCCGACCTTCATCCCGCTCGGGAAGCTCTCCGCCGAGGCGCTCCGGCCGCCGTTCCGCCTGGGCGAGGTGCGTATCCAGCCGTGACGGCGCCGGCCTGCCCGCGCTGTGGGCTCGTCCACCCGCCCGGCATCCGCGCGTGCCCGCCGGGCCGGGCGCCGGCCGCGCCGCCGCCGCGGTCACGCGGCCCGCTCGTGGTCCTCGTGCTGGTCCTCGCCCTCGTGCTCGGCGGGGGCGCCGTGGCGCTGTGGGTGCGCGGCCGCGGGCCCGACCCGCGCGCCGGCGGCGTGCTCGGCGTCTCGAGCGACCCGCCCGGGGCGAGCGTGGTGGTGATGGGACGCGCCCAGGAGCGCGCGACGCCGCTGCTGGTGCGGGATCTCCCGCGGGGCACGCGCCTCGAGGTGCGCCTGACGAAGCCCGGCTACCGCCCCTGGACCGGCCACGCCGTGATCCCCGTCGAGCGCGGCGACGAGCGCCTGCGGGCCACGCTCGAGCCGCTGCCCGGGGCCGGCCCCGCGTCCGCCCCCGCGTCGGCCCCGCACTAGGGGCTGTCCCTGGCGCCTCAGCGCCGCAGCAGCACGTAGACCGCGCCCGCGCCGCCGTCGTACGGCTGGGCGGTGGCGAAGCAGAGGACGCTCTTGCCGATGCGGCCCCGGGTCAGCCACAGCCGCAGGCGTTCCTTGAGCACCGGGATGTGGTCCTTCGAGTTCAGGCCGCGGCCGTGGATGATGAGCACGCAGCGCTTGCCCGCGGTCCGGACCTCGTCGAGGAACCGCTGGACCTCGTCGCGCGCCGCGTCGGCGGTGAGGCCGTGCAGATCGATGTGGGCCTGGACGGCGTAGTCGCCGCGGCGCAGGCGCCGCAGCAGCCGCCGGTCGAGCCCGTGGGCGATGCCCTCGATGTACTCGGGTGTGTCCGCGATGTCGAAGGGGCCGTCACCCGTGACCAGGTCGCAGAGCTGGGCGTAGGCCTCGGCCTCGTCGTCGCGGGGCGGCTTGGGCGTGGGCGAGGGCGCGGGCGCCTTGGTGCGGCCGCGCGGGTCAGGCTCGAGCCGCTGCACCCCGCCCATCTCCGACAAGAAGACATCGGCGTCCGTGCCCGCCCGCTCGGGGCGGGGCGCGGGCACTGGGGGAGGCGGCGCGGCCGCGGGCGCGGCGGCGCGTACGCGGGCGGTCAGGCCGGCGAAGGGGGTGTGGAAGCCCGTGTCCTTCTGCTTCTTCTCCTGCCGGGCCATGGACGTAAGCATAATGCGCCGACGGCGGCGGGGCAAAACCGCCGTCGGCCCTGGCGCGGCCGCGTGACGTGAAGCGCGGCGATGCTAGACTGCACCTCGGTCATGGCCCTTCTCGAGATCGTCCCCCGGGATCGCCTGAGCACGGCGGAGCTGAGCTGGGGCCTGTTTGGCCTCGTGACGGCGGCGACCGGCGTCCTGAAGGCGTATCTGCCGGCGGTCGCGGACCGGGTCGTCCCGGGCTGCATGCTGCGCGAGATGACCGGGGTCCGCTGCCCCACGTGCGGCAGCGGCCGCGCGCTGTCGTGGCTGGCGGGCGGCCACCTGGTCGAGGCGCTCCGGCAGAACTGGCTCGCGGTGGCGCTCGCCGCCGGCCTGGCCGGGTTCGAGGTGTACCTGTTGCTCACGTTCGTGCTGCGGCGGCGGCTGCGGGTGAGCCTCGGGCGGCGCGGGTCGTGGGCCCTCGCCGGCGTCGGCGCCGCGGCGCTCGTGCTCGCCTGGGTGTTCCAGGGCCGGTAGCGGGCGGACCCTCCCGGGCGGACCCTCCCAGGGTCCCTAACCTGTCGGCGGGATCTCAGGGGGATCTTTGCCCTTGACCCCCCTCCGAGCGGTCCCTAGAATCAGGCGTTTTCGGCCCAGGGGTGGGCGCGATCCCGGTGTCGCGCCAGGGCGGGCCGTCCGAGGAGTCCATGACCAAGGCCGAGCTGATCCAGCGCGTCTACCGCAGCAAGGGACTCCCGAGCGACGTCACGAAGAAGGCCGTGGGCCTGGTCATCGAGGCCGCTTTCGCCGAGATCGGCACCTACTTCGTCAAGGCCAAGGTGACGCGCAAGACGCAGCCGCGCTTCACGTACCCGGGCTTCGGCACCTTCACGAAGAAGCGGCGCGAGCAGCGCCAGGGCCGCAACCCCCAGACGGGGGAGGTCCTCGAGATCCCGGCGAGCACGACGATCACGTTCACGCCCGGCCAGGAGCTGCGCGGCGAGCTGAACAAGCGCTGAGGCGAGCACCTGCGAGCCTCGTTGTAGACCGAGGCGCCGCCCCTGCGAGCCTCGTTGTGGCCTGAGGCGCCTCAGCCGCTGGTCGTGAGCGCCCGCGCGCCTTCGTCCGCGGCGGCCGGGCCGAACGCGATCACGCGGTTGCGGCCCGCGCGCTTGGCGCGGAGCAGCGCGCGGTCCGCCGCCTCGAGCAGCAGCGAGACCTCGCGGGCGTCCTCGGGGAAGGCCGCGACCCCGACGCTCACGGTGACGCGGCCGTGCGGCAGCAGCTCGGAGCCGGGCAGGGCGAGGGCGGCCACGGCGGTCCGCAGCTTCTCGGCCACGAGGGCGCCGTCCGCCTTCCCGACCCGCGGCAGCATGACCACGAACTCCTCACCGCCGTAGCGGGCGACGGTGTCGATGGCGCGCACGGTGCCGCGCAGCGCCCGGGCCACGTCGCGCAGGACCTCGTCGCCGCGCAGGTGGCCGTGGGCGTCGTTGTACTGCTTGAAGTGATCGATGTCGACCATCAGCACCGCGAGCGGATCGGTGTGGCGCTGCGCGGAGGCGAGCTCGCTCGCGGCGCGCTGGGTGAGGTCGCGGCGGTTCGACAGCCCGGTCAGCTCGTCGGTGAGCGAGAGCGTCGCGAGGCGGTCGAAGAGCTGCGCGTTGGCGATGGCGAGCGCGGCGGTGTTCGCGAGGGAGATGAGGATCCGGATCTCCTCCTCGTTGAAGGCGTCCACCCGCGGCCGCAGGACGTTGAAGAGGCCGACCAGCCGCTCCTGGTAGCGGATCGGGACGCACAGGAACGAGCCGTCCGCCAGGTGCTGGCCCTTGTAGTGCAGGTAGCGCTCGTCCTTCGAGGTGTCGGGGATGAGCAGCCACTCGCCGGTGCGCGCGACGATGCCCGAGATGCCCTCGCCGGGGTCGAACGCCATGCCGCGGATGGTGTCGCCGTTCGGCAAGCCGTAGGTGGCGCGCACCACCAGCTTGCCCGAGGGCTCGTCCATGAGGATGATGGCGAACTCCTCGAAGCCGAGGGTCTGGCCGACCTGCTCGCTCAGCGACTCGAGGAGCCGCGGCAGCTCGAGCTGCGAGGTGATGGTCTTCGTGGTCTCGTAGAGCAGCTCGAGCTCGCGGAGCTGGGTGCCGAGCTTGGTGTTCTGCTCCGCGATGATGTGGGCCTTCTCCTCGAGCTCGCGGTTGAGCTCGAGCTCGCGCCGCGTCATCGTGAGCTCGCGGCCGGTGTCGATGATGTCCACCTGCTGGTCGGTGATGGTGCGCAAGAGCGCGTTGAAGCTGCCGCCGAGCTGGCCGATCTCGTCGGGCCGGTCGGCCTGGGCGCGGATGAGGAAGTTGCCCTTCTCGGCCTCGCGCATGCCCTCCGTGAGCCGCTGCAGCGGCACGCCGAGGAGGCCGCGCACGGTGAGGATCACGGCGGTCGTGACGCCGATGACCATGAGCGCGGCGCAGCCGGTGACGACGAGGAGGGCGCGGTGGCGGAAGGCCGCGCTCTCGCCGACGAGCGTCCAGCGCAGCAGGACCGGCCAGAGCGCCGTGGCGAGCATGCCGGTGGCGAGGCCCGCCCAGAGGGCGATGCGCCGGGCCACGCTGCGGTTGATCCAGTCGAACACGAGACGCTCACCCTGCGCCGCCAGGCGCCCACCGTCGGCGCGATCACGCCCCGACGAGCGCGCGACCCCGACCAGAGGGGAAGTTACGCCGCCGGCCGGGTGCGAGTCAACGGCACCCCCCCCGGGCCACACAAAGACGCCGGGCACGGGCAGGGGCACGGGCACGGGCACGAGTGGGTCCGCGGAGTACGTGGCCGTGCCCGTGCCCCTGCCCCTGCCCGGCTTTTTCCGTGTCCTCACGCGGACGTCGGCGGCATAATACGCGGGCTTGTCCAGGAGCTCGCACCCACGCCGTGGCGCGCCGGCGGCGTCCCGGCCACGCTCGCCGGGGACTGACCGCCGCCTCCTGCGCGTGGCCGCGGCGGCCGCCGGGCTGCTCGCGCTGGGCGGCTGCGACCCGTACCGCGCCGGCCGGGCCGCGCTGCTCGCCGGGAACCCGGCGGCCGCGGTCCGCGAGCTGCGCCCGCGGGACCCGCGCGGCTATCTCCTGCGCGCCGCCGCGCACCTGGCGGCGGGCGCGCCCGTCGCCGCCGCCGCCGATGCCGAAGCCGCGCTCGCGCTGCGGCCACGGCCCCGCGTCGCCGCCGAGGCGTGGACGACACTGGCGCGGGCCGAGCGCGCGGCCGGGCACAAGGCGCGGGCGCTCGCCGCCTACGCCCGCGTGGCGGAGGCGCGGCCGGGGTGCTGCGGCGCGGAGCCGGAGCTCGGCGAGCTCCTGGTCGAGCGCGCCCGGGAGCGGCTGGCGCTGGGCGATGCCGCCGGCGCCCGGCGCGACGCCGCGGCCGCCGCGCGCCTCGGCCCGGCGCCCGCCGCCGTCGCCGCGTCCCTGCTCGCAGCCGTACCGCCCGTCGGGCCGCCGCCCGCGGCCGCGGCGACGTGCGCCGCGGCGGTCGGCCCCGACGTCCCGGCCTGCACGGCCCTGGCCGCGCGGGCGCCCGCCGGCTTCGCCCGCGTCGCGCTCGACCGCGGCTGGACCATCACCCGGCCGGGGCTCGTCCGGGCGCTCGTCGCCGACGAGAGCTTCGCCCCCGGCGAGCTCGACGCGTTGCTCGACCCCGGGCTGGCGCTCGCCGAGCCCGCGCCGGCGGCGCCGCTGGTGCAAGCCGCGCTGCTGCGCCTGGCCGGGCGCCTCGACGAGGCCCGCGGGGCTCTCGACCGCGCGCTCGACGCGGCGCCGGGCGACCCCGAGCTGCGTCGCCGCCTCGGCCGCGAGGCGCTGCTCTTCGGCGACCTCGCGGCCGCCGACCGCCACCTGCGCTGGGCCGAGGCCCTGGGCGGGGGCGGGCCGGAGGCCGCGGCGGGGCGCGCGCTCCTTCTCCGCCTCGGCGGCGACGCGCCCGGCGAGTGGCGCAAGCTCCACGACGCCGCCGCGGGGGCGCCCGGCCCCGGCCCGGCGCTCGCGGCGCTCGGCGAGCACCTCGTCGCCCGCGGCGACCTCGGGCCCGCCGCCGTCGCGCTGCGCGCGAGCGCCGCCCTCGGCCACGCGCCGGCCCGGGTCGCGGAGGCCCGCGTGCTCGAGGCGCTCGCCGTCCTCTGGCTGACGCTGGAGCGGCCCGGCGCGGAGACCGTCCGCGCGCGGCTGGTCGCGGGCTGGGCGGAGGTCCTCGGCCCCGAGCCCGCGGCGGAGCTCGCCCGCGCCATCGCGGGCCAGCTCGAGACCCGGGAGCCGCTCGCCCGCGCCCGCGTGCGCCTCGCGGCCGGTGACGCCGCGGGCGCCGCCGCCGCCCTCGGCGCCGTGCCGGGCGGCACGCCCGCCGG
>DASXVK010000340.1:0-2590 GCA_036504295.1 Polyangia bacterium
CCGGCGGGCGGGCCGGCGCCCGGCCGAGCCACCACGCCGCCGCCGCCGCGCCGGCGACGAAGACCGCGCCGCTCACGGCGAGCAGGAGCAACGCGCCGCGCGGCCGGCGGCGCGCGCCGGACGTCGCGAGCGGCGGCACCCGTTCGTCGCCGCGGCGCGTGGGCGGGATCTCCCCGCCGCTGAGGCGAGTCGGAGACGAGCCTCGTTGTAGACTGATGCGCGCGATCCGCGCGACCAGCGGCGCGGCCGCCGCCGGGGCGAACGCGGCGAGCGCGCGCGCGAGCTCGCCGGCGTGCTGCGGCCGGCGGGCGGGGTCCTTGTCCAGGCAGGCGGCGACGAGCCGCGCGAACGCGGGCGGCGCCGCGGGGCACTCGCGCGCGACCGACGGCGTCTCCGCCGTGAGCACCGCCGCGCACACCGTGGGCAGCGTCTCGCCGCTGAAGGGCAGCGTCCCGGTGACGAGCTGGTGCAGGATGACGCCGAGCGCCCAGAGGTCCGCCCGGTGATCGACGTCGCGCGCGTTGCGCAGCTGCTCCGGCGCCATGTACGCGGGCGAGCCGAGCAGCGCCCGCGACACGGTCAGGTCGGCGCCGACCCAGTCGGTGCGCGTCACCTTGGAGATGCCGAAGTCGAGCACCTTCAGCTGGCGCGTGCCGTCGGCCTGCGCGGCGAGGAAGAGGTTCTGCGGCTTCAGGTCGCGATGCACGATGCCGAGCCGGTGGGCCTCGGCGATGGCGTCGAGCGCCTCGAGCACCCAGCCCGCCGCCTCCGCCACCGGGAGGCGGCCGCGCGCCGCGAGCTCGGCGCCGAGGTCCCGGCCGGAGAGCAGCTCCATCACGACGTACGGGGCGCCGCTCGGGAGCGCGTCCACGTCGGTGATGCGGATCACGTGCGCGCTCGTGATGTGGGCCGCCGCGCGCGCCTCGCGCAGGAAGCGGGCCACGGCGTCGGGCTGGCCGACGGCCTCGGGGAGCAGGAACTTGATGGCGACCTGGGCCGCGAGCTGGAGGTGCCGGGCGCCCACGACCACGCCCATGCCGCCGGCGCCCAGGATCTCGTCGATCCGGTACTTGCCGGCGATCACCTCGCCGAGGCGGACCGGGAGGCTGGCGGGCGGCGGCTGGGGCTCCATGGAGCGTCGTCGTCCGGCGCGCAGGCGCCGTCGCGCCATGGTAATCCCACTCCGTCCCCGAGACCAGCGGGGGCCGCGCCCGGCGCGAACGCGTTGCCCGTGATCGCGCGCTTCGCTATCGTGGCCGCGGAGCCGCCGTGACCGTCGCCGTCATCGCCGAGAAGCCGTCCGTCGCCCGCACCATCGCGGACGTGATGGGCGCCACCCAGAAGGGGCCGGGGCTGCGGCGCGGGAACGGCTACGTCGTCACCTGGGCCATCGGGCACCTCGTGGGCCTCGCCGAGCCGCACGAGCTGGACCCGGCGTGGAAGCCGTGGCGCTTCGGGCAGCTGCCGATGCTGCCGCGGGAGTGGCGGCTCCGGGTGCACCAGCAGACGGCGGACCACTTCGCCCTGGTCGCGGCGGTGCTGAACGCGCCCGAGGTGACGCGCGTCGTGTGCGCGACCGACGCGGGCCGCGAGGGCGAGCTCATCTTCCGCTACATCTACCGGCAGGCGGGCTGCAGCAAGCCCGTCGACCGGCTCTGGGTGTCGTCGCTCACGCCCGACGCGATCAAGGCGGGCTTCCGGGAGCTGCGGCCCGGCGCCGCCTTCGACCGGCTGGCCGCGGCGGCCGAGGCGCGCTCGCGGGCCGACTGGCTCGTCGGCATGAACTTCAGCCGCGGCTACACGCTCAAGTTCGGCCCCGACCTCATGTCCGTCGGCCGCGTGCAGACGCCCACCCTGGCGATGCTGGTCACCCGCGAGCAGGCGATCCGCGACTTCCGCGCCGTGCCGTACCGCGAGGTCGAGGCCACGTTCGGCGCGGCGCCCGCGGCCTACGCCGGCACCTGGTTCGACCCGGCCCGGGTCAAGGCCGAGGGCGAGGACCAGGCGGCGCGCCTGCCGGCCGACGGGGCCTTGGCGGAGGAGATCCGCGCGCGGTGCACCGGGCAGCGCGGCGTGGTGGTGAGCTGCGCCGGCACCGAGAAGAGCGCGGCGCCGCCGCCCCTCTACGATCTCACCGAGCTGCAGCGCCACGCGAACCGCCTCTTCGGGCTGACCGCGCAGGCGACGCTGACGGCGGCCCAGGCGCTCTACGAGAAGCACCAGCTCCTGAGCTACCCGCGCACCGACAGTCGCCACCTGAGCGCCTCGGTGGCCGCCACGCTCGGCCCCATCGTCGCCGCGGTCGCGCCCGCGTACCGGGACGCGGTGGCCCCGGGCACCGGCACGGCGCCGCTGTCGCGCCGCTTCGTCGACGACGCGAAGGTCTCGGACCACCACGCCATCATCCCGACCGTGACGCCGCGCGCCGGCAAGCCGCTCAACCCCGACGAGGCGCGCGTCTACGACCTCGTGTGCCGGCGGCTGCTCATGGCGTGGCACGCCGATCACCGCACGCGCGTGACGAAGGTGGTGACCGCGGTGCCCGCCGAGGCGGCGGCGGGCGCGCCGCGCGACCACTTCCGCTCGAGCG
>DASXVK010000341.1:0-2875 GCA_036504295.1 Polyangia bacterium
GAGAAGGCGCTCGGCGTGCTCGAGAGCGAGCTGGGGCACCTGCGCCACGCCGTCATTCCGGGCAGCGCGGCTCGCGCGGCCCGCAGCGGCCCCGCGGGCACGCCCGCCGCCGCGGGCGCCCCGCGGCCGGCGGCGGACGCGACCGTCGAGGCCGGCCGCGACGCGAAGCTCCGCGCCGCCGAGGCACAGATAGCCGCGCTGCGGGGCGAGCTGAGCCGCTTGCGCGAGAGCCCGGCGGCGCCCGCCGCGGCGCCCGCCGCCGCGCCCACACCGGCCGCCGAGCGCCTCCGGCCGCTCCAGAGCCGACTGCGCCCGCCGCCCGCGCCTGCGGCACCGCCAGAGCCGGTACCCGCCCAGGTCGAGCCCACGCCCGCCGTGTTCCCACCCGCGAGCGCATCGCCCGCCGCGACGGCGCCCGCCGCGCCCCCGGCCGCGAGCGCCGCGCCGGCGCCGCCGCCCGCGAGCGCACCGCCGGCGCCGGCCGCGCCCCCGCCGGCGAGCGCTGCCCCCGCGCCGGCCGCGCCGCCGCCCACGAGCGCACCGCCCGTGGCGACGGCGCGAATCGAGCTGCCGCGGCGCCGCAGCCGTACCACGCTCGTGCTGGCGCTCGCGGTTCCGGCCGCGCTGGTCGCCGCCGCGGCGCTCGCCTTCGTCCTCTGGCCCGCGCCCCGGCCGGCACCCGCCCCTGCCCCGGCGCCGCGGACCGCGCCGGAGCTGCGCGCCGGTGCGGCCCCTCCTGCGACGCCTCCGTCGCAGCCGGCCGTCGCGACCCCGCCGTCGGCCGCCATCGCGGGCGCCCCGCGGGACGCCGCCGCACCTTCCGTGGCGGCGAGCGCGCCCGCCGCCGCCGCCGCCGCGACCGTCGCGCCGGCCGCAGCCCGACCCCTGACCGCGGCGGAGGAGCGGGCCGCGCAGGCCCGGGCCCGCCGCCACCAGCGCCGGGCCGAGGCCGAACAGGCGCGCCAGCAGCGCACGGCCGAGCTGGACCGGGCGCGGCAGCTCATCGACCGCAACCAGCACGCGGCCGCCCGCGCCCTCCTCACGCGGCTCCTTCAGGGGGGCGACGAGCCCCGGGTGCGCGACCTGCTCGCCTCGTCGCACCTGCGCGCCGGCGAGGCCTGGGCCGCGATTCACCACCTCGAGAAGGCGGTCCGCCTGGCGCCCACGGCAGCGCGGCCGGCCCGGCATCACCGCATCGGGAGCCTCTACCTCACCCTCGGCAAGGTGGGGCCGGCGTGTCAGGCGTTTCGGGCCGCGCTGCAGCTGCAGCCGGGCTACAAGCCGGCGCAGCAGGCCGCGCAGACGCACTGCCGCTGAACCGGGGGCGCAGCAAAAAAGCGCCGAGACGCGAGGGCCCCACGCCCTCACGCTCGGCGACAGCCCCCGCTGATCAGGCCCCGGCCTCGTCCAGCACGTCGAGCTGCACCGCGCCGACGGTCACGCCGCCGCGCCGTACCTGCAGGCGGTAGTGCCCGGCCACGGCGATCGCGAACGTGCAGGCCCCGTCGGCCTCGGTGGGCGCCGAGGCCCAGAGCTGGCCCTCGCGCAGCGCCACCACCCGCGCGTCCTCGACGGGCGCACCCGCGTGTCGCAGCGTGAGCCGCACGTCGAGCCGATCCTGCGCACGGTCGAGCACGACGGCGGCGTCCAGCTCCCCGACGTGCGCCGCGAACTCGTAGGTGGTGGGCGTGGTGGCGGCCGCGCCGCGCACGGCCGCGGCCCCGGCGACGAGGAGCGGCGGCTGCGAGGCCCGCACGAGCCGCAGCGCGTCCCGGCACAGGAGGAAGACCAGCCGCAGGGCGCCCGGCTCCTCGACGGCGACCGGCGGCGAGGGCAAGGCCGCCGTCAAGATGGCGACCAGGTCGCGGGCGCGGGCGCTGCGGGCGAGCCGTTGCGCGAGATCCCGCCGCTCGGCCGCGGTGGCCGCGCCGTCGATGTAGCGGAGCACGGCCTCGTCGGTGGGATCGGCGGGCCCGGGCGCCGGCACCCCACGGGCGCGGCGCTGGTCGCGCAGCAGGCGCTGCACCGCTTCGTCGCTCATGTCCGGTTTGCCGCGCATGCGTTATCTCTTGGGTCGTACGCGGCCCGTGGGCGATCCTTCCTGCGAGGCGGCGAGGATCGTCAGGGCGTGCTTGCGCAGCTTCTCGCGCACCTTGTTCTTGCGGCTGTAGATCGTCGCCACCGCGACCTGCATCTGCCGCGCGAGGTCGACGGGGTCCAGCTCGTAGTCGAGCGTGTACTCGAGGAACAGGCGGTCGCTGGCCGAGAGCCGGGCCAGCGCCTGGGCGAGGATCTCAGCCTCCTCGGCGCTCGCCAGGTGGGCCTCCGGATCAGGCGCGCCGCTGGGGGCGTCGATGCCCGGCGCGCCCGGCTCATCCAGCGAGACGGGGCGCGGGTCGCGCCGACGCAAGGCGTCAATGACCGTGTTCGTCGCGATGAGGCCGACCCAACTCGAGAGCCGGTAGCCCCGGCGCGGATCGAACATGCGCAGCTTGCGGTAGTCGTCCTTGATGATGTTCAGGCAGACGCCCGACACGAGGTCCTCGATGTCCTCGGGGCTCGAGCGGGCGGCGTAACAGCCGAGCGCCTTGCGGATGCAGGACAGGATGAGCCGCTCGAAGCGCGCCTGGAACGCGGGCCAGGCCGCCGGGTCACCAGCGAGCACCGCGGTGACCAGCGCGCCATCGTCCATCGAATCGAAGCCCTCGCGCGGCGGCACCCCACGGATCTAGCCCGAAGCCGGGGCGCGACGCAAACGCAAACGCGCGGCGTTCGGCACCAGCCTCTGGGGGCCTCTGGGGGTATGGGCAGAACCACCCCGGCCGGAGGGCCTGGAGTTGGGGCAGTCGCGGGGCGGATACGGGGCGCGGACGCG
>DASXVK010000342.1:0-2983 GCA_036504295.1 Polyangia bacterium
TAGCCGGCGAGCAGCCGCGCGTAGGCCTCGCCGGTCCAGATCTGCGCCAGGTCGCCTACGTCGCCGAACTCGCCGAGGCGGCGGCGCTCGGCGTCGGGGGCGCAGCACGGCGCAAACCGGCCGTCCACGCCGATCCACGCCTCCCGGCCGAGGAACGGGCACGGCGCCTCGGGGGCGAGGTCGGCGATGGCGCCGGCGTCGAGCCGGAAGATGTTGTCCAGGATGACCCGCGCTCCCGACTGACGCCAGCAGCGCTCAACGGCCGCCTCGGTCGCGCGCACGACCTCGTTCCAGGCCGCGATGCTGGCCGCGTTCTGTCGCATGGACTGCGCCGCCATGCCGCCGTGGTGAACCCAGAGGTGGTGCCCTTTCACTCGGTCGACCCCCAACGAGGCGGCCAACTCCACGATGGCGGGGAGCTCCGCATGGTTCGCCTCCAAGAAGGTCATCTGCAGCGTCACCCGGCAGCGATTGCCGCCGGCCGCGGCGTGCTCATCGCGCACGGCGACGAAGTCCCGCAGGCTCTGGACGGCGCGGGCGAAATCGAGCCCGACCATCACGCGTTCCGCGGTCGGCGCCTGCGCGCCGTTCCACGAGACCTTCACATCCGACGTGACCGGTACGATGAGTCGAGCCCACGGCCGGGCGCCGCGGATCGGGAACGTGCCGTTCGTCGTCAGGTTCAGCTTGACCCCGTACCGCGCGCAGAGCCCGAGCACCTCGTCGAACTCCGGATAGAGCAAGGGCTCGCCCATGGTCGACGGGATGATCTCGCGCACGGTCCCTTGGCAGTCCCGCAGGACCTTCTCGATGAGCTGCGAGGCCATGCGCCGCGGCGCGCCGCTCCGTTTCGGCTCGAGCATCGGCGCCTGACGCTCGCACATGACGCACCGGAGGTTGCAGTCGTCCGGGTTCGTCTCGAACGTGATGCGCCACGGTCCGGGCCGCGGTGGCCGGCGCGGATGGCGGTGGATCACCGACCGGTAGAGGTTCTCGACGGCAGCGACGTGCTCGTCGAGCGCGGGCACGTCACCGGAGGCCGAGTGCAGGTAGCCGCGCGCCCCGAGTCGCGCGGCGAGCGGCGGATCATCGGCCAGGCGCTGCATCTGCGCGGCGAGGTCGTTCGGGTCCCGGAACCGGAACAGCAGGCCGTTGACCTCGCGCCCCACCTGCTCCCGCATGCCGCCGTGATCGGCCGTGATAACGGGCACCCGCGCGTGCAGCGCCTCGTGGATCACGAGCGGCGAGTTCTCGGGCCAGATGGACGGCACCACGATAGCATCGACGCGGTCGAGGACGTCCCTCCGGATCTCGCCGTTGTGGTACTCGCGGAGCCACTCGATCCGTGCGGCCGCATCCCCGCGCAGTTGGTCCGCGAGGGCGCGCAGGGCGCTTGTGTCCGGGCGAGCGCGACCCCAGATCCTCAGGCGAGGGCGACCGCGCAGCTGACCGAACGCCTCGAGCAAGTGATGGATACCCTTACCGGGCGTGTGCGTGCCGATGTAGCCGAAGACGAAGGCCGGCTCCGGGGCGCGCAGCCGGCCGGCCAGCCGGGTGTGATCGAAGCCGTAGTCGAGGTAGGTGATCCGGTCTGCAGCCACGCCGAACCCGTCGATGAACCGCCGGCGCAGGTACTGCGACGGCGCAATGAACAGGTCAATGAGGCCGGCGACCCGACGGAGGTGCGCCATGCGGCGCCCCACCCAGTCGGTCCAGTACGCGAGGTCCCGCTCGATATCACGCGAGTCGCCGGAGAGGTAACGCGCATAGCAGTGAATGGCGCAGCGCCGGTCCTCCTGGCCGTGGCACGCCGGCCAGGGCGGGTCCGCCGGTCCTGGGTGCATACGGAGGAACTGCCCGCGCGGGCACATGAACCAGTAGTCGTGGAGCGTGCAGACCATCGGCAAGCTGCGCGCCGCGGCCCGCTCGACGATGGAGGTGGAGAGGTGGTTCAGGTGGCCGATGTGCACGAGATCGGGGCGCACCTCGTCGAGCACATCGTCGAAGCGGCGGTCGATGCCCTCGTGCCGGTACCGGTCGCGGCTGTTGGGGTGGTTGACGATGTGCAGCGTGACACCCCCCTGATCGATCTCGTGCTGCACGACGAAGTCCGGCTCGAACGGATGCTCCTGGCGCGTGAAGACGTGGATCTCGTGGCGCGCCGCAAGTGCCCGCGAGAGCGTCTGCGTGTAGACCTCCGACCCGGCGTTGTAGCGGGGCGGATAGCCGTGGATGACGTGCAGGATTCTCATGTCCAGCCTCCATCTCTCGACGGCACGGCAGCGACGCGGCGACCGACACGGTGACGGAGTGCGCGGCGCAAGCGCGCCGCGGTCGCGGAGGCCCTCGGCGAGGACGCCATGCGCGTACGCTACCGCCTGGACCTGTGGTGCGTCGTCGAACTGGACGCGGGCGCCTGGATACGCGGGGCGTTCGGACGGGTCATACGAGGGCTCCATTCCTCAAGGGACCGCCGAGACTGCCATCGCGGAATCGCCGCCCGGAGCGTGGCGTACGTCCTCGAGATGCGGACGCGGATGCAGTCGAAGCGGTGGTCGTCCCGGTGCTTCTCCGTCTACCTCCCGCAGCCGTTCGGAGGAACGGCCCGCCCGACCTCGCGCGAGGCGGGGGTATGAATGACGCGATCATGGAGGTCGCTCCGGGCGCCTGTCAAGGCAGGCCGCGGCTGACCGGCCGCGGCTGACTGCGGCTGACCGCCCGTCACTTCCCTCCGACAGCAACGCCAGCGATCTGGCGCAAGGCAGGGGGCTGCCCCCGTTGGCGGCGCGGCGTACCCCGATGGTGACGTAGGACTGCCGTGGGCCCTTCTTGCGCGAGCGAAGCCACTGGCCCTCCCGCGAGACCCTCGTCTCGAGCCGGACGCGGCGCCACACGCACCTCACGCTCGCGCCGGTGCTCTCCTGGAAGACCCGCGTGGCGCAGCTCCAGGACGTGCCCGCCGGCGCCAGCGTCGGCTACGGCT
>DASXVK010000343.1:0-10373 GCA_036504295.1 Polyangia bacterium
GCCCTTCGCATCGAAGGTGACGTAGTCCTGGGCGATCCACTCCCCGGGCCCGTCCCCCTCCGTGAGCTTGAGCCGGGTGCGGCCGAGGCCGTCGACGTAGGTGATGCTCCGCAGCTTGGCGCCCTCGGCGCAGTCGTCCTCGGACGCGGCCGTGTCGATGCGCGACAGCGGCGCGCCGACGGTGTAGCTGAGGCGCACGGAAGGCTCGCTGCACGCCTCCTTGCCGGGCGCGCGCGGCTTCACCACCTGCGTGATGCGGCCGAGGGGGTCCAGGACGAGCTGGGTCGCCTGGTCGTTCCAGTCGCGGTAGCGCACCATGGCGCCGAAGCCCGGGTCCCAGTCGGCGTGGCTCGTGAGCAGGCTGACCGGATCCGTGTCCTCGCCTACCCGCTCGGTCTCGGCGCTGACGAGCGTCGCGTACCCGCTCGGGTCGCTGTACTCGAGCCACTGCTCGCTGCGGCCGGCGGTCTTGACGTACGCGGGCAGGCCCCAGCTCGTGTACGTCGTCTCGTGACCCTGAACGACCGTCTCGCCGGGGTAGAGGACGTTCCAGCACTTGGTCTCGAGGCCGCGGCTGCCGACCTGGCCGGCCGGGAGCTGGTCGTGCTCGCACTTGTGGTGCTTGAGCTTCAGCCCCGCGGCGCCATCGACCCACGACTCCACCTGGCGATGAATCCACAGCGGCTCGTTGCGCGCGAAGGTGCGCTCGGTGGTGATGGCCTCGCTCTCCGACACCCGACCCACGTCGGTCGCCACCACCTCGTTGCCGAAGTGATCGAGCTCGCTCGTCTTGCGCACGTGCGCGTACTCGGCGCCGGCGAGCGGCACGTCCTCGGGCGGCGCGGTGCTCGTGCTCGTATCGATCCATTGCAGCGAGTAGGTCGGGAGCGACAGCGTGGCGGTGCCGGCGACGAACCCGTGGGTGCTGAACTGCACCGCGTCCGTCGTCGTCTGCCACACCTGCGTCGTCGTGCCCGCGCCGTCGCCCACGCGGTGGTACAGCTCGCGCAGGGCGTAGGTCGTGTGCGTGATGCTCTGGTAGACGCGGCCGGCGGGGTGCGCGAGATCCTCGGCCCGCGTTGGACCGGCCGGCTGGTACACATCGACGCGGTACGGTAGGTTCTTGAGCGCCTCGAGGTGGCGGCCGCTGTCGTCGTTGCCGGCGCAAGCCCCACCGCGCGGCACGCACTCGTCGCCCTTGTGGAAGTAGGAGGCGGTGACCGCGGTCGGCGCATGAACGTCGGTGGTCGACCCCTGGTCGTCGCCGAGCGCCCACGTCTCCACGTACCGGAAACCGCGGAACTCGTGCTCGACCCCGTCGTAGTAGCCGTCGCGATAGTGGTAGCGCGTGACGAGGTCCCGGCTGCCGAGGCCGTCCTGGGTCGTGACCTCGTACACGAGCGGCGTGGGGAACGGCGGCCGATCCTTCCACTCGTAGTTGTGGAGGCGGTCATCGAGGTAGAAGGCCGTCGAGGGTCGGTAGGCGACCTCGACCACCTTGCCCATGCCGTTGTCGTAGCGCTTGAGCAGCCCCGGTCGCTCGCCGCCGGCCGGGTCCATGAACCGGTACTTCCCGCCGTCGCCCCACACGATGTCGGGCGTCGCGGTGCCGTTCAGGTCGGCGAAGCGCACGTGGTTCGTGAAGCCGGCGTGGAACGGCGTGCCCGGGATGATCACGCGGTCGGTGAACGAGTCGTCGCCGCGGTTGAGCCACACGTCGACCTCGTCGGCGCGCACCCGCACCAGGTCGGCGAGCCCGTCGCCGTTGACGTCGCCCAGGTGCAGCTCGCTCACGTCGAGGAACCACGGGGAGCCCGTGATCGGCCGCTCCCGCCCGGTCCCCACCGTCCCCGCCGGGCAGTCCGCCGGTCCGTCGCCCCAGACCCCCGGGCCGCGGTTCGGCCAGTACACGATGGCGTTCGGCCGCACGAGCACGATGTCGGTCAGCCCGTCGCCGTTCATGTCCGCGAGCTTGACGCGCGGGTCAGCGAGGTCGATCGGCCCGCCCGCCTCGAGGATGCAGCTCGTGACGGCCGCGCCGAAGCCCCACCGCTGGGGCTGCCCCTGGTTGAGGTAGGTCTCCATCCGCGTGCCCGCGGTGCGCACGACGTCGATGCGGCGGTCGCCGTTCGCGTCGAGCAGCTTGATCGCGGTCGCGTCCTTCGTGAGATCGATGTCCGGGTTGGCGGGCGTGGGCCCGTCCGCGGGCGGCTCCCAGTGGCACACGCGCCGCCGCCCGTCGGTCGCGGGCTCGTCGCACTTGGAGCGATAGAAGGTGTAATCAGTCAGGTGCGGCATGTGCAGCAGCTCGACCCGGCCGTCGGCGTCGAGGTCCAGGAGCTGCACGTTGGAGTTGCCGAGCGTGATCTGGCCCGATGGCGTGGCGAGCCCGAGCTCGCGCGCCATCGCGAGCCCGTCGAGGGCAGCGGTCGTCGCGCACACCTCCGCGAGGTCCGGCCGCGAGGCGCACAGCGCGCCGCCGTCGTTGAGCACGTACGAGTGGCGGCCGCCCAACCGCGCCGGGTCGGTGAAGAAGAGGTCCGGCAGCCCGTCGCCATCGATGTCCAGCAGCTCGTTGCGCAGGTCGTCGATGCTGTAGGGCGGCGACTGCGGCAGGGTGTGCACGGTGCCGTCGAGACCGCCGAAGCCGGGGACGAACCCCGCGGTGTCGACGCCGTCGGCGTCCCGGTGGTGCTCGAGGCCGGTGTAGCTGAACTCCAGGGCCGGGAGCGACGTCGTGCCATCGCTGCCGAAGAGCTGGACGCTCTTGAGCAGCGAGCGGAAGCGCGACGGCTCGTAGCTGAGCACGTAACGCCGGACGAGCTGCCGCGTGCCCTGGCCGTAGTCCGTGCGCACCTCGACCTTCGTGGCGCGCCAGGCGGTGAGCACGCCGAACGTCGCGAGATACGAGGTGATGAGGTCCGGCCGCGTCTCGTAGCTGAAGTCGATCTGGTGCTGGAACGCGCCGGATGCGTTGTTGTTGTAGCGGACGTAGCTCAGGTAGCTCTGCCCGCCGTGGACGAGGTAGTGGTACTCCGTGACGTTGCCGTGGACGTCGGCGACGCGCGTGAGGACGCCGGACGCGAATTTGGGATCAGGAGACCGTCGGGCGGGGAGCGGAGGTGGGATCAGACACCACAAGGTACTCGCCCCCGTAACGGGCCTGTTCCTGGGCGGTCATCTCGCCGTCGAAGGCGAACTCCGCGGGGACCGTGACCTCGACCGCCCTCAGCTTGGCGAAGATGCACGAGGCCTGCCCATTCACGAAGGTGGCGACCCCCTCCACGAAGGTGGCGGTATCCTCCGGATTCGGCGACGACGACTGGGGCTGGGTCGGCATCCCGCCGGTGCACGCGCCTTCGGGAAGCATGTTGAAGTTCGAAAAGGGCAGCTTCACCATCGTCGCGTGGCAGCCGACCTTCGGGTCGGCCGCCGCGCCGCAGATCTGGCCCATCTGGTCGTTCGCGTCGGCGTGCAGGTTGTTGATCGTGTCCGGCAGGGTCCGCTCCCCCATCTTGATCTCGGTCTCGACCTTGCGCGCCTCCTCCGCGAGGTTGAAGGCGTCGCGCGCGGCCTGCTCCGCCAGGTTCAGGTAGTAGTTGAACGAGTTCTCGTAGGGCTTCCCGGTGTCGATGAGCTCGTTCTCGAGCGGCGGCACCAGGTCGCGCGGGAGGCCGAGCGAGTTGAAGCGCGACTCTCCGCAGTTCTTGGGCGAGCGCTCGCTAATCCGCAGACCAAGCTCGACGAGCGAGCCGCCGATCGGGCTCCTCTGCGACAGCGTGTGCGTCGGGTGGTCAAGCGTGATCTGCTTGAGGTCCGCCGCGTCAAAGGGCACGCCGCGCGGGTTTGGCAGTGGCGCAGTCTGCCAGTAGATGAACGGGTAGTCAGGCGGGTCGCACATGCCATACCAGGCGGACTGGGAGGTGTAATATCGCAAGAATCTGCCGCCCATGACGTCGCCCGCCTCGGTCGTGGGGGTGCACGGGTTTTCCGCACCATGCTTGCCGAAACTGGCGCAGGCGGCGTTGCGTTCCCCATAGAACATCCACAGGTGGTTGGTGATGGCGTCCGGCACATCGACAGTGTTGTCGAAATTGACGAAGACGAGCAGGTAGCGCGCCGGTGTTCCATCCTGATGCAGCGGGCAAACGACGTGGTTAACGTCGAACGAGGCTTGCCAGTCGACCGAGACAGTCCCGATGAGACTGTCAATCTCCTTCCGGGTTGCGGCCAGCGAGTCGCCGCCGACGGTGGGCTCGTCAAGTTCCTTGAGCTTTTCTCGAATTTGCCCCAATCGATAGTAGAGCCCCGCATCGGCGAAGCCGAACTCTGAGGAGGCGCGGGTCTTCAGGCGCCGCTGCTGAAGGGTGCCATAGCTCATCGGCGTCGGGAGGACGCTGTCCCGGGGAACCGCTGTCGTGGCGCTGGTCAACGGCACGGGATCGCGATAGAGAACCTCGCGCTCCTGCTCCAGGTAGAGGCCCGCCTGCTCGAATGCCCGTGGGTTACTGCCGAAATCGACGATGATCTTGGCGGCGTCCCCCGGATTGTACTGCTTGATGACGGCTTCGACGCCGCCACCTGCCGTTGTCTTGAGCTCCTTCACGCCTTCCCGGCTCAGGACCTCGTTGACCACGGTGACGAGCTTCGGGTTGTCCTCCTCCGTCGGCAGCTTGGTCGAGTTGTACCCCACGCCGTAGTCGAACCGCTTCCGCATCGTGAGCGCCGCCTGAACATCGGGGCGGCTGGTGTCCACGGTGCACGGCTCCAGCAGCGTGAGGTTCGTCGGACGCTCGGCAAGGCCGCCTCCGTTGCCGACCATCTCCCAGAAGCTCGTTGGCAAACCGATCAGCCGGTTCAGCGCGCTGCTTCGGGAGCCGCCCGCGACCAGGTCGATGGGCCCCTTCCATTCCTTGGTGCGGGACTCCGCGTATTCCTGGTAGAGGCCCACTGCCTGGTCCGCCTCCGCGAGGTCCATCTCGATGAGCTCGCGCGTCGTCGCGGTCAGTGAGGAGACGGCGCTCGCGAGCTTGATGTAGTAGCGCTGCTGGGTGTCGCTGTCCCCCGGGACCGTCGAACACTGCGCCGCATTCTCGAATGCCGGACCGTAGCCCATCAACTGCTGGATGATGGCACCCTGGGCGCCTCCGACGGGGTCGTCTGGCTGCTCGCCGAGCAACGCTTGCTCCAGGAGGCCCCGAGCGACCTCGAGAGCGGCCTTCCTCACCCTGAAGGGAGCCTGATCGGCAAACGAGTGCGCGAGATCCAGCAGCTTGCCGGCCTGGCACAGGCGCCGGTCGTGGAGACACTCTGACGCCTTGCAGGCATTCCCTGTTTGCGCACAAGCAAGGCCCGGCGCGGTATGGCACTCCGCCGCGCCATACGCGTCGATTCCGCCATCGGGGAGTTGGAGCAGCCGGGACTGCGTGTCGGTGGAGTCCGCGGCGCAACCACCGCTGCCAAGGATACCGACGGCCAGCACGAACGCCAGGGGAAGGGGCACGCGAGTCATGGTCGGCCTCCGCATGGTCATTGGTCCACCACCAGGTTGATGGGATAGAAGGTGGTGATCCGAATCGAAAGGCTGAAGGTCTCGCCGGGCTGCGACCTGCTGGCGCAGGTCTGGTAGTCCACCGAGCCCGTGTCACCGCTAACGTTCTGCGTCGGGAGGTCGTCGAGGTAGTCGAGCAGGTTGATACCGTTCGCCCACACCGCGCAGGCTGCCTGCTGATCCATCTGTGCATCGAGGACGCTGAGGTAGGGCCAGGGATAGGTCGGGCCGCGACTCACGTCGAGCCTGTAACCAGGTAGGCTGGTGAGCACCGAAGCCGGATCGGCCCCGCCCGGGTGGAGGGGCATCGCGAACGGCACCGTCATCTGGTCGACGCTGAAATCCCAGTAGTCCGGCCCGGCGTCGCCGTCGAGCGCCTGGTGCCTTACGGCGCTCACCACGACGGGCGGCAGATCGCTGCGAAACCGGTAGATCTCGCCCGGCTCGTCGAGGATCTCTCCGACGCCAAAGGAGAGGCGGCCCTCGGTCTCCGACAAGGGCTCGACGCGCAGGAGCCAGACAAGCCGGCCGTCGGCTGGATCCCCACCCGCGTTCCGGCGCAGCACGGCGGAAATGATCTGCGCCATGAGCGGCCCCGGGGCAGTGGGCACACTTACAATGAAGTCCCGCGCCAGCCAGCCCTCGACTACCTGCGGCGCTGCGTCCGCCGCGAGTGCAAGGTCCGCGGGCGCGGGCGCATCCGCGGTCACCGCCTCATCGGCGCTGGCCGCGTCGACCACCGGCGATGACGAGGGCGTCGACCCGCAGGCGGCCAGCCCCGCCGCGAGTCCTGCAAGGACCACCCACGGCGCGCGGTCCCGCGCCTCACGGCACCATCGAGTAGTTCGCCTCATTCGCGCTGTCCTCCACTTGCGTGATCGCATCCCCCGCTGCGTCCGTGTCGATCCTGAACCCGCGCCCGAAGCGGTACGCCCCGCTCGCCGCCGGGTACGTGAACCCATCCACCCGCACCCCCCCGCGCCACAGCTCCACCGTCCCGCCCGCGGGCAGCGCCAGCCCAGCGTCGATCACCTGCGCCGCGATGGCGGTGACGTCGTGCCCGAGCACCTCGAGCCCGGTGTAGCCGAGCGCGCAGTTGCAGCCGGTGAAATCGTGGCTGAAGCCGCCCACTACGACGCTGTAGCCGGCGAGCGGGAGCGCAGGCGGGCCGACGACCTCGACGAAGGCGCCGTGCATGTCGCCCCCCGATGGCGCGGAGATCTCGTTGATCACCACCGCCGGCCGCAGGTTCAGCAGGTAGAAGCCGCCACGCGCATCCGCGGCGCTGCGCGCGACCTCGAGCACGAGGTCGGCGTCGGCGGCCGGCGTGTAGTAGATGACCGGGTCGGCGCCGAAGCCCCGATCGGGGTTCACGATCGGCGGCCCGTCCGGGACGTGCAGCGTCAGCTCGACATCCGCGGCCGAGCCAGGGTAGGGGCTCGCCTCCCGCGCGATGACGTCGGCGGCGAAGTGATAGCCCGCCGGGACGCGCAGCCGGTAGACGTCGACGGTGTCGCTGCCGACGAGGTCGCCGCGGACGAGCACGCTCGGCGTCGCCGCGAGATCGATCTCCTGCGCGACCGACTCCGTGTCGTTGGGCTCGGTCTCGCTGAGCGTCTCCGGACTCCATCGCCGCACCTCCAGCGTGACACCCGCCGTCGTCGCGTTGTAGACGTCGCGGACCCCGAAGTAGTAGGTGCCGTCGGCCGGGATGCGGTAGAGGATGAGCGCGTTGACGGTGCCGCGGCTCTCGTTGTCGTTGGTGGCGAGGGTCGTGTGGCGGTCGGCGTCGGTGAGCGTGAGGTAGGGGTCGAGCAGGCTCGTGAGGTCGCGCTTCGCGCGCGCGTAGATGAGCGCGCCCGCCGGGGCGTCGACGCCGAACCAGGCGGTGCGGGCGGTGGGCGTGATCGCGCCGCGCCCGTCCGCGCCGATGGCGACGCGCGGCCCGGGCTGGATGTCGAGCGTGCCGCTGGCCGCGGCCGCCGCGACGGTGATCGCGCACGGCCCCGGCCGGGCGAGCGGACCGACGTTGATGACGAGCTGGGCCTGGGTGCTGCTGGTGATCGCCTGGCTCTGCAGCGCCGCGTCGCATGCCGGGTCGATCGTGAAGCTCATGCCGGCGGTGAGCGCGAAGAAGTGGGGCAGGGCGGTGACCGTGGTCGGCCCCGCGCCCTGGCGCACGCCCGCGGGGGTCAGCGTCAGCCGCGGCAGGCCGGCCACGACCTCCAGCGCGCCGGGCGCGGACTCGCCGCCCGTGGTCGCGGTCAGCGCCGCCGGGCCGAGGGGCGCAGTCTCCGCGACCACGAGGTCGACCTCGAGGCGGGTCGTGCTCACGGGGGCCAGGTTGGCGGCGCTCAGGCCGGCCGGAAGCGCGAGCTGGGTGCGGCCGTCGAAGTGGGTCCCGGTGCCGGTGACCACCACGTGCGTGGTCTCGCCCTGGCGGAGTTGCGCCGGCGAGACCGTGACCGCGGCCGTCGCGATCGCGGGCAGCATCGCGAACGGCGCCTGGGCGCTCGCCGTGGCGGTCACGAGCTGCAGGCTGACCGTGCCGACGGCCGCGGTCGGGGCCACCCGCGCGGTGACCGTGGCGTGGTCCGCATCCACGACGTCGACCGACAGCGTCTGCACCTCGGTGCCGGCCGGCAGCCACGCCGCCGCGGTCGCGGGACCGAAGGCCATGTTCCGGCCTTCCACCGCGATCACCACATCCTCGCCCTGCCGCGCCCCCGCGGGGGCGATCCGCACCGCGGGCGGGCCCGCGACGATCGCGAGGGTCCCTTCGACCACCTCGCCGCCCGTCGTGAACGTGAGCGTGCGCGGCCCCGGAGCGGCCGCGAAGTCGGCCGTGACCTCGAGCGCCGCCGCCGTCGCCGACTCCACCGCGAAGCCCGTGACCGCGAGCCCGGCGTCGGGCGGCATCGTCACCACCGTGGCCCCACCGGCGAAGCTCGTGAACTGCCCGGCCGCCGTGATCGTGGCGCTGGCACCCTGCTCGATCTGGACGGGTGCGAGGACGACCCGCGGCGCCGGCAGCACGGTGAAGGGCGCGCGCGCGACCTCCCACGCGGTCGTGAGGACGATCGCGCGCGTCACCGCGCCGGGAAGCAGGTTGCGCGGCAGCGTCACGTCGATCTCGGCGGCGGCGGGGCCGAGCACCCGCAGCGCATCGATGGCGATCTCCGCGCCGCCCTCGACCCCGGCGCCACATGCGCCGACCCTATCGGCGTGCGCCCGATCCGTCGATTCCGCCGTTCGGAAGGGCGCGTGCCGAAGATCGGACACGGGACTCTCATCGTGCGTACGCGGCGGCGGCGCCGCGCGATGCCGACGGGCGCCGCATCAGGCCGATCCTGCGGTGCCGCCGCACCGGGGGCGCATGGCCCGGCTCAGGCGCGGGCAGAGGCGCGCACGCTGGCGCCCCCGCGCCGCCACCGCTACAGTCCCCCGTCGTGTCGCCCATCTCGTCCGGCAAGCACGAGGCGCTCGCGGAGCGCCTGCGCGCCCTCGGCATCCGCGAGGAGGATCTCGAGGAGTCGTTCGTCCACGCGGGCGGCAAGGGCGGCCAGAACGTGAACAAGGTCGCGACCTGCGTCGTCCTCGTCCACCGGCCGACCGGGACCATGGTCAAGTGCCAGCAGGAGCGCACGCAGGCGCAGAACCGCTACCACGCGCGCCGGCTCCTCGCGGAGAAGATCGAGCGGCGCCTCCTCGGCGCGGCCAGCGCCGAGGCGCAGCGCATCGAGAAGCTGCGGCGCCAGAAGCGGCGCCGCTCGCGCCGCGCCAAGGAGAAGATGCTGCGCGACAAGCACGCCCGGACCGCGGTGAAGCAGCAGCGGACCCGGGTCGGGCGCGACGAGTAGCGTTCAGGCTCCAGGCTCCAGCAGAGGGCGCGTCAGGCCTCCACCGCGACGAGCCCCAGCACGTCGACCCAGGCTACGGCCGCCCCGTCCTGCCGGCGGTAGATGGCCCGGCTGTCCTCGCCGAGGAACCGCAGGACGCTGGCGCACGTGCGATACGGCAGGTCGCCCGCGACCCGGATCGTGGTGCTGCCGAAGGTGATCTCGATCGTCATCTCCCGCCTCCGCCTGGACCGGGGCCGCTGCTGCGGCCGCTTGCCCGATCCACGCGCGAGGCGGTGGCGACTTTCCTGCGGTCAATCGCGTCCGGCGGGAGGCGCGGTCGGCGCGTGGCGGCCCCGCGCGCGCGGCGAGCGCTGGTGGACGCTACCACACGGTCTTCAGGATCCCTGCGTCGCGGATCTTCTCGTCTCGCGTGACCAGCGACGCGCCGACTGACAGCGCGGTGGCCACGATCAGTCGATCCGCCGGGTCGCCGTGCAACGAGTCGAGCTGAGACGAGATCACCGCCACCGCGGGAGTCAACGGCAGCACCTCGATGGCCTGGTCGCGGAGGGACTGCTCCATCCACAAGAGGGGGTCCCGGTCGAGCTCGATGCGACGGTGGGCCGCGAGCATCGCGACCTCCCAACAGCTGATCGCGGCAATGGCGGCGCGCCGGTCCTTGCGGAGCGCGCGGCGCGCGGCCGCGCTCAGGCGATCAGGATCGCTGGTGAGCCAGATCCAGGCGTGGGTGTCAAGGACGAGCACTACTGGGCATCCCAGCGCTCATCGATGGGCGCAGTGATGTCGCCGTGATACCGCACGCTGCCACGTAACGGACGACGGTCGGCCTCCTCGAGGGGGACGAGCTTCGCTACGGGCCGGCCCCGCTTCGTGACCACGAGCGGCTCACCGCTCGTCGCTACCTGGTCGAGCAGGCGCAGGCAGCGGGCCTTGAACTCTGCCGCGGGGATGGTCCGACC
>DASXVK010000344.1:0-28915 GCA_036504295.1 Polyangia bacterium
CGGTGGGCAGGTAGCGCTCCTCCTCGTCCCGGGCCCAGAACCGGCGGTCAACGCCGGCGCTACCTGGCCGCGCGCTCCCGCGCGGGCCGCTCGGGGAGGGCCGCGGGCGGCTGCACGGCCTGCTGCTCCTCCCGGTGAAGCAGGCGGGCGACGCCGCCCGCGAGCGCGGCCCCGACGAGCGGCGCCACCCAGAAGAGCCACAGCTGCGCGATCGCCCAGCCGCCGACGAACAGCGCCGGCCCGGTGGAGCGCGCCGGGTTCACCGAGAGGTTCGTGATGGGGATGCCGATGAGGTGGACGAGCGTGAGCGTGAGGCCGATCGCGATCCCGGCGAAGCCCGCCGGCGCCGCCTTCGACGTCGCCCCGAGGATCACCGTCAAGAAGATGAAGGTCAGGACCACCTCGGCGAGGAGCGCGCCGCCCAGGCCGTAATGGCCCGGCGAGTGCGCGCCGAAGCCGTTGGCGGCGAGGCCGCCGACACTCGCGTCGTACCCGGCGGGCGTCGACTTGAGCAGGAACAGGAGCACGCCGGCCGCGAGCACGGCCCCGAGCACCTGCGCGGCGATGTAGCCAGGGAGCTCGCGCGCGGGGAAGCGGCCGCCCACCCACAAGCCGACGGACACCGCGGGGTTGAGGTGGCACCCCGAGATACCGCCCAGCGCGTAGGCGCAGCCGACGACGGTGAGCCCGAAGGCCAGCGCCACGCCGAGCAGCCCGATGCCGACCTGGGGGAACGCCGCGGAGAACACCGCGCTGCCGCACCCGCCGAAGACGAGGATGAACGTACCGATGCACTCGGCCATGAGCTTGCGGTTCATGCTGGCCTCCTGGGCTGGTTGACCCGATGACTATGTAGCGTCGGACGCCGGTGCGGGCTCGGCCGAACACGAAGATTCGTGCAAGATCGATTTGAGCTGTCGAAACCGGCGCGACGTGCGCCGCGGGCGGGCTACGTCGTGAGGCTGAGCCGCGTCGGGAAGTGCGTGTCCTTGCGGGGGTTACGCACGCGGTCGATCAGCATCAGCGCCGTCTTGTCGACGACCCACTTGTAGTGGTCCTCGCCGATGTAGGGGCTGCAGTCGGGCGCCCAGTTCATGAAGTCGATGGCGACCGGCACGCCGTCGCGCACCGCGAACTCGCAGGTGTTCATGTCGTAGCCGAGCGCGCGGTTCAGCGTGAGCGTGTCCTTGATGATGCGCTCCTCGAGCGCCGGCGTGAGCGGCGGGTGGTTGGCGTGGTAGCGCCCCAGGAACTCGTTGCGGGGCTCGTAGCCCATCACCCGCACGTGCTGCCGATCGATGCAGTAGCACCGATAGTAGCTCTCGAACGTGATGGACTCCTGCAGCATCATCACGTACGTGCTGGTCTTGTCGTAGGCCTGGAAGAGCTCCTCGGGGCTGTTGACCTTGTAGACGTGGGTCCAGCCGCCGCCCCAGTGCTTCTTCAGGAACGCGGGGAAGCCGATCTTCGCGAAGATGGCCTCCCAGTCGAGCGGGTAGATCAGGTTGCGCATCGACTGCGCGGTCGTATCCGGCGGGTGGTCGCGGTGCGGCAGGATGACGGTCTTCGGCACCGCCACGCCGAGCTTCACGGCGAGCGCGTTCTCGAAGAACTTGTCGTCGCAGGTGGCCCAGAACGGGTCATTGACCACCTGCGTCCCGCACAGCACCTCGTTCTTCAGGAAGGCGCGGTAGAACGGGATGTCGTGCGAGATGCGGTCGAGGATCACGGCGTAGCCGGTGGGCACGGCCTGCTCGATCGCGCCGATCTTCACCGGCTCGGCCGCGATGCCATCGACCTTCTCGGCGTTGATCCGGTCGATGAGCGCCCAGGGGAACGAGTCCTCCATCCCGAACAGGATGCCGATCTTCTTCATGCAGGGTCTCCTCAGTCGAGCCAGTAAATGGGGGCCATGCCGACGCCGGCGTCGGTCTTGGAGGTGAGCCCGAGCTCGCCCTTCACGGCGAGGATCGCGCCCATGTTCGAGTACCAGCCGCGCCCGGCGCGGTCGTTCTTGATGCGGCGCCGCGGGTCCGCGCTCTGATAGTGCGAGCGCGACAGGCCGCCGACGGTGCGCGCCCGGTGCGGGTTGTGCGCGACCGCGGGGCTGCCGCCATGGGTGAGCAGCCGCGCCTCGCAGCACACGCCCGCGCGCACGTCGGGATCGGCGATGTCCGGGTTGATGTCGGGGAGCACCGGCGTCGCGTGGAAGAGCTCCTGCATCAGCATCGGCTCGTGGGCGACGGCCTGCGTGAGCTCGGTGAGCGTGGGCTGGACGATGACGCCCTTGGCGCTCATGCCGAGCAGCGGCTTGATGGCGATGGTCTCGAGCCGCCCCGGCTCGCGCCGGATCGCCTCGACCCGCTCGGGGGTGAGGCTCTCGGTCCGCGCGACGACGCTCATGCCGAGGTCGGAGAGCCGGGTGAGCGTGGTCTTGTTGATGAGGTAGAAGCCCATCAGGTGCTTGCTGAGATCGCCCCAGACGTGGGGCGCGTCGTAGATCCGCTTGAAGCGCTCGATGACCTCGCCCTGCCCGTCGGCCTCGCGCGCGTGGACGTAGGCCGTGAGGTCGACGTCGACGATGCGCGAGATGCCCTTGCGGATCTCGCGCTCGCAGCCGGCCTTGGTGGCGAAGACGCGGCCGTCGCGGATCTCGAGGTCGCGCGGGTCGAGGACGACCGGGCGCCGGCGCTGATCGCCGCCGCCCATCGCGTCGGCCATGAAGACCAGGTTCTGCCCGCTCGCCTGCTTCTCCGGGTCGACCTCGATGAAGACGATGCCGCTCGGGTCGTCCGCGCACGGGTGGTTGAGGGCGGCGAGCGTCTGGACATCGAGCGCCGCGTCGTCGAGCGGGCGCCCCGCCGCGTCGGTGTCGAGGGTGAACCGGCAACCGTCCCCGAGCCCGACCAGGCGCGAGGCCTTGAGGTACTCGCGCCACCAGCCGTAGTACGTGTCGCAGCTCTGCGCCTCGAGGATCTTGGCGTGGAGCCAGTCGTCCCCGCGCAGCATCTCGTCGAACGTGACGCCGCGGCGGGAGTTGACGCCGTACACCAGCACGTCGAACGCGAGGTCGGGCTCGGTCGCGAGGTAGTAGTCGTGGAGCCGCGCCGCCATCTGGTCGGAGAGCCAGCCCTGCGGCGCGCGCTCGAGCAAGTACTGCGGCCCCTGCTCCCGCACCTCGCGGCGCATGAACGCGAGCAGCACGCGGGCCGACGCGTCGAGGAGCTCCATGAGGTACTGCGGCAGCGACACCGGCAGCCCGTGCGGGAAGTGCCCCATGCCGTAGATGGGCTGGAACATGTCGCGCCGCCCGAGGTAGCCGAAGTAGGCGTCCACCCGGCTGCGGTCGCGGCACAGGCGCTCGTTGGCGGTGAGCGCCGCGCGGGTCTGGGCGATCCGCGCCTCGGGAGGGTACTTGTGCTCGGTCGCGTGGAGCTGATCGAGAGCCTGTTCGAGCGACGGCAGCGGTCCGCGGTCCGGTGTCATGGCGCACCTCTGGCGATGGTGCGGCAGCCTACCACCGTGCGGCGCCGCGGTCGAGTTTGCTGCCCGGTCTCTCGGGAGCGCCGTCGCTGCGCGGCGGACGGTCGCGGACGGTCGCGGACGGTCCCGGTTGACGAACCCGGCGCCCCGCGCCGATACTGGTCGGTCATGAGGTCACGTGTGACACGCTCGCGGGCGCCGGTCCTGGCGGGGGTGGCCCTCGCGCTCGCCGCCGCGGCCTGCTCCGACGCCGCGCGCACCACGGGCGCGACGGCCGACCTCGCGGCGGTCGTGGTCGAGGAGCGCACGTTCGTCCCGATCCCCGGGGCGGAGGTCGCGGTCGCGGGGGTCACGACCACCACGGGCGCCGCCGGCGCCTTCGCGGTGCGGGGCGTCGCGCCCGGCGGCCACGTGCTGACCGTGACCGCGGCGGGGTACCTGCCCTACTCGAAGACGATCGATCTCCCGGCCGGCCTCACCGACCTCGGGCAGCTCTGGCTCCAGCCCGCCGGCGACGGCGGCGTGCCGCCCGCCGACGGCGGCCGGACGGATGGGCCCCGCGACGCCGGCCCCGTGGATGGGCCCCGCGACGCCGGCCCGCCGCCCGACGCGCCGCCGCAGGCCGACGCCGGCCCCGACGGGCCGCCCGCGTGCGCCCCCGGATCGCTGCGCTGCGGCGGCGCCTGCGCCGTCTGCCCCGCGGCCGCCACGGCCACCGCCTGCCAGGGCGCGACCTGCGTCGCCACCGCGTGCGACGTGGGCTTCGCGCTGTGCTCCGGCGACTGCTGCGGCTGGACCTCGAGCACCGTCGCCACCGTGGGCAGCGGCGAGTCGGCCAGCATCCGCGTCGACGGGCAGAACCGGGCGCACGTGGCCTACGCGAACGACCAGGTCTCGACGGTGGCGTACGCGCTCGCGGACGGCGACGCCACCAACGTCCAGACCATCGCCAGCGGCCGCGGGCGGGACATCGCCATGACCCTCGACGGCAGCGGCCAGCCGGTGGTCGTCTACGTCGGGGCCACCGACAACGTGCTCTACCTGGCGCGGCCCGGCCCGACGGCCGGGAGCTGGGCGCACACCCAGATCGCGACCACGGCCGGCGAGGCGGGCGTCGCGGTCGCGCCCGGCGGCACGCTCCACGTCGTGTACCGCGACACCGCGGCCGCGGCGCTCAAGCACCTCTCCGGCACCGCCCCGCCGCTCGCGAGCGAGACGCTCGACACGTCCGGCGAGCCCGGGTGGTTCGCCTCGGTCGCCGTCGCCGCCGACGGCACCATCCACATCACCCACTGGGCCTACATGGGCCAGGAGCTGCGCTACCTGCGCAGCGGCGCGGCCTGGCTGCACGAGGTGGTCGAGCAGCAGGGGTTCTCGCAGGGCGCGGTCAACCTCTCGCTCGCGCTCGATCCGGGCGGCGTGCCGCACATCGCCTTCGTCGACTACGCGTACGGCCTCGGCCTCTCGATCGCCAGCCGCACCGGCGGGACCTGGACGAGCGCCCGCCTCACGCCCGCGCGGCGCGTCGAGTACCTCGCGCTCGCGATCGACGGGGCGGGCCACCGGCACGCGGCGTACTGGGGCTTCGACGACACGTCCGTCTACCACGCGACCGACGCGGCCGGCGTCTGGGAGCACGACCTGGTCGTGGGCCACGCGATGCCGGGCACGCTGGGCGGGGCCATCGCCGTGGGCCCGAACGGCCGGCCGCAGGTCGTCTACACGACGTATTACACGACCGCCGATCTCATGCTCGCGCGGTGGTGATCGCCTGCGGCGCTGGCACGGCCCTCCCTCCAGAATGAATCGAACCCCAGGCGTGGGGCTCTCACGCTTGACTGACGCCCGACGGGGCAGTAGGTGTTGACGCGATGATCGCAACTGTCATCCAAGTCCGGTGGTCTCTCGATTGAGCCCGACCAGTCGCGCCGCGATGATCCCTGCCGACCAGCCGACCTTCAAGTTCGCGCGCGTGTCGCGTCCCGAGGACGTGCCGCCCGAGGACCCGCGCGTCATCGACATCGCGCTCCTCGACATGAACTTCGGCTTCCCCAACCTGGGGCACGACTCGCTCGTGCTGTCGGTGGGCGCGTTCGAGCGCGAGCTCCGGCCGCTGCTCGCCGCCGCCGGTCTGGCCGTGCGCATCGTCTCGTACGAGGTGCGCAACCTGGCGATGGTCCCGGAGCTGCCGGGCCGGTTCAAGCTCTACCTCGGCACCGGCGGCCCCGGGCACATCGACCCGGCGCAGAACGACGGCCGCGCCCCCTGGGCCCAGGGCGTGCACGAGGACGGCGACGCGTGGGAGCCCGCCGCCCACCGGCTCTTCGACGCGATCCTCGCGACGCCCGACGCCGCCATGCTGGGCGTCTGCCACTCGTTCGGCGTGCTGTGCCGCTGGCTGGGCGTCGCCCGGCCCACGCTGCGCGGCCCCGAGAAGGGCGGCAAGTCGACGGGCGTGCAGCAGAACCTGCTCACCGCGGAGGGCCGCGGCCACCCCTGGTTCGCGCGCTTCGCCGCCCAGCTCGCCGACGGGCAGCGCGTGAGCGTCATGGACAGCCGCCTCTTCGACCTCATCCCGACGGGCGCGCTGCCGGCCGGCATGACCGCCATCGCCCACGAGGTGTTGCCGAGCGGCGCGCGCGGCGACGCGCTCACCATGCTCGAGCTCGCGCGCGACGCGGGCGGCGTGATGCCGCGCTTCCTCGCGATGAACCACCACCCCGAGATCTACGACCCCGGCATGCAGCAGCAGCTCGTCAACGAGCGCATCACCGCCGGCCACGTCAGCGAGGAGTGGCGCGCCGAGCGGCGCCGCATCATCCACAGCCTGCGCAACCCGGCGATCGAGTGGAAGATCCGCCTCACGGCGCGCATCGCGTTGCTCGACCCGCTGCGGTTCCACCTGCTGCGGCTGGTGCGGCTGCGCCACGAGCAGCTCGCGGGCGCGAGTCCCGTGCACGAGGAAGAGGTGATCGCGGCCGCCGTGCCGGGCGAGGTGCCGCGGCGGCCGGCGTGGTAGGTCGGGCCGGGGGAGCTACCGCTCGCCGAGGATCTCCTCGACGCTGCGGTAGCGGCACTCGCGCTGCGAGCCGTACTCGTGGAAGACCGGCACGTCCGGCCGCTTGATCCAGGCCTCCCAGCCGCCGCCCTGGTAGAAGACCCGCAGCACCACCTCGCCGCCGTAGAAGCGCCAGTCGCGCCCGTCGGCGTAGCGGTGCTCGATGGGCATGCCCTGCCGGGTCTTGATGTGCCAGGCGTCCTCCGCCCGGTCCCACGACTTGTCGACGATGAGCTGGATGAGCTGCCAGTAGTTACCCTGGCCGGTGTAGCCGCGGGTGACCGCCACGCCGGCGTCGTTCGGCAGCCCGAAGACGAGGCAGTCGGAGTGCGTGCTCGCCAGCCACTGCAGGTGGCCGCGCGCCGCGTCCTCGTGGTGCAGCGTCACGATGATCTTCGCGAGCAGGCCGAAGGCGGGCCCACCGTCGTCGCAGGTGTACTCGCAGAGCTGCGCGGCGCCGGCCGAGAAGCCGACCGTCAGCTTGCCCTGCGCCTGCCGCTGCTGGAGCGTCTCGACGAACGCCTGCGGGTTGCCGAAGAGGCCGCCCATCGCGCGGTAGCGCTCGAGCCCCGTCGAGGTCCGGCCGCCGCCGAGGATCACGACCTCCGAGTCGCGCAGCCAGTCGAAGAAGCGCTGCGCGTCCTCGCGCCTGAGGTCGTCGGCCCAGAGGAAGGTGCGCGGCTCGAGGCCAAACTGGCGGAAGCGGTCGAGGTACCCGGAGAACGTGCCCCAGCTGTACTCCTGGTCGCCGCGCGCGCCCGACGACACCGGCAGGTACAGGATCGTCTTGTTGTCCCAGCTCGCGAGCGCCCGCTGGACGATCCAGTCCTTGTGGATGTGCTCGCAACGATCGTGCGAGCTGTACACCAGCTCCGTGGGTTGCATGCGTGTGTCCCCTGATTACTCTACGCAGTAGATCGGGCCCATGCCCACGCCGGCGTCGTCCTTGCGCTCGATCCCGAGCTCCTTCCGGACCGCCATGATCGCGCCGACGTTGGAGTACCACCCGCGGCCGCGCGCGTCATCCTTGATCTTGCGGTCGGGGTCGCGGCTCTGGAAGTGGCTGCGTGACAGGCCGGCGATGACACGCGCGGCGTAGGGGTTATGCGGCACGGCCGGGCTGCCGGCCTGGAGCACGAGCCGGGTCTCCGAGCAGATGCCGGCCTGCACGTCGGCGTCGGCGATCTCCGGGTTGACGTTCGGCTGGATCGGCGTCGCCCAGATGGTCTCCTGCATCAGCATCTGCTCGCGCGCGACCGACTCCTCGAGCTGCGCCAGCGTCGGCGCCACGATGACGCCCTTCGCGCTCATGCCGTGCAGCGGCTTGATGGCGACGCTCTTGAGGAGCGCCGGGTCCTGGCGGTACCGCTCGACGTGGGCGGCGGTGAGGAGCTCGGTGTTCGGCGCGATGCTGACATCGCCGAGCAGGCTCATGTCGGTGAGCGAGCTCTTGTCGATGAGGTAGAAGCCGCACAGGTGCTTGCTGAGGTCGGGGAAGAGGTGCGGCAGCGTGTAGAGCTGGCGGAACCGTTCGACCGTCGCCGTGTCGCCGTCGGCCGCGCGCGCCTTGAGGTAGGCCATGAGGTCCACGTCGACGATGCGCGAGATGACCTTCGTGATCTCGCGCTCCTGGCCGGCCTTCGTCGCGTAGAGCCGGCCGTCGCGGATGGCGAGGTCGCGCGGGTCGAGGATCACGGGACGCCGCCTGGGGTCGCCGCCGCCCGCGAGGTCCGCCATGAAGCAGAGGTTCTGGTACGTCGCCTGCTTCTCGGGCTCGACCTCGAGGAAGAGGATCTGCTCGGGCGCCGCCTCGTGGCCGTAGACGAGCGTCGCCTTCACCTCGGCGTCGAGCGCGGCGTCGGTGAGCGGGTGGCCGGCGGCGTCACGGCTCCAGGTGAGCTGGGCCGAGGTCAGGCCGGCGTGCCGGGCGCCGGCCAGGTACTCGCGCACCCAGCCGTAGTAGGTGTCGACGCTCTGCGCCTCGAGGAGCTTGGCGTGCAGCACGTCGCCGGAGCGCTTGAACTCGTCGAACGTCATGCCGCGATGGGAGTGCTTGCCGTAGACGAGCACGTCGAACCCCATGTCGGGCTCGTGCGTGAGGAAGTAGGCGTGGAGGCGCTCGGCCATCTCCGCGGTGAGCCAGCCCGCGGGCATGCGCTCGACGAGGTAGCCGGGGCCGCGCTCGGCCAGGTGGCGGCGCGCGAGCGCGCACAGCACCCGCGACGACGCGTCGAGGATATCCATCAGGTACGGCGGCAGCGCGACCGGGAGCCCGTTCGGGCAGTGGCCGAGGCCGTACATCTCGAGGAACATGTTCTTCGAGGCGAGATGGCCGAGGTAGCGGTCCATCACGCCGCGGTCGGTGACGAAGCGCTCGTTGGCCTCGATGGCCCGCTTGGTCTGCGCGGCGCGGAGCCCCTCGGGGTAGCGGCGCTCCACCTGCCGCAGGTGCTCGAGAGTCTCGTCGACCGACGGCAGCGTGCCGTTCGCGTGCGATGACGTGGTCATGGGATCCCTCACGCCTGGCTGGCGGCCTGCTCCACGAACTGGAGCATCATGCGGTAGTACGGCTCGACGCTCTCGAGGTCGAGCCACTCGTGCGCGGAGTGGTGCCCGGCGCAGGTCGGCTTCGTGATGACGACGGGCACGCCGAACTTCGTGAAGAAGCGCGCGTCCGACGCGCCCTCGCTGCGGTAGATCGGCAGCTCGCGCCCGAGGTGCGCGCGCGCCGCCGCCTGGATCCAGCGCCCCGACGGGCTCGCGAGGTCGAGGTGGTAGAGGTCGCCCTGCACCACGGGCTCGACCTCGCCGCGGCCGGCGACGATGGCGCGCACGCGCGCGAGCGTGTCGGCGAGCGACGTGGTCTCGATGAAGCGGGTGTCGAGGAGCGCCTCGGCCGCGTCCGCCACCTGGTTCGCGGCGGCCCCGCCGGTCACCTTGCCGAAGTTCAGCGTCGGGCCCCACTGGCCCGGGCCGACGACGGGGAAGTGCGCGCGCAGGTCCGCGTAGATGGCGAGCAGCTTGTCGATGGCGTTGTCGCCGAGCCAGGGGCGCGAGCCGTGGGCGGCCTTGCCGATGGTCTTGACGCGGAACTGGAGCACGCCCTTCTCGTCCGACTCGAGCTGGAAGTTGTCGCCGCCGTCGGGCAGGAAGCAGGTGCCCGGGCGCAGGCCGTACTCCTCGAGCAGGTAGCGCGTGCCCGCGGGGCTGCCGATCTCCTCGTCGAAGGTGAAGGCCACGAGCACGTCGTCGCGTAGCGCGGCGGGCAGCTCCTCGAGGGCGCGCAGGAAGAGCGGCGCGGCGAACTTCATGTCGGAGGAGCCGCGCGCGAGGAGGCGGCCGGCCTCCACCCGCGGCGCGTACTGCTCCGCGGCCGCGGGCACGACGTCGAGGTGCGCGGCGAGCAGCACGCGCGGCTTCTTCTCCTCGGGGCGCGTACCGACGAGGATCGACGGGTACGGCGCGGACGCGACGATCAGGCTGCGCAGGCCGCGCTGCTTCGCCTCGCGGGCGATGAGGTCGCGGCAGGCGTCGTGCTCGGCGCGGTGCTCCGGCTCGTTCGTGGTCTTGAGGCGCAGCAGCGCCTCGAGCAAGGCGAGGTCATTGGGTCGCATGGTGGCAGGTCTCCTCGAACGTCGGTCGGCGTATGTTACCAGGAGTTCGGGGCGGTGGCTGCCGGAAGATGCGCGGGGGCGGCGCGGGCGTCGCCTTCGGCGTTGCCTGCCTCCCGGCCCCGGGGTTAACGTCCGCCCATGTCGCGCCGCACCACCGGTCTGACCGCCGCCCTCACGCTGCTCGTCCTGGCATCGGCGCCCCGCAGTCAGGCGGCGCCCGCGCCCGCGACCGCGGCCCCCCCGCCCGCCGCCGCGCCGCCCGCGGCCGCCCCGCCGCGCGTCTACGTCGGCGTCTACCTCAACGACATCACCAAGTTCGACCAGAAGGACGGCGTCTTCGACGCGGACCTCATCGTGTGGGCCAAGTGGCTCGGCGCCTTCGACAAGGGGCGGCTGCAGATCGCGAACGCCGCCAAGGTCGACCAGAAGCTCCTCGACGAGCAGACCGACGGGCCGTGGCACTCGGCGCGCTGGAGCGTCCGCGGGACGCTCCGCGGCGAGTTCCCGGTGCACCGCTTCCCGTTCGACCGGCAGACCGTCGCGGTCATGCTCGAGCTGCCCGAACGCGCCGGCGAGCTGACCCCGGACCTCGTCTCGTCGGGCATGCGGGAGCGCTTCAGCGTGACGGGCTGGCTCTACGATCCCGTCTTCCGCCCGCGCCAGATCCGCGAGGTGTACCGCTCCGACCTCGGGCAGATCCCGACCGAGGGCGAGCCCACGACGGTGCGCCGGGCCAGCTTCGAGGTGACCATGCGGCGCCCGGCGCTCGCCGCCGGCTTCAAGTTCTTCTTGCCGCTCGCGATCATCTGCCTGGTCGCGCTGCTGCCGCTCTTCATCCATCCGTCGTCGGCGCCGGCGCGCGCCTCCACCGGCGTCACCGCCCTGCTCGCCTGCTTCGCGTTCCAGTTCTCCGTCGCGAACACGATCCCGGCGGTCGCGTACCTCACGCTGTCGGACCTCATCTTCATGGTCGCCTACGGCTTCACGATGCTCGGCCTCACGGTGACCGTGACCTCGCACTTCCTGCACCAGGGCAAGCGCGAGGAGGCGGCGCTGCGCCTCGACCGCGCGGCGCGCGTCGCGCTGCCGGTGCTGGCGCTCGGCGCGGTGCTGATCATCGCGACCCGCGGCGGCCCGGCGACCGCGCGCGTCGCGGCGGCCGCGGCCGCGCCCGCCGCCGCGATCACCAGCGTGCGCGACGAGGTGCGCGTCGGCACGACGATCCTGCTCGGCGCGGGCGCCATGCAGGCGATCTACGGCACCGAGGAGCCGGGCCCGGGCGTCGCGCCGCCGCACCTCGAGGAGGTGCCGGACGTCTCCTCGGACTCGCTGCGCTTCCTCGCCGGCGGCCGGCTGGAGGTGCGCTGGCGGCTCAAGCCCGGGCTGCGCTGGAGCGACGGGCAGCCGCTGACCACGCGCGACCTCGCCTTCGCGGCGCAGGCCGCGCCGAACCGCCACGTCGTCGACGTGCGCGCCGTAAACGACCGCGAGATCGTGCTCACGTGGGACGACCGCCTGGCCGCGGCGCTGCGCCCGCCGGCGGTCCTGCCGCGCCACGTCCTCGAGCCGGTCTTCGCCACGGGCGGCCTCGCGGCGCTCGAGCAGCACGCGCGCGAGCACGCCCTGCCGTCGCTCGGCCCGTACCGCGTCGCGGGCTTCGTCGCCGGCGACCACCTGCGCCTCGAGCGCAACCCGCACTACGCCGGGCCGCCGGCGGCCAGCGCGCGCGCGGTCGTCCGCCAGTACCCTGACGGCGCCGCCGTGGCCGCGGCGTTAGAGCGCGGCGAGATCGACGTCGCCCTGCCGAACTCGCTCAGCCTCGACCAGGCGGTCGCGCTCAAGGGCCGCCGGCCCGACGCGGTGCAGATCCGCAGCGCCGGCATCGTCACGTTCCTCCTGCCCGACCTCGGCCACCCGCTCCTCGGCCGCCGCGACGTGCGCCGCGCGCTGATGCTCGCGCTCGACCGCGACGCCATCCGCGCCGCGCTCCACGGCGCCGCCGGCCAGGTCGCGGACGTGCCCAACCCGGCGGCCCGGCCCGCGGGCGTGACGGCGTACGCCCACGACCCGGCCCGCGCCCGCGCGCTGCTCGCCAGCGCCGGCGCCGCGGGCGCGACGATCCCGCTCTTCCACCGCAAGCTCGGCGTCGAGCAGCGCACGGCCGACATGATCGCCGCCCAGCTCACGGCCGTGGGCCTGCGCCCGGAGCTCAAGCCGGTCGAGGACCTCGGCGCGCTCGTGCGCCAGCGCACCCACGGCGGCCTGGTGCTCGGCATCGCCAAGTTCGACGATGAGCAGCCCGCCCTCGCGGCCTGGAACCTGCCGCAGGCGGGCGGCCGGGCCGACGCCGCCGCGCGGCACGACGCCTACGACGACACCGTCGCGCGCCTCGCCGACCGCGAGGCCCACGCCCTCTTCCCCGAGCGGCGCACCCAGCTCCGGCGCGCCCTCGACGTCGCCTTCAGCGAGCGCCTCCCGCTGCTGCCCCTCGTCTACCCGTCCGAGCGCCTGGTCGCCGACCCCGCGCTCGCCGGCTGGGACCCGGGCGCGACCGGGATGTTCGGGCAGAGCCTCGCGCGGTGGCGGTTCGTGGCGGCGACGGCGAAGCCAGCGACGGCACCGGCGGCGGCGGCGCCGGTCGCGAAGCCGTAGTCCTCACGAGCATCCCCCGCGCAATCACGGGGCCCGCTAGATGCGCGACGGGATGCGCGCTCATGCCCGCAGAGATCACACCGGGGTGGTGATCGGACCGGGGATGCTCAGACGAGGAGGTCCGCGACGGCGACCCACGCGGCGGGCGCGGCGAGCGGGCTGACGGCGGGGAGACGCGAGCTACGGATTGACGGCGGCGCCCCATGCTTCGAGGCAGGCGACGATGTCGTGGCAGCTCCACTCGTCCAGGCACGTCTTCGCGACGGCGACAATCTCCGGGCGGAACCAGTTGTACTCCTCGGCGGGCCACGATTCGACGTCGCCGCAGCGAGCCTGCAAGCCGCGCGCGATCTCGACGCCGCCAGTCGGCTCTTCGGGCCTGAGCGCAAAGCACGCCAAGTACGCGTCCAGGTAGGCGTCGAGATCGAGATCGCACGTCACGGCCGCCTCGCACTCGTATTTGTGCACGGCGGCCGGCTGCTCGGTGCGGGCGTGGACATCGCACGAGTCCGACCAGCCACTCGTGTCGCCGCACGCGTCGTCTCCCGTCCACCAGCGCTCGCAGGCCGCAAACAGCGGCTCATCCCGGGGCAGATTCGGCGCGAGCGCGAATGCGTACTCGTGCTCATCGCAGGCGCTCGCCGCGTCGCACAGCGGGCAGCCGGTGGTGCTGCAGATGCTGGCGCACACGTCCACGCAGCTCGTGGTGCCGCCGTTCATCATCATGTCTTCGCAGGTCGCGAAGCATGAGTTGCACTGCTGTTGCTCGCGCGCGAGGCACTGCGTGCGGTTCGCCTCGCAGTTCGCCCCGGCGCACGTCTTCGTCATGATCATGGCGGGCGGGGCGGCCTCGTCGCGGGGATGCGCGGGCGGCGTTGCATCGTCAGCGGGGGAAGTCTCTTCGAAACAGCCGGCGGCGAAAACGGCGAGAAGGACAGCGGCGAAGCGAACGTGCGTGGTCATCGGGGCCTCCTGTCAGGCGCGCCCCGGGTATCGGATTGGGGGTGGGCGGGTTGCGCTATTTCAGCCAGACAACGGCAGTTCGGCGCCGCGCTGGCGAAGCCGTAACCGTGCCACCGCCTACGGGAAGAGCGCGCGCACGGTGAACCGGAGGCCCGGGAGCACCGCCGAGCCGACCTCAGCCTCCTCGTCGCACGTCCGGCCCTGGTCGAAGCAGCCGTCCCGCAGCACCAGGATCGTCAGCGTCCGCGCGAACGCATCGATCAACCAGTACTCGCCGACCGCGTTGCGCCCGTAGATTGCGCGCTTCTCGCCGCGGTCCCGCGTCTTCGTGCTCCCGGCGAGGATCTGGACGCAGAGGTCCGGCGCGACCCGCAGAAACCGGCCGGGCTCGGGCGCCGGCGCCGCGGTCCAGCGGGCCCGCGACACGTAGCTCGCGTCCAGCTCGACGGTGTCGCCCGAGGCCAGCTCGTACCCCTGACTCGAGAGAAGTTCGAGAGCAGCCGGACGACGCGACTCTCGACCGCGCCGTGGGGATCAATGTAACACCCGAGGCGGTGCGTGACACGGGCCCCGGGGTATCGGAGGTCGCCGGCGGTCAGGCCGTCACGATGCGCAGTCGCGGAATGCCGTCGAAGTCGCGCACATTGCGCGTGAAGAGCGGACAATTGCGCGCCAGGCACTGCGCCGCGAGGAGACAGTCGGGCAAGTGCGGCGGCGCATCGCCGAGCGACAGGAGCGCACGAAAGGTCAGGTCGAATCCGCGGCTCAGGTCGAGCGGCACGATCCCCTGATCGTCCAGCCAGCTCTGACGCCGGCGGCTATCTTCGCGGCCGAGCACCGCTCCCGCCGTGCCCCGCAGAAACTCCCACAGGGCGATGATGGAGGTGCGGCGCTGTGCCCGGCGGATCCGCCTGATGACCCCGGTCGGACGGTTGAACTCGTCAATGAGCACGCACGTGTCCAGCAGGACGTACGGGTACGACCTGAGCGCGTCCTGCATCTCGAGCAGCTCAGCCATGGCGGGTCACGTGGCGGCGATGCCGGCCGGGTCGATGGGCGGCAGCTTGAACTTCGCGGCGAGATCCTGCTGACAGTCGCCGAACGCGGTGGCGGCCTGCGCGACGACACGACGAAACGCCTCGCCGGCCTGCGCGACCGCGGCAAAGTACGGCGCGAGCGCGGGATTCGATCGCAACGCGAGGAACTCGCCACCTCTCTGACCCCACGCGTCCGCGTGGACCTTGCGGTCGGAGAGCTCGCGTCGCCCGTTGACGACCTCATCGGCGTAGTATTTCTCGGCGTCGGCGAGGTTCATGGCCGGCATGTCGGCTGCGAGGCGCCGAAAATCGGGCGAGTCCAGCAGGTGAGCGTGGGCCTCGTGGCATGCCAGCCGCAACTGCTCAAGTGAGAGGTCATGGGCCTGCGCCTGGCGCTGAAGGGAGGGGTGGTAGCGCCAGAACTGGCGCAGGTTTGGCTCGTAGACGGCCGCGACCATCTCGCCGATGGACGTGAGGTACTCGAGATCTCCGAGATACCAGCGGAAGCTCCAGTCGCCGCGTTCGGCGAACCGAAGCTCGGTCTCGAGGCCGTTCACGATGGGGGCGATCACGGTGGCGAGCCAGATTCGCGCCTGCTCGCGCGACGGCTCACGCTCACCCTTGCTCTGCTTGGCCATCTCGGGCCTCCCATGCTGATCGTTGGCCGAGGCTGGTGGGGACGTCAAGCCGCGCGCCCCCAGTCCGCGACGGAATTCGTGGGGCATCCGCGCGTCCCGCGAGCCGCTCAGACAAGCAGGTCCGCGACGGCGACCGCCGCAGCGGGCGCCGCGAGGGGGCTCACGGCGACCCCCTCCCCGCGCCGCTCCACGCCGGCGTACCCCGCCGCGCCCGGCGCGCGGTGGATCTCGAGGCAACGCTCAGGGAGGTTCACGATCCAGTACTCGGGCAGGCCCGCGGCGGCGTAGAGGGCGGCCTTCACCGTCCGGTCGGTCGCGAGCGAGGAATCGGCGACCTCGACCACCAGCAGCGCCGACGACGGGTGGGCCGCGGCGTAGTCGCGCGGCGAGCCGGGGACGACTGCGACGTCGGGCTCCGGCTCGGACGCCGCGCCGAGCGCCAGCGGGTGCTGCACCCGGACCGTGTGGCCCGGGCCGAACGCGCGCCGCAGCGCCTCGGCACAGAGATCGATGGCCGCCGCGTGCCGGCTCTTCTCGGGGCTCATCACGAGGATCTCGCCGTCGATGAGCTCGACGTGGTCCTCCGGCCCCAGCACCCCCGCGTCGACGATCCGCTCGTACTCCGCGCGCGTCCAGCGGCGGCGGGGGGGATCGGTGGTGGGGGCGGTGCCCATACCGGGAAGCATAACATTGTCGGTGTCGGCGGCGAGGGCGGGCGGCGGGCGACAGGCGCCCCGTTATCGCGGGACCTGATAGCAGACCCCCTCGCACTTGTTGTAGTACCCATTCGTGAGATCGATGCACTCCTGGTCGGTGTCGCAGAGATAGACGCACCGCGGCTCGCACGATCTGCACTGCTGCACGCAGGTCTTTCCACAGAGGCAATCGCTGTCGCTGTCGCAGTAGACCGGGTCGGCCCACCGGCACTCGCGCCATCCGCGTTCGGCCTCGACGGCGCCGCTGGTCCCCTCCTCCTCGCCACAGCCGAGCGCCGTGATGCCAAGCAACACGGCTGCGATCAACCCCAGGATCATGCATCGCGAGCGAAGAACGGCGAGGAGCAGCGCGGCGAAGCGGACGTGCGTAATCATCGGGGCCTCCTGTCAGGCGCCCCGGGTATCGGCTGGGAGGTGGGCGGGTTGCGCTACTTCAGCCAGAGGAACGGCAGGAACGCGACGATCAGCAGCATGATCGTCATGATGCTGCAGTTGAGGATGACGGCCTCGTTGCGGGCGTAGAAGGACTGGCCCGCCTGCTGCGCCAGGACCTCGGGCTCGACCTCCTCGACGATGCGGCGCGAGAGCAGCTTGTTGAGGCCGATGGCCGGCGTGAGGTAGCCGAGCTCGAAGGCGCACAGCACCATCGCCCAGAAGTGCACCGGCGCGATGCCGTTCTTGTACGCGACCGGGGCCAGCGTCACCGAGACGAGGATGACGGCGCCGTACGGGTCCATGCTCATGCCGATGAGGACCATGATGCCGACGAGGAGCGCCATGGCGGCGACGGGGCTGCCGAGGCTCCCGCCGATCATGCCCATGATGTTGCTGCGCTCGACGATGCCGCCGAGGCACACCGAGCAGCCCATGAGCATGAGGAGCGCGCCGATGTGGCCGGTAGTCTCCGAGGAGGCGGCGACGAGGAGGCGGCCCGAGCCCGGAGCGGGCGCGGCGGCGGCGCCGAGCGAGGTCTGCGCCGCGGCCTTGCGCGCCCCGCGCGCGTCGTAGATGAGGAGCAGGAGCAGGAGGACGGGCAGCACGGTCGGGGCGGTGTGCTCGTTCACCTTGGTGCCGAGGCCGAACTGGTAGAACGCGACCACGAGCGCCGCGATGACCGCGAACGGCACCAGGCCGAGGAGGTTCCGGCCGGCGACGGGCGCGGCCTCGGACGGCGGGGCCATCTCCTTGAGCTTGCGCCACCGCAACGCGAGCGCGCCGAGCACGAGCGCGGCCGCCGCCAGGAGGTAGATCTTCCAGCCCCAGCCATAGATCTGCTCGGTCGTCACCTCCTTGTTCAGCGCGGCGATGATGACGACGAGCAGGCACGGCTGGATGCTGACGCCGAGCGAGCCGGACATCGAGGTGGCGGCGATGGCGAGCTGGGGACGGGCGCCGGCGCGCCGCATCTCGGCGTAGATGATCGGGCCCGCGGCCATGACGAAGATGCCCGAGGCGCCGCTGTAGGCGGTCGGGAAGGCGGCGAGCACCACGACGAGGCCGGCGAGCACCTCCGGCGGCAGGCGCCAGGGGCGGATGACGTCGAAGGCCATGTGCGCGATGCGCGTGCGCTTGAGGATCATGCCGACCCAGACGTAGAGGCCGACCTGCAGGTAGATGAGCGCGTGCTCGGTCAGCTTCTGCAGGTAGATGGCGAGGCCCGAGTAGTGGCCCTCCTTGAGGATGAAGTAGGCGCCGGCGATGATGCCCATGGCCGCGAAGGGCGGGCCGCAGAGCATCGCGTGGCTGAAGCTGCCGCCGGGCGTCGCGTCCTTCGGCGGGCGGAGCAGGTTGTAGATGTTGATCGCGGCGAGGAGGCCGAAGCCGCACGCCCAGATGATCGCGAGCTCCGCGTGCTGGACGGCGACGCCCGAGCCGCGGTCGACGCGCACCTGGGCGATGGACGACGCCGTGAGCAGCAGGTTCGCGATGAGCTGCGTGCCGTCGGCGACGAGGTAGTCACGCCGGCTCTTGGGGTTGCGCAGCGCGATGTGGGAGCGGATCGCGGTCGTGGTCGCGGCGCAGATGAGGAGCAGGAGCACGAGCACGTGCTGCAAGAACCCGGACTCGAAGTCCACGAGCGCCGCGGTGCCGCGCTCGAGGCCGCGGTAGAAGCGCAGCCCCTTCGTGAGCTTGCCGACGCTCTCCGTGTAGGCGGCGTGCTCCTCGAGGCAGCGCGCCTGCGCCGCCTCGGCCGCCTTCTTGGCCGCGTCGACGTTGACGGTCTCCTCGCCGAGGAGGTCGTCGACGTCGTCCTTCACCGCCGCCTTGGCCCCGCCGGGCATCGAGCCCGGCGCCGACGCCGGCATGGCGAGCGCCTTCGGGTCGCAGCTCGGCTTGACCGGGTCGACGCGGAGCTGCGCGTAGCCCGGCCAGCTCTTCTGGCCGTAGCCCAGCAGGCGCGCGTGCAGCTTCTCGGCGGTCCCGTGCAGCAGCACCGCGAGCAGCAGGAACAGGACGGGCGCGGTGGACAGCAGGCTGCGCAGGCGTGAGTCGCGCGATTCGGAGTGGGCCACGGTGCCTCCTACGGCTGGAAGGGGACGGTCGCGGACGGGGGTGCTCCGGGGGCCGCCCTACTCCTTCTTCTCGGCGCACTCGGCGCGCGCGGCGCCCTCACCCTGGCAGCGGGTGCGCATGAGCAGCTTGAGGGCCGCCCGGTCGAGCACCCCCTGGTCGCGCAGGCGGAGGCGGACATCGCGGAACATGAGGTCGTACTTCTCCTGGTCCGGCTTCGGCACGTCGATCCAGAACTTCGCCGGGATGGACTTGTCGGCCTTCTCGACCAGGCGCAGCATCCGCTTGAACTCCTTGGCGCTCCACTCGCGCGACTTGCCGCCGAAGCCCTCGGGGAAGCTCGCGCTGCGGACGAGGAGCTGCATCGTGAGCTGGGCGAGCGGGTAGCGCACCACGCCGCCCGCGGAGCCGATGCCCTTGCGCAGCTCGAGCGGCACGAACGCCGTGGCCGGCGCGTAGCAGGCGTCGACCCCGCCGTTGTTGAACATGCCGGCGAAGGTGCCGATGTCGGCGATGACCATCGAGGCGCCGACGGCCTTGACCATGGCCTTGGCCGCGACGTCGAAGTCGAGGGTCGCGATGCGCTTGCCGGCGAGGTCGCCGACGCTCTTGATGTTGCGGTTGCGCACGAGGAGGTACACCTTCCCGCCCGGGAAGAGGGCGACGGTCTCGTAGTCGCCCTTCTTCATGAGCTTGGCGCCCGCCGGCTTCGCGAGGTTCGCGACCACCGAGCGGAGTTGCCCGTAGTCGGGCAGGCCGCCCATCGCCTCGATCGAGCCCGAGAAGGGCACGAACGTGCGGGTGCGGACGCCGGTGAGGAGCGCGGCGTGGCACTTCTGCGCCTTGAAGTCCTCGGCCGCGGTCTTCTCCTCGGTGTACGGCTTCAGGGTGAGGTTGACGCCCCAGGCGGCGGCCGCCGTGCGGTAGTCCTTCATCATGTTGAAGGCGTCGCCGTTGGCGCCGCTCGGGTCGTAGACGCACACCGTGAGCTCGACGGGCGCGGCGTGCGCGCCGGCGGCCGAGAGCGTGATGAGAGCGGCAGCGAGGATGGTCCCCAGGCGCGTCATTTCTTCTCCTCCTCCAATCCTTCGAGCATCTGGCCGTCGTCGGCCGGTTTGGTCGCGTCTCTCGCGTCGTCGTCGGCGAAGGCGCCGAGGGACCCGGTGGGCGTGCGGTGCCCCTTCGCCCCGGTCCACAGCTTGTCCGATTCGTGCTCGATCATCAGCGTCGCGTAGCGGTCGAGCATGCGCCACGCCAGGGCGGCCGGCTTCGCCTTCACCGACTCGGCGTGGTCCTTGATGGCGCGCCTGAGCTCGTCGGACTTGCCGGCCCCGGCCGCGGTCTGCACCAGGAACGCGCCCGCGAGGCGGACGCCCTCGGCCTGGCCGCGCCGGGCGGACTCGCGCAGCACGGCGAACGGGTCGGTCTGGTCGGGGACGGTGCCGGGGACGCTGGCCCACACCGCCGCCTGCAGCGCGCGCGGCACGCCCCAGAAGCGCGCGTCGTCGACGCAGCGGGCGGCCTGGGCGACGGCCCGCGGGATGCTCAGCGGCACGCCGAGGCTGCCGCCGGCGGCGCGGTCGTGGAACACGGCGAGCAGGCCGGAGGAGAGCCCCAGCAGGTAGAGCAGCTCGTCGCGGCCCTCGAGCTTCGGGCAGGTCTCGCCCGGGGCGCCGAAGGCGCGCGTGAGGCGCGCGTAGGCGGCCTGGTAGCGCTCGGCCGCCACCTCGTGCGCGCGCTGCTCCCGGATGCGCGCGTCCTGCGCCTCGCCGGCACGGTTGTCGCGCACGGCGCGGAGCTGCGCCAGCTCGGCCTCCCACGCCTCCGACTCGGCGCACATGCCGGCGGCCATCAGCGTCACGAGGCCGGCGCGGTCGGGGGGATCGGTCACGCGCTCGAACGACATGAGGAACGCGCCCATGGCGACGCCGGTCTGGCAGACCATGCTGACGTCGCTCGACTGCATCAGGTACGGCGTCACGTGCTCCACGGCGTAGGAGGACATCACCTTGCCGGTCTGCGCGTGCAGGCTGCAGCCGGAGGCGAGCCAGAGGACGGGGGCTAGCAGGGCGAGCGGCCGCATGGTACGGAGCTATCAGCCTCAGGCGAGGGTGTCAACGGCTTTTCGCCGCGCCGCGGCGCCGTCGGCAGGAGCCGGCGAGCAGCGTCGATTTCCGCCGCCGACGCGCTACCATACCCCCGTGCGACGCACCCTCACCACCCGGCAGGCGGCCGTGGCCGTCGGCGTGGCGCTCGTCGTCGCCGCCGCCCGCGCCCTCGCCGACGGCGGCGCGCCCCCCGACCCGGTCACCCCGGTGCTGGTCGGCCTCGCCATCATGCTGGGCGGGGCCAAGCTGGCCGGGGATCTGGCCGCCCGCCTCGGCCAGCCGCCGGTGCTCGGCGAGCTGTGCGTCGGGGTGCTGCTCGGCAACCTCGACCTGCTCGGCGTGGGCTGGCTCACGGCCATCAAGGCCGACGCCGGCGTCGACGTCGTCGCCCGCATCGGCATCGTCGTGCTGCTCTTCGAGGTCGGGCTCGAGTCGACGGTGCGCGACATGATGCGCGTCGGCTGGGTCTCGCTCGCCGTCGCCAGCATCGGCGTCGTCGTCCCCTTCGCCCTCGGCTGGGGCGTCGGGGCGCTGCTGCTCCCCGACCACAGCGTCTACGTCCACGCCTTCCTCGGCGCGACGCTCACGGCGACGAGCGTCGGCATCACGGCCCGCGTGCTGCGCGACCTCGGGTGCTCGACCACCCCGACCGCCCGGGTCATCCTCGGCGCCGCGGTGATCGACGACGTCCAGGGCCTGCTGATCCTCGCGGTCGTCGGCGGCGTCATCGGCGCCGCCGCCACCGGCGCCGGCGTCTCGTGGACGGGCATCGGCTTCGTGCTGCTGAAGGCGGTCCTGTTCCTCGTCGGCGCGCTCGCGCTGGGCGCGCTGGTCTCGCCGCGGCTCTTCGGCTTCACCGCGCGCCTGCAGGGCACCGGCGTCCTCCTCACCACCGCCCTCGTCTTCTGCTTCGCCCTCGCCGCCGGCGCCTCCTTCATCGGCCTCGCCCCGATCGTCGGCGCCTACGCCGCCGGCCTCATCCTCGAGCCGGTGCACTACCGGCCCTTCGCCGACCACGGCGAGCGGGAGCTCGAGGAGCTCGTGCAGCCGGTCTCGGCCCTGCTGGTGCCGGTCTTCTTCGTCCTCATGGGCATGCGCGTCGACCTGCGCGCCTTCGCCCGCCCCGAGGTCCTCGGGCTCGCCGGCCTCCTCATCGCGGCGGCCATCGGCGGCAAGCAGGCCTGCTCGCTGGCCGCCTTCGGCCCGGGGCTCGACCGCCTCTCCGTCGGTATCGGCATGATCCCGCGCGGCGAGGTCGGCCTCATCTTCGCCAACATCGGCCTCGGCCTCGCGGTCCGCGGCGAGCGCATCGTCGACCAGGCCACCTACTCCGCCGTCGTCCTCATGGTCATCGTGACCACGCTCATCACGCCCCCGGCCCTCAAGTGGAGCCTCGCCCGCAACCGCCCCAAGCCCAGCCGCGCGCCCGCCGCGGCGGGCGCGAGCGCGACGCCGACGGTGACCACGGCGGAGCAGTCCGGCCGGCGCTGACCGCGGGTTCGCGCCCCCCGCCGCCGCGCCGAAGGTGCTATTATTCCGGCCGCACCGATGGCACGCGAACGCGGGATCGAGATCAAGGTCGGGGTGATGGTCGTCGCGGCCATCCTGCTGCTCGGCGGCTTCATCGTCCTCCTGGGCAACATCTCGTTCGCGAAGGGCTACCGCTTCTTCGTCGATTTCAACTTCTCCGGCAACATCCAGAACGGCGCGCCGGTGAAGCTCAGCGGCATCAAGGTCGGCAAGGTCGAGGAGGTGCAGTTCCTCGGCGGCAAGCTCGACGCCCAGACCGGCCGCCGCGTGCAGGTGCGCCTGAAGGTGTGGGTCGAGGACCGCGTCCGCGAGGCCATCCGCAAGGACGCCGACTTCTTCGTCAACACCCAGGGCGTGCTCGGCGAGCAGTACCTCGAGATCGTGCCCGGCAGCTTCGACAAGCCGCCGCTGCCCGAGAACGCCATCGTCAAGGGCACCGACCCGCCGCGCACCGACCTCATCGTCGCCCGTCTCTACGAGTTCCTCGACTCGATCACGACCCTCCTGCGCGACGACAAGGAGCTCATCGTCGACTTCCTCAAGAGCGGCACGAGCGTCGTGCGCACCGTCGACAAGCTGCTGACGGACAACCGCGCGCAGATCGCCACCCTGCTCGCCGACCTCGACAAGTTCACCGAGGAGACGACGGCGCTCATCAAGACGGTGCGCGTCGGCGTCGGCAAGCCCGAGGACGTGCAGCGGTTCATCGCCAACCTGCGCCAGATCTCGACCTCGGTGAGCCGCGACGTCGACGAGATCATCGGCAAGACGAAGAAGGCCCTCGACGGCGTCAACGCGGCGACGGCGATGCTGCAGGGCGAGGACAAGAAGAAGATCACGCGCGCCCTCGACGAGCTGTCGACGCTCAGCGCCAAGGCGAGCACCATCGCGACCGACGCGCAGGTCATCGTCGCCAACCTGCGCGCCGGCAAGGGCACCGCCGGGGCGATGCTGCGCGACGAGCAGATCTACGAGGACGTGAAGGAGATGGTGCGCGACCTCAAGCGCAACCCGTGGAAGTTCTTCTGGAAGGAGTAGGGGGCGGCGCGCCGTGCTGGTCTCGGACCGCATCGCCCGGCGCGTCGGAGCCGGGATCCTGATCGCCGGCCTCGTCGGCGCCGTCGCGACGATGCTCCTCTCCGGGCACAACATCGCCCCCGGCTTCATCCTGCACGTGGACTTCGAGCGCATCGCGAACCTGCGGGTCGGCTCGCGGGTGATGATGTGCGGCCGCGAGGTGGGCGAGGTGGTCGCGGTCCGCTTCGCGCCCAAGGCGAGCTTCCTCCAGAAGAAGGCCGCCGCGCCGGGCGAGCCCGAGGAGCCGCGCCTCACGCTCGACCTGTGGCTGCGGTGGCAGTACCAGAGCTCCATCCACCGCAACTCCGAGCTCTTCGTGAACCAGACCGGCATCCTCGGCGAGCAGTACCTCGAGATCGGCGCGCCGCGCGGGGCCCCGGGCCCGACCGTCGCCTGGGGCGACCGCCTGCGCGGCGCCGACCCGCCGCGCCTCGACCGGATGCTGCAGCAGGCGCACCGCACGCTCCAGATGGTCACCACCGTCATGCGCGAGCTGAAGCCGATGCAGCGCGAGATCGCGGCCGCGCTCGACCACGTGCGCGCGATCGCGAAGGAGGCGGGCATCGACGCGACGCGCACCCGGGTGCTCTACCACCGCGTGGTCGCCACCATCGACGAGGGCCGCGCGGTGTACGCCGCGCTGCAGCAGGGCACGCACAACGGCGCCGACGTGAAGGCGCTCCGCGCCGACTTCGAGCGGCTCGGCGACCGCGTGGGCGACGACCTGCGGGTGATCGGCCGCGAGATCGACCGCGTCATGGCGCGCCTCGACGCCGCCAAGGACCTGTGGTCGCCGGCGCGGCGGGCCCGGCTGACGAAGGCGATCGCGACACTGCGCCGGGTCGTCACCGTCGGCGAGCAGCTCGCGCGGGACACCCGGGCGATCATCGCGATGGTCGAGCGCGGCGAGGGCACGGTCGGGGCGTTCATGAAGGACCAGGAGCTGTGGGACGACTTCCACGCCATCCACCGCATCCTCAAGGACAAGTCCTGGTCGACGGTCATCCGGCCGTCGAAGCCAGTGCGGGAGTAGCGCGATGCCATCGTACCCCGGGCCCTACGTCCCCGTGCCGCCGGGCGCGCCCGCGGCCGCGCCCGGCGGCGGCCTCATCGGCGTCGGCATCGCCGGCGCCGCGCTCCAGACGCTCGCGGTGGGGGTGACGTTCCTGTCTCCCGGCGGCGCCGCCCTCGGCCTGCACGCCACCGCCGACCTGCTGCTGCTCCTCGGCGCGCTCGGCCTGCTGCGCCGGCGCCAGAGCATGCTGTGGCTGCTGTGCGCCATCGGCTTCGGCGTGAGCCTCTTCCTGAGCGGCGTCCTCCGGGCGCTCTCCGCCTTCGGACCGGGGGCCGGCGTCAGCCTCCTCTACAGCCTGCTCGGCCTGGCCGACGGCGCGATCTACGCCCTCCTCGGCCTGACGCTCCTCATCCGCTGCCACGACGGGCACCCCGGCCTCGGCATCGCCGCCGGCGTCCTCGCCTTCGCGCGCGCCGGCGCCTCGGCGGCGCTGGCCGCGATGCCGCTGCTGAGCTTCCTCGGGCCGGACCTGATGCGCTCGACGATGTACGGGTGGCGGCTGAGCGCCGCGGCGCTGGGGGTGCTGCTGGCGGTCTTCTTCGGGACGGCGCTGGGGCGGCGGCGGTAGGGCGCGGCGCGGCCGCGGGGTCAGGCGAGGGTCATCACCACGGCGCCCTCCTGCACGGGGTCGCCCTCCTTCACCTTGATGTCGCCGATGGTGCCGGCGCGGGGCGCCTCGAGCGGCATCTCCATCTTCATCGACTCGAGGATGAGGACGACGTCGCCCTCGGCCACGGCCTGGCCGGGGGTCACCTCGATCTTCCAGACGGTGCCGGTGATGTGGGCGCAGATCTCGGTCGGCATCGATCCTCCGGGGGGCGAGGCGCGCGGCCTCTCCAATTGAGAGTCGGCGGGGGTGGTGACGGTTTCCCGCGTCAGGCGGCGCTACGGCTGGTCGACGGCCCCGATCCTGGTCGGCAGCGTGTTGAACGTGAGCGTGATCGAGAGGCCGTCGACGAAGCGCGGCTTGCCGTTGGGCAGGAGCGCCTCGGTGCACTTCTTCGGCTTGCCGTTCTCGTCGTTCTCGAAGCCGTCGCGGACCTCGGTGCCGTCGCCGTCGACGCACAGGCTGACGCGGTTGACGCTGTCGTTCGGCGTCTCGTCGATGAAGCACTCGAAGCCGTCGCCGTCGACGTCGATGTCGGGGATGAGGCAGCCGTCCGGCGGGCACAGCGGGTGGCAGTTCACGGCCTTGAGGCCGAGGAGGTTGGCGCGGGCGAGGAAGCCGACCATGATGACGTCGAGGAGGGTGTCCTCCGGGGTCACCTGGATGTCGGAGATGTCGAGGCCGGTGATGCGCCCCATCGAGTGCGCGTCGAGCACGCCGCCGAGCATCGCGTCGGTGAGCGAGACGCCGCCGCGGTCGTCGACGGTGAGCTTGCCCTCGATGATGGCGGCGGTGATGCGGAAGTCGATGGCGACGTTGGACTGGATCGGGATGGTGAGGTTGAACACCGACGGGCCCGCGTGCAGCAGGCCGTCGGTGATGCTGCCGTTCATGAAGCTGATCTTGGGGGTGGTGCCGTCGACGGAGAGCGGGTCGATGGCGATGGCGTCCAGGGTGTCGCCGTGCGCGGTGACGTACGAGGAGCTGCAGGCCGCGACGCCGGTGGTGAGCTTCGGGTCGCAGTACGGGTTGCAGCCGTCGTCGGCCGCGCCGTTGCAGTCGTTATCGAGGCCGTCGCCGCAGATCTCCTTGTTGCCCGGCTTCGAGAACCAGCCGATGGGCTTCGTGATCTCCGTGCCCGTGGCCGGGTCGATGGCCGTGATCACGGGCGTGGCGCGGTCGTCGCAGTCGCCCTGCGCCACCGTCACGCCGTCGCCGTCCGCGTCGGTCTCGTCGGCGCCGGGGACGAGGCAGCCGCCGTCGACCTCCTGGCGCGGGGTCTCGCAGCCGCCGTCGGGCGTGCCCTCGGCGAAGGTCTCGTCGGCGATGCCGTTGCAGTTGTCGTCGACGCCGTTGCCGGCGGTCTCGGCGGCGCCGGGGTGGATGGACGGGGCGAGCGGGTCGTCGACGCGGTCGTTGCAGTCGAGGCCGGGCTTGCCCTTGTCGCCGGTGCGGCCGGTGCGCGCGCCGTCGCCATCGGCGTCCTGCGGGTACTTGCCGACGAGCACCGAGAAGTGGGTGCAGGTCTGGTTGGCGGCACCGGCCGCGCTCGTGTCGAGGCCGTAGAACTCGAACGGCACGATCAGCTCGCCCTTGGTGATGGACTCGTTGATCGGGTTGTTCGCGAGCGCGCCGATGGCGGCGAGGGCGTTCTCCGGCTTGCCGTCGCCGTTGAAGTCGAAGCCCTGATCGTAGGTGCCGATCTTGAGATCGCGGATGAGCGTCGCGGCCGTGCCGGCCTTGAGCGTGGCGGGGCTGCCCTCGCACGCGGGCTTGTCGTCGCACAGCGTGCACTTCTGGTGCTGCTCTTGCGGCTTGCTGTCGCTCCCGCAGGCGGCGATCAGGACGACCGAGAGTGACAGGCCGACCAAGGCCAGCAGACGTGGCATACGCGCTCCCTCCTACCAATGCCGGGACGACCGGCACCGCCCAGCATAAGCGGCCGTCGGCGCGGGCGTCAAGGACGGGCGCCTGTGCTTGTACTTACGCCGACTCGCTTGGGTGCTGGGTGCGCTCGCCGCGCGATATCCGTGCGCGGGGACGCTCGCATACCCGCCGCGCCGCGGACGGCGCGTCGGACGTGCTTCGCTCTGCAAGACCTTGGCATCCCGCTCGCTACGCGAGCGGGAGCAGGTCTTGAAGCCCCGCGCACGGACACCGCGCGTCGAGCGCCATCGCTGGGGGCGCGCTGGGACGGAACCTGTCGGGCGGGATTCTCGGCGTGGTGCTCGCCGCCAGCAGCCAGCAGCCTGCAGCCTGGAGGCTGGAGCCGGTTTGACCGCGCCGGCGTTCGCGCCTATAGGTTGGGCCTGTGGGGCGACGGCTCGTCAGGATCGCGATCACGGTGCTCGTGGCGTTTGCCGGCGGGGGGCCGGCCGGGGCGCATCCGGTGACGTCGCGCACCGAGAACAACCGGTACGTGAAGCTGACGGTCATGGGCGACCGGCTGCGGGTGGCCTACTCGGTGCTCTATGGCGAGCTGCCGTCGTTCGAGGAGCGGCGCGAGATGGACCGGGACGGCGACGGGCGGGTCGCGCCGGCCGAGGCCCGGGCGCGGGCCGACGAGGTCGCGGGGATCTGCGCCCGCGGCTCCGTGCTCGAGATCGACGGCCGCCGCCACGCCCTCACCTTCCCCGAGCGCGAGGCGACGCTCGGCGAGCCGCGCGTGGCGCCGGCGCCGTTCTCCATCGATCTGTGGGAGCTGGTGCCGCTCGGGCCGGGGGCCCGGCACGAGATCACGTTCGAGACGAACCACGACCTCAGGCGCATGGGCGAGACCGAGATCCGGTTCGAGGAGGCGCCGGGCACGCGCCTCACCGCGTACTGCGTCGGGCGCGGGCCCTGCCGCGGCGCGCCCAGCGGCGAGCCGCGCTTCGTGTGGACGGGCCCGCGGCGCTCGTCGATGGAGAGCCGCGGCGCGACGGCGACCTTCGCGGTGCTCGCGGCCGCCGGCGGCCGGCGCTGGGCGCTCTGGGCGGGCGGCGCGGCCTTGCTGCTCGTCGCCGCCGCCGTGAGCGGGGCGCTGGTGTGGCGGCGGCGGCGGTGAGCCGAGCGAGGGGGGCGCGGGGGCGCGGGGGCGGACGAGCGGGCTAGCGGAGCACGAAGGGGTAGGTGATCGTCAGGGCGCCGCCCTTGAAGCGGTCGAACTTCGCGCCGCGGACGGCGCCGGCCACGCAGGAGCCGGTCGGGGTGCCGGCGAACTTGCCGGTCACGCTCGCGCTGGAGACGCGGCCGTTCCCGCCGATGGTGACGGACACCTGCACCATGCCGGGGACCTTGTACTGGTCGTAGCAGCCCTGCACGCGGCCCTTGACGCTGCGCATGCCCTTCTGGATGTCGGACGGCTCGAGGCGCTCCTTGACGTCGGCCGCGGGCTCGGCCTTGGCCGTGCCGCCGGCCTCACCGCCGCCCTTCGGCGCCTTCTTCCCGCCCTTGCAGCCGGGCTTGTTCGGGTCGAGGAGGCAGTCGAGGTCGTCACCCTTCTTGCCCTTGGGCTCGGGCGCCGCCTTCGGCTCCGGCGCCGCCTTGGGCTCCTTCACCGCCTTCGGCTCCTTGGGCGCCTTCGGCTCGGCCGCGGCCTTCGGCTCCTTCGCGGCCTTCGGCTCCTTCGGGGCCGCCTTCGGCTCCTTGTCCGGCGCTGCCTTGGGGGCCTCGGGCGCGGCGCCGAGCGCAGCCTTGGGCGTCTCGGCCTTCGTGTCGTTCACTGCCAGCTTCGGAGGAGCGCCGAGCTCGCCGCCGGGGCCGCTGGCCATCGGCGTCGCGCCGGTCGCGCCGGTAGCAGCCGGGCCCGACGCGTAGACGCCGGTCGGCGCCACGTTGATGGGCTTGTTCTTCGACGCCAGCATC
>DASXVK010000345.1:0-22118 GCA_036504295.1 Polyangia bacterium
CCGGGCGCGCTCGGCCTCGGCTTCGCGCGGATCTTCGTGCCGCCGCAGGGCGTGCCGAGCGAGGCCGCCGAAGCGCCGATCATCGCCGACATCACCGTCAGCTACCGCTACCCCGCGTACACGGGGCTGCCGCCGCGGACGCTCAGCGCCACCTCCGGCGATCTCCTCGCGCCGCGTGGCACCGAGGCGCGTCTGAGCGCCCGGTCGCTGGTCGAGGTCGAGGCCGCGGAGCTCGAGATCGGCGACCGCAAGCGGCCGGTCGAGACGAAGGGCGGGGTCCTCGCCGCGGTGATGACGGTGGAGCACGCCGGCACGTACCGTTTCCTGCTCAAGGCGAAGGGCGGCCGCCGCCTGCGTGAGGCGGTGCCCCATCGCATCGAGATCGAGCCCGACCGCCCGCCGCGGGTCGAGATCTACGCGCCCGCAGACGACCTCCAGATCGCCGGGCAGCGCAAGATCGAGCTCGGCTACCAGGTGGACGACGACTACGGCGTGAGCGACGTCGCGCTGGTCTGGCGGATCGACAGCGGCCGCGAGACCCGCGAGGTCGTGCGCAAGCTCACCCCGGCGGCGCGCAACGTGAGCGGCCGGATGGAGTGGGACCTGGGCTCGCTCGGGCTCAAGGCGGGCTCCCGCCTCGCGTATCGCTTCGAGGCGCGGGACAACGACAACGTGGCGGGGCCGAACTTCGGCTCTTCGCGCACCCTCTACCTGAAGATCTTCTCGGCCCGGGAGAAGCACGAGGGCTTCATCAAGCGCCAGGAGGAGCTCCTCGAGGGGCTCCTCGCGACGCTCGCCGACCGGCTCGAGCGGCCGCCGAGCGGCGCGGACGACGGCGAGGCGGCCGCGTCCCTCCGCACGATCGGCGAGGTGCACCGGCGCGAGGAGGCGCTGGCGGCCGCCGCGGCGCGGCTCGCGCCGGAGGTCCTCAAGGACGCCTTCTCGCCCAAGGATCTCGGCCCGGCCCTCGCGGGCATCGCCGAGCGCCTGGGCGCGCTGCTCGCCCGCGAGGCGGCGGCGCTCGAGGAGCTCAACGGCCGCCAGCGGCGGGGCAACCTCAAGGCGGCGGCCGCGGTGCCGCGCCTGCGCGAGGAGAACGGGCGGCACGTCGCCGAGCTCGAGCGCGACGCCATCGTCCTCGACGATCTCCTCGGGCGGCAGCGCCTCGAGAACCTCGTCGCGCTCGCCGACGAGCTCGCGCACTCGCGGGATCGGTTGAAGCAGCTCATGGAGCAGTACCGGCGCACCCACGACGAGTCCGTGCGCCGCGAGATCGAGCGGACCTTGAGCGTGCTCGAGACGCGCATCCAGGAGCTGCAGGCCCGGCTCGGCGAGCTCGCGACGGAGATCCCGGACGAGTTCCTGAACCGGGAGGCCATCGCCGACCTCGACATGCAGAAGACGCTCGGCGACCTGCGCGATCTGATGGAGAAGGGGGACGTCGGGCGGGCCCAGAGCGAGCTGGACCGCCTCTCGCGCAAGCTCGACGACCTCTCGGCGGCCCTCGACCAGAACCTCCGCGGCTTCCGCCAGGATCGCTTCCCGGCCGAGGAGCGCGCGCTCTCGCAGATGCTCGACAAGGTGGGCGAGCTCCAGGCGCAGCAGCAGGAGATCGCCCGTGAGACGCAGAAGCTGGTGGACGAGCTGCGCCAGCGCTCGCGCGAGCTGACGCGCGACCGCCTCGACGCGCTCGCCGCCTCGCAGCTCGCGAAGGTCGAGCGGCTGCGGCAGAAGATCGGCGAGGTGCGGCGCGACGCCCTCGGCCCCTACAACCAGGAGGAGCTGGAGCGGGCCCGCCAGCGCGTCGAGGACCTGAAGCGGGCGCTCGATCAGGGCGACCTCGAGGAGGCGCTCGAGATGGCCCGCGGCGGCGCGCACGCCCTGCGGACGCTGACCGAGGACCTGCGCGACGAGGTGGCCCGGGCGCCGTGGCGCAAGCCCCAGCGCGCCGTCGAGGTGCGCCAGGCGCTCGACCGCTCCGAGGAGGCGCTGCCGCTCGCGAGCGAGATCGCCCAGGAGCTCGAGCGCGCGCTGCCGCGCCCCGAGCAGCTCCTCGACGCCGACCAGCGGCGCCGCCTGGGCGAGCTCGCCGCCCGCCAGAGTCAGCTGCACCGGCGCGCCGGCCGGCTCAGCGACGACGCCCGCGGCCCGACCTCGCCCGGCCAGGGCAAGGAGCCGGGGGCCGGGCAGCGGCCGGCCACCTCGTCGAAGGACGGGCGGGCCCCCGGGCTCGCGGCCGGTCTCGGCGAGGAGGCCGAGAAGATGCTGCGCGAGGCGGCCAGCCAGATGCAGAAGGCCGAGGGGCGGCTGCGCGGCAGCGCGCCCCGCGACGCGCACCAGCGCGAGCTGCAAGCGCTCGACAGCCTCGGCAAGCTGCGCGACGGGCTCAAGCGCACGCACAAGCCGAGCTTCAGCGGCTTCGCCGGCGAGGCGCTCGACCGCTCGCCGGTGCGTATCCCCGGGAGCGAGGAGCACCGGTCGCCGCGGGAGTTCCGCCAGGATCTCCTCGACGCGATGAAGGAGGGCGCCCCGGTGCCGTACCGCGAGCAGGTGCGCCGTTACTACGAGGAGCTGGTGCGATGAGGGGCCAGCGCGCGGCGGGCCGGCTCGCCGCCCGGATCGCGGCCTGCGCGATCCTGCTCGCCGCCGTAGCGGCCCCGGCGCGCCCGGTTCCCCCCGGCCAGCCGGGGCGCATCGACCGCCTCATCGCCGAGTGGCGCTACGAGGAGGCCCGGGACGAGCTCGCGCCGCTGCTGGGCCAGCACCCGCGCGACCCGCACTACCTGTTCCTCGACGGCGAGCTCCGGTTCCTCGCCGGCGACTACGCCGGCGCGACCGCGCGCCTGCGCGAGGCGATCGGCCTCAACCGGGGCGCCGAGGAGTGGAAGGGCCTGCGCGATCTGGTCGCCGCGACCGAGCGCGAGACCCAGAGCTACGCCACGACCGCGAGCGCGCACTTCGTCCTGCGCTACCCCGCGGGCAAGGACGCGCTGCTCGCGCCCTACGCCGTCGAGGCGCTCGAGAGCGCCTTTCGCGTCCTCGCGGAGGATCTCGGCTATCAGCCGCCCCCCGGCCGCAAGATCCGCGTCGAGATCTACCCCGAGGTGGTGAGCCTCGCCCGCGTCTCGCCGCTCACCGAGCGCGAGATCCGCACCTCCGGGACGGTCGCGCTCTGCAAGTACAACCGGCTCATGATCGTGAGCCCCCGTGCGCTCGAGCGGGGCTACCCGTGGCTCGACACGCTCGGCCACGAGCTCACCCACTACGTCATCAGCCGCGTCTCGCACAACACGGTGCCGATCTGGCTGCACGAGGGCATCGCGAAGTTCGAGGAGCGGCGCTGGCGGGCGGCGCCCGGCGGCGGGATGACGCCCTCGATGGAGCACCTGCTCGCGACCGCGCTCAAGAAGGGCCGCCTCATCACCTTCGAGCAGATGCACCCGTCCATGGCCAAGCTGCCGAGCCAGGAGGACGCGGCGCTCGCGTTCGCCGAGGTGTACACGGTCATCGAGTACCTGTACCAGCAGAAGGGCTACGCCGGGCTGCGGGCGCTGCTCACGGCGATGCGCGACGGCGTGAGCGAGCCGCGCGCGATGGCGCAGACCATGGGCATGAGCATGGACGAGCTGCAGCGCGCGTGGCGCCACCACCTGAAGGAGCTCGGGCTCAAGCAGCGCGCGGGCTTCGTGCCCCACCGCCTCAAGTTCCGCCGGCCCGGCGGCAAGAGCGCCAAGAACGCCGACCAGGAGCTCTCCGACATCCCCGAGCAGCGGGCCCGGCGCCACGCCCGCCTCGGCGGCCTGCTGCGGGCGCGGCGCCGGCTGGTCGCGGCGGCCACCGAGTACCAGCGCGCCCTCGGCATCCTGGGCCGCGACGAGCCCCTGCTCGCGAACCGGCTCGCGCGCACCTACCTCGAGATGGGCGACCCGCAGAAGGCGATCAGCGCCGCCGAGCCGGCGCTCGCGCTGTACCCGGACCTCCCGGGACCGCACGCCACGATCGGCCAGGCGTACCTCAAGCGCAAGGACCTCGCCCACGCCGCCGAGCACCTCACCGCGGCGCTGCGCCTGTCGCCCTTCAACCCGGTCGTGCACTGCGGTCTGTGGGAGGTGTACCGGCAGCGGGGCTCCGCGGAGCTGGCAGAGCGGGAGCAGCGCTTCTGCGCCCAGCTCGGGCAGGCGGAGGAGGAGTGAGCATCGTGATGTCGTTGCGCTCAGGGCTGGCCGGTGGCCGTGTCGGGCCACGGCAGCGGGCACGGGCAGGGGCACGGGCACGGGCACGAGGGCGCTCGCCCGTCGCCCAGTCCACCCGTCTCACGCCCTGCGATCGTGCCCGTGCCCCTGGCCGTGCCCCTGCCCGGCCTCTTCCCTTGCGTTGCCGGTGGCCCATGCGTGTGGCAGAATCCCCAGTCCCATGAGCGCACAGGAAGTCGATCCCGAGCGCGTCCCGGGGGGGACGGCGCCGGCCGCGGCGCCGAGCCCGCGGGCCGAAGGTGACGTCGTCAGGCCGCCGCCCGCCGGCGGCATCGACGAGCGCGCCGCCGTCGAGGAGATCGCCCGCGCGCGCCAGGAGATCCTGCGCGAGGTCGAGAAGCGCATCGTCGGGCAGCAGCAGGTCGTCGACCACCTCCTCTGCGCGCTCTTCGCCCGCGGCCACTGCCTCTTCGTCGGCGTGCCGGGGCTCGCGAAGACGCTGCTCATCCAGACGCTCGCCGACGTGCTCAACCTGTCGTTCAACCGGGTGCAGTTCACGCCCGACCTGATGCCGTCGGACATCACGGGCACCGACGTGCTCGAGGAGGACGTCGCCTCGGGCAAGCGCTTCCTGCGCTTCATCAAGGGCCCGGTCTTCGCGCACATCGTCCTCGCCGACGAGATCAACCGCACGCCGCCGAAGACCCAGGCGGCGCTCCTGCAGGCGATGCAGGAGTACCGCGTCACCGCGAGCGGCCAGACCTACGACCTGCCGCTGCCGTTCCTCGTCTTCGCGACGCAGAACCCGATCGAGCAGGAGGGCACCTACCCGCTGCCCGAGGCCCAGCTCGACCGCTTCATGTTCGAGGTCGACGTCGACTACCCCTCCGTCGAGGAGGAGGTGACCATCGTCAAGCAGGTCACGTCCGCGCACCGGCCGAGCCTGCGCAAGGTGCTCTCGCCCGAGCGGATCCTCGAGCTGCAGGAGCTCGTGCTGCGGGTGCCCGCGGCGGACCACGTGGTGCGCTACGCGGTCGCGCTCGTCGGCGCGTCGCGGCCGGGCTCGCCGACGGCGCCGGACTTCGTGCGTGAGTACCTCGCCTGGGGCGCCGGGCCGCGCGCCTCCCAGTTCCTCATCCTCGCCGCCAAGGCGCGTGCCATCCTCGACGGCCGCTACGCCGCCGCGATCGAGGACGTCCAGGCGCTCGCCCGGCCCACCCTGAAGCATCGGCTGGTGACGAACTTCCACGCCGAGGCCGAGGGCGTCGGTCGCCTGAGCATCGTCGACCGGCTGCTCGCGATCATCAAGCCTTAGGAGAGCGGACGTGGCGCCTGCGCCCGAGCGGCTGCTGGACCCCGTCGCGCTCGCGAAGCTCGCGTCGATGACGCTGCGCGCGCGCTACGTCGTCGAGGGCACGCTCTGGGGCATGCACCGCTCGCGCCACCACGGCCAGAGCGTGGAGTTCGCCGAGCACAAGGTGTACACGCCGGGCGACGATCTGCGCCACATGGACTGGAAGGCGTACGGCAAGTTCGACAAGTACTACATCCGCAAGTTCGAGGAGGAGACCGAGCTGTGGGGCTACCTCCTCGTCGATTGCTCGGGGTCGATGGGCTACGCCGGCGAGGGCGCCGTCGCCAAGCTCACCTACGGGGCGATGCTGGCGGCGGCGATCGCCTACCTCCTGCTCCGGCAGCAGGACCGCGCCGGGCTCCTCCTGGCGGCGGAGGCGCCGGTGTACCTGCCGCCGCGCGTCCGGGCGGGCCACCTCGCCGACGTGATGCGCGCGCTCGAGGAGGCGCGGGCCGGCGGACCGACCGATCTCGGCCGGCCGCTCGCGCGCATCTCCGAGGTGGCGCGGCGGCGCTCGCTGGTCGTGCTCATCTCGGACCTCTTCGACCCCTCGCCCGACGTCATCGGCCACCTCAAGCGGCTGCGCGCCCGCGGCCACGAGGTGGTCGTGTTCCACGTGCTCGACGCCGAGGAGCTGGAGTTTCCGTTCGAGGAGCTGACCCTCTTCGAGTCGCTCGAGTCGCCGCAGAAGATCCTGTGCGACCCGCGCGGCGTCCGGGAGGCCTACCTCGGCGAGCTCACCCGCTTCCTCACCACGGTGCAGCGCGACTGCGTGGCCGCGGACATCGAGTACCATCGCCTCTCGACGGCGACGCCCCTGGACCAAGCCCTGGTCGACTTCATGCGCCAGCACGAGCGCCGGGTCCGGGGCGGGGCGCGGCGGAGCTAGCGCGTGCACTTCGTCGCGCCGCTCTATCTCGCCGGGCTGCTCGCGGCCAGCATCCCGATCATCGTGCACCTCGTCGGCCGCTCGCGCGCGCGCGTGCGGCCCTTCGCCGCGATCGACTTCATCGTCCGCTCGAACCGCCGCGTCGCCCGGCGGCTGCGGCTGCGCGAGCTGCTCCTGCTGGCGCTGCGCGCGCTGGCCGCGGCGGGCCTCGCGATGGTGCTCGCCAAGCCCTACGTCGAGGCCGCGACCGATCTGCCGGCCTCCATCGGCCGGCCGCAGAGCGTAGTGCTCGTCCTCGACAACTCCGCCTCGATGGGGTACCGCCTCGGCGGCGACCGGCTGTACGACCTGGCCCGCCGGCGCGCGCGGCAGGTGCTCGATCTGCTCGGGCGCGAGGCCGACGCCGCGCTCGTCCTCGGCGCCGAGGGCGACGTGGCCGCCGCCGGCGACGCGGCGGGGCAGCGGGTCGGCGCGCCGGTGAACGAGCTCACGACCGACCGGCTGCGCCTGCGCCGCGCCGTCGACGAGGCGCCGCTCTCGGCCCGCGCGACCGACATCCCCGGGGCGCTGCGGCGGGCGGCGCAGATCCTCGGCCACTCGGCGCGCGCCGAGCGGCGCGTCATCGTCCTCACTGACCTCACGGCGGCGGGCTTCGGCGACGGCGACGCCCCCTGGCCGCCGGGCAGCGGGCCGGAGGTCACGGTCATCGACGTCTCGCGCGGCGCCCCGCTGCCGAACCGCGCCGTGACCGGCATCAAGGTCGACCCCGCCCCCGAGCTCGGGCCGCGCGGCGTGCGCGTGACGGCGGCGATCGCGAACCACGCGGACAAGGGCGCGACGAAGGTCCCGGTGAGCCTCAAGGTCGGGCCGCGGATCGTCGCCCGCGGCTTCGTCGACCTGCCGCCGCAGGGCACCGCGCAGAAGGCCTTCCACCACGCGTTCCCGGCCGGCGACCTCTTCGACGTCAGCGTCGAGCTCGACGAGGACGCGCTCCCCGTCGACGACCGTCGCTTCGCCCGCGTCGAGGTGCGCCGCGAGATCCGCGTGCTGCTCGTGGACGGCGATCCGCGGACCGTGCGCCAGGAGGACGAGCTCTTCTACCTCGAGACCGCGCTCCGGCCCGGCGACCGCAGCGAGTCGCAGCTCGCGGTGGCGGTGGTCACCGCCGACGAGCTCGCGCGTCGCAACCTCGCCGAGTTCGACGTCGTCTTCCTGTGCAACGTGAAGGCGCTCCCGGCGGCGCGGGTGGCCGAGCTCGAGGGCTTCGTGCGCAAGGGCGGCGGCCTCTTCGTCGCGCTCGGCGACAACGTCGATCCCGACGCCTACAACGGCGGCATGGCCGCGCTCCTGGCCCAGCCGCTGCGGGTGGCGCACGAGGCGGCGCTCGAGCCCACGGCCCGGCCCGAAGGCGGCGCCGAGCCGCGCTCGGCCGGTGAGCGGCTCGGCCCGGTCGACCCGCGCCACCCGATCCTGAACGCGTTCGCCGGCGGCGCCGAGGGGCTGCGGGCGGCGCGCTTCCGCCGCTACATGCTGCTCGCGCCCGAGGCCGATCCGCGCGGGCGCGAGCGGGGCCGACCCGGCGAGGCCGGGCGCCACACCGTGCTGCGGTACGAGAGCGGCGCGCCGGCGCTCGTCGAAGGGCAGCTCGGTCGCGGGCGCCTGCTCCTGTTCACCTCGAGCGTCGACCGCGAGTGGAACGACTTCCCGATCCGCCCCGGGTACCTGCCGCTCATGCAGCAGGCGGCGCGCCACCTCGCTCGCTCGCCGCTGCGCGAGCCGGAGCCGGGCGGCATCGCCGGGGGCGTCTATGCGGTGCCCCTCGCGGCCGGCGATGCCCGGCTCGAGATCCGGCTGCCCGACGGCGTCACCCGCCTGTACGAGCCGGCGGAGGTCCTCGGCCACGAGGTCTTCGTCTTCCGCGACACGGAGGAGCCCGGCATCTACCGGGTCCAGGCCGCGGCGGCGGGGCAGTCGCTGCGCGAGCGCGCCTCGGCGGCGTTCGTCATCAACGTCGATCCGCGCGAGAGCGATCTGCGCCACCTCGCGCCGCAGAAGGTGCCCACCGGCGGCGCGGCCAAGGCCGGGGCGAAGCCGGAGGCGGGCCGGCGGCGGGTCGAGCTGTGGCACGGGGTGGCCGCGCTGCTGCTCCTCGTCATGCTGGGCGAGACCTTCATCGTGCGCCGCGGCTGAGCGGCCGCGTCCGCCCTTGGCCCACCCGCGTCACCCGGGGAGCAGCGTCGTTGACGAGGTGGTGGTCGCGACGTACGATCGCAGCAGCGAGCAGGCAATGACGTTCATGGACCTCCCGATGTTCGACCGGCTGCCGACTGCCGAGCGCATCAAGCTGCTCGAGGAGTTGTGGGATCGCATCGCCGAGCACCCGGAGGAGGTGGAGGTCACGCCGGCCCAGCTCGCGGAGCTCGATCGGCGGGTGACCGAGGACGACTCCCATCCGGACGACGCCGTGCCGTGGGTGAGCGCACGTGATCGCATGCTCGGGCGCAGGTGAGCTCGATTCGCAGCGTCCTCATCAGGCCCGAAGCACTCGAGGAGGCCGAGGAGGCGCGCGCCTGGTACGAGGCGCGCATGGAAGGGCTCGGTGAGAGGTTCGTGGAGGCCGTCAGCGACGCGATTGACCAGGCGGTCGCGGCGCCAGAGGCGGGCCGCAGCTACTCACGCGGGGTTCGTCGAGTCCTCGTCAGGCGCTTTCCCTTCGCGGTCTTCTACCGCCTCCGCCCTGAAGCCCTCGTGGTCATCGCGATCTTTCATGGCGCGCGCGACCCCCACGCGCTCACTCGCCGGATGCGTTCGCCTGTCTGAGGGCCCCGACCGCAGTTCACCGTGACCAGACAGCTCCACCCCGGCTGAAACGCGCCGCGGCGAAGCTGCATCTCTCGATCACGATGATCGCGCGCGCCGGCCTGATCCTCGCGCTGTCCCTGCTGGCGCTGGGTGCGAGGGCCCAGGGCGGCGCGCCCGCGGCCGCCGCGCCCTACGCCACCAGGTACGTGCTCGAGCTCGAGGGCGGCCTCGAGCTCGGCTACGCGCGCCGCGGCGACTTCGACGTCCTCTTCGCGCCGGCGGTGCGCTACTTCATCACCGACGGCCTGGCGGTCGGCGGCTCGCTGCGGGTCGGGGGCGCCACGGCCGGGTACGCCATCTTCCAGATGGTCCCCGGCCTCGAGTACAGCTTCACCCTCGGCACCAAGGTCTTCCCCTACGCCGGCGGCGGGATCGGCTTCAACTACATGAGCTTCAGCGCGACCACCGTCTTCGGCACGGTCTCGGCGTCGATGACCGACTTCCTGCTCGACCTGAGCGGGGGCGTGAAGTTCGTGCTCACGCCCCACCTGCTCGTCGCGGCGGGCCTGGACCTCCCGCTCGTGTTCGGCGACGGCACCGCCTTCTTCTTCAACGTAACGGGGCGCCTCGCCTACTTCTTTTGAATATTTCCGCGTGCAATCTCATCCAAACCCTGTTTCTTGACCGGGCCCATCAGGGGGTTATAGTGGGCCCACTTACATTCCACTTGATCAGGAGGGTTGCATGCTCGCTCGCTTCGGCGTCGTCCTAGCTGTCAGTCTGCTGCTGGTCCAGAGCGCGTACGCACAGCCCGCTCCCGCCGGTGCGGGGGCCGCCGCCTACGGCACGAAGGGCCGGATGGAGGCCGAGGGCGGGCTCCATCTCGGCTACCCGCTGATGTCGAACAACAACGGCGACTACGACATCATGTTCGTGGGCGGCTTCCGGTACTTCGTCATGGACGGGCTCGCCGTCGGCGGCCAGCTGCGCGTCGGCTATTGGGGCGGGCCGGGCGGCACGCTGTTCCAGTTCGTCCCCGGCGTCGAGTACAACTTCAAGACCGGCGGCAACATCACCCCGTACGTGGGCGCCGGCCTCGGCTTCGACTACTTCTCGATCAGCCAGACCGTCTGCTTCTTCGGGACGTGCTCGACCGTCAGCGGCAGCACCACCGCGTTCCTGCTCGACTTCCAGGGCGGCGTGAAGTTCCAGCTCAACCCGAACATGCTGATCGGCGTGGGCCTCGACATCCCGCTCGCGTTCCACGACAGCACGGTCGCCTACCTCGGCGTCCTCGGCCGCTTCATCTACACGTTCTGATCCCCGCCTCCCCGCCCCCCCCTCCGCCAGCTCCGTCACTTCACGTAGATCGGGTTGACCTTCACCCACGGGTAGGTCTTCACGAACGGCTCGGGCGTCGCGCCGAGGTAAGGCGTGAGGTGGTGGGGGACGATGGTGACGTCGAGGCGGCAGAAGCCCGCCGCCGTCGGCGTGTACTCGAGGCGGTCGGTCCCGGTGGCCACCTCCGCGCCGTTGCACTTGAGGCTGAGCGCCACCTCCGGCTGCGCCTGGGCCGCGCTCAGGCCGAGGACGGTCGGGGCGACCGCCACGAGCTTCGGCCCGGCGCCGAGGGCGACCTCGTCGCCCACCTCGGCGATCGCGCCCGCGGTCTCGGCGTGGAAATCGAGGCCCGCGGGCGTGCCGAGGACCTCGAAGACGCCGGCCATCCGGCCCTGGCGCATCGCCGCCTTCAGCGCGTCGGGCGTGAGCTCGCCCGGCGCGAGCAGGACCCAGTTCGAGTACCACCGCATCATGCGGCGGTACGAGTCGCCCCGCTCGCCGTCCTTGAGGATGAAGGGGTAGGTGTTCTGGTGCACGTCGGTGCCGAGGACGCCGAGCATGCGTCCCTGCGCGAGCAGCGCGTCCCAGGTCGCGTTGTACACGGCGAAGTCCTCGAGGAAGCCGAGGAGCGACAGGTCGGGCTCGGGGCTCGTCTTCCACGTGTCCTCGTGGAAGTCGAAGAAGGGCAGCACGCCGTCGAGGGCGCCGCTCGGGTCGACGTGCAGGAAGTCCTTGCGCGCGCCCGGCAGCAGCGCGGCGTGGGCGTTGAAGACCTCGACGCCGTCGAGGCCGAGGGCGGCGAGGTCCTCGACCGTCCGCTCCTCGGTGTGGTTCTGGAGCACGAGCGCGCCGAGCTCGTCGCGGTAGCGGCCGACCGCCTCGGCGTCGCGCCGCCCGTAGAAGTCGCTGCGGGCCTGCGCGTCCCCCGCGATGTGGCCCTCCATGCCGATCGGCATGATCGAGTCCTCGTGGCCGGCCATGAGCAGGACCGTGCGGCCGTCCCCGCAGGCGACGCGGTTCGCGATGGGCGCGCCGGCCTTGAGCACGAGCTCGTCGCCGGCGGCTGCGTCGTGGAGCAGCAGCTTCGTGAAATCGTCCTCGGACGAGAGGCTCGAGTTGTGGTCCGTCAGCATGAACCAGTCCTCGCCGGCGGCGCACATCGCGGCGCGGATCTGACCCCAGCACTCGAGGTTCGGGCCGTCGGGCCACGGGTTCCCGTCGCAGGCGTCGTGCGAGTAGACCGAGTGCGCGTGGATGATGCCGCGGACGTAACGCTCGCCGCGCAGCGGCGCGAGCTCGCTCGTCGCGGGGGGCGACGGCGACCACGTGGGCGGGGTGGATGACGACGAGCCGCAGCCGGCGGCGACCAGCAGCGCGAGGGCGAGGAGGGGCGGGCGCATGGCCGCACTATATCGGAGTCGGCCGTCAGCGGGGAGAGCGGCCGGCGCCCGGGAGGGGCGGCACTGCCGGGGGGCGCGGCGTGGGCAGGGCGGGCGACCACTCGCCGACCGCGTCGGAGAAGACCTGGCAGCGGCCCTCGCAGGCGTAGCGCGCGTTCGTGTTGTAGCTCCAGTCGAGGTGCTCCGAGTAGCCGCCGCTCACGGTGGTCACGAGCAGGTGCCCCTCGAGGCGGCCGAGCGCCTCGGCGTGGGCGGCCGGGCCGGGCTGGTCGGCGTGCTGCACGTCGAAGGGCACCCAGCCGAAGCGCGGCAGGTACACCTCGGCCCAGCGGTGGAAGTCGGTGTCGGCGGAGGCGTCATCGCCGCGCACGACCACGGCGCCGACCCAGCGGGCCGGCAAGCCCGCCGCCCGGCACATGGCGACGAAGACGAAGGTGTACTCGGAGCACGAGCCGGTGCCCCGCTTCAGCACGAGCGGCGCCGCCTCCCAGCCGCCGGCCATCTCGTACCGCATGCGGTCGTCGATGTAGCGGGCGAGCCGGCGCGCCATCCAGTAGGGGTGGCGCTCGCCGCCGAGCGCCTCGGCGACGGACTTGCGCAGGGAGGGATCGGCGAGCTGGTACTTCGGATCGTCCGCCAGGTACCGGCGCTTCACGTCGGCCGGGATCTCGCCGAGCGCGCCGACCTTGTCGGGAAAGACGTACCACTGCGTGTCGTAGAGGCGCGCGTGCACGCGCATGGTCGGCGTGAAGACCGCGCCGCCGGCGACGCGCGCCGCGGTGACGCGCGCGAGCCGCTGGCCCTGGCGGTCGGTGACGAAGGTCGCCGGCGCCGGGTCGTGGTCGACCGCGAGCACCTCCTGGTGGTCACGGGTGGCCGGGATGGCGAAGTAGGCGGCGACGTCGCGCAGGGCGCCGGGGCCGAGGTTGCGCACGTGGTGCGTGAGCTCGAGGACCTGGTCCTTCATGCCCAGGCGCGCCTTCTGCGTGCCGTCGTCGGCGACGAGGTGGTAGATCGTGTCCGTCTGGTAGTCCACGGCCCACAGCCGCCTGGCCGCGGCGTCCCACGCCAGCCCCTGGACGTGCGGCCCCGGGGCGGGCACGCCGAAGATGACGTCGCCGCGCTCCGGCTCGACGAGGTAGATGCGGTCGCGGATGCGGTCGGCCACCCAGAGATGGCGGCCGTCCCAGGCGAGGCCGCGGATGTCCCGCGTCGGCGCCGGGATCGCGCGCAGCTCGGCGCCGTCGACGGGCGAGATGGCGATGAGCTCCCCGCGGCGGTCGTCGGCGACCCAGAGGCGCCTGCGGGCGCCGTCCCAGGCCAGGCCGCGCGGCGAGCGGCCCGGCGCGTCGAGCGTCTGCACGACCAGCTTCCGGCCGACGTCGATGCGGTACAGCTTGCGCTCGTGGCCGTCGGCGGCCCACAGCATCTGCCCGTCCCAGGCGAGGCCCTCGGGTTGCCAGCCGGGGCTCTGGAGCTGGGCGGCGACGGCGCCGCTCTGCGGGTCGACGGCGTAGATCGTCGTGGTGCGCCGGTCCGCGACGTACAGCCGGCGGCCGTCGAACGCGAGGCCGGTGGGGGTGCGGGCCGGGCTCGCGACGGAGCGCACGACGTCGCCGGGCTTCGCGGCCGTGGCGCGGGCACCCAGGAGGAAGAAGAGCGCCAGCACGAGTCGGGTGAGAGGAGAGGGGGTCATGGGGGCAACCTCCGGCTGGCGCGGATGTTGGCCCCGGGAGGCGGGCGATGGCAAGGAGCTGATTGAACAGGGAGGCGAGGAGGCGGGGAGTCGGATTGGGGTGGGACGTGGGGGCGCGCGGCGATGTGCTCGAGCGCTGTCCTCGCGCGCTCAGCGCCATCCAACCCAGATCCGTCTCCCCGCCTCCCCGTCTCCCTGTTCTCCGAGCGGTTCCTCAGTACCGGACGCCGACCTTGCCGGCCTGGCTGCGGAGCATGTTCGTCACCTCGGACTCCATGCCGCCGCCGCCGCGCTTGTCGGCCTCGCGCTTGACGTAGTCGTCGCGCTTCTTCGCCAGGTCCTGGATCTTGCGGTTCAGCTCGTCGCGGTCGGCGGCCTTCTGGGAGAGGACCGCGCGCTGCTCGTCCGCGGACTTGCCGGCGAGCCCGGCGCCGAGCTGCCGGCCGTCGAGCTTGCCGCCCTTGGCGATGACGGAGAGCGCGTCGTTGCTGTCGAGGTAGCCGGCGCGGGCGCGGAACGCGGCGCTCGAGGCCGCGGCGGGCGCCGCCATGGCGGCGTTGCCGTGCATGCGCCGCGCGGCCGCGGCCTGCTCGCCGGCCTCGCCGTAGGGGATGAAGGTCTCGTTCAGGCGCGCGTTCAGGCTCGACAGCTCCGTGTCGTACGGGGTCGCGATCTGCATCCAGCCGCCGCTCTGGGCGACCGAGGCGTAGGCCCCGCCGGTGCCGCGCGAGACGCGGCGCCACATCTGCTCGGTGTCGGCGGCGTCGCCGCAGCGGATCGTGTTGATGATGATCCCGGCCGCGCTCGCTCGCCGCATGACGTCGGCCAGGGTCGGCTGGTCGCGGTAGTCCTCGTGCGCCGGGGAGTCGCCGACGAGGAAGACGAGGCGCAGCGCCTGCTTGCTGCGGTCCCACGCCATGCCGCCGAGCGCGCCGTCGAGGGCGCTGATGACGTCCTCCGGGCGGTCGCCGCCGGCGCTCGCCGAGAAGGACATCAGGTTGGCGTACACGTCGTCCATGTTGCGGCTGAGCGGAAACTGCCGCGTGACGTACTCGTCCCCGCGGTCGCGGTACGCGATCAGGCCGATGCGCAGGTCCGGGGTCGGTTTCCCGGCCGCGATCTGGCTCGCGATGGACCAGATCTTGGCCTTGGCGCCGGCGATGAGCCCCTCCATGCTGCCGGTCGTGTCGAGCGCGAAGACGACGTCGATCCGCGGCCGCCCGTGCGCCTCCGCCGGGAGCTGGTCGGGGAGCGGCGCCGGGACGAGCGGCGCGGCGACGGCGGCCGGACGGCCGGCGGCGGTCAGCCACAGGCTGACGCCGATGAGGATGAGGCCGAGTGCGATGAGAACCGTGGTGAGGGTGCGCTGACGATGCCGGGGCTCGCTCATGACGTCCTCCGTGGGCCGGCATAACCGACGCGCCAGCCCCGCGGAGGATCTAGACGCGGCCGCTCAGCGCTTCTTGATCGGGTGGCCGTGCAGGCGGCCGCGGACGGGGAGCTCGCCCACGAGCGGCAGGGCGTAGGTGCGGAAGCCCTCGGTGATGTCGTTGCCCTGGGGCGTCATCCACTCCTTGGGCAGCGCGCGGGTGTTCTTCGCCACCGTGTTGAGCGGCGTGCTGAAGTAGTCCACGTTGTAGTGGGAGCCCTCGCCGATGCGCCGGATCGCGACGGAGCCGTCGACGTTCTCGGCCACGGCCCAGCGCACCGCCAGCTCGCCGACCCGGCGGGCCTCGGCGGCGTCGACGTCGGACACGCAGCCCGCGAACGAGCGCTGCAGGTAGCCGTACGTGTCGGCGCGCACCCGCTTGATGCCGAGCGACTTCACCCGCCCCGCGAGGAAGTCGCCGAAGGCGCCCGACCCCGAGAGCTGCACGTTGCCGTGCGAGTCCTTCTCCTGGAGGTTGAGCTCCGGGATCTGCTCGGCCACGCCCTCGCCGAGGCAGACGAGGCAGCGCCCGAGCTTCTTGTAGACGCGCTCGACGTCGCCGAGGAACTGGTCGAGCTTGAAGTTGCACTCCGGCGGATAGATCAGGTGCGGGCCGTCGTTCTCGTGCTGCCGCGCGAGGCTCGCGGCGGCGGAGAGGAAGCCCGCCTTGCGGCCCATGAGGACGTTGATCTTCACGCCGGGCAGGGCCTCGTTGTCGTGGTCGTCGCCCATGCAGGCGAGGGCGATGAAGCGCGCCGCCGAGCCGAAGCCCGGGGTGTGATCGTTGACGAGCAGATCGTTGTCGATGGTCTTCGGCACGTGGAAGGTGCGGAACTCGTACTCCGCGTCCTTCGCCATGTCGTTGATGATCGAGGCGGTCTCGGCCGAGTCGTTGCCGCCGATGTAGAAGAAGTAGCGCACGTCGTAACGGCGGAAGATCTCGAAGATCCGGCCGCACTCCTCCTTGCCCGGCTTCTGGCGGACGGAGCCGAGGGCGGACGCCGGCGTGAGCGCGACCTGCTCGAGATCACCGATGGACTCGCGCTTGAGGTCGATGAAGTCCTCCGCCATCACGCCCTTGATGCCGTGGCGCGCGCCGAAGACGTTCTCGATCTGGGGGTGCTTGCTCGCCTCGAAGATGACGCCGACGAGTGACTGGTTGATGACCGCCGTCGGGCCACCGGACTGGCCGATCACGGCGTTGCCGCGCAGCTTGGTTCCCATAGGCTGACCTCGTTCGTAGGGAATCCCGCGTGAGTGCTGGCGGGCTCTGCCTGCCAGCACTCTGCGCGGGGGGTTAAAGGGACCCTCCCAGGGTCCCTTTTCAAGTAGACGTGGGAACACTAGTTAAACCGGCGGGCGATCGCAACTGCGTGACGCTGAAACGGCAACGGCCCGCTCGTTGCCGAGCGGGCCGCCGTCGAAAGCTAAGCGAGAATTGAGTTAGGGCTGCAAACTACTTGGCGGGGGCCGCCTCGGCCGCCTTCAGGGTGCCCGTGAAGGGGATCTTGGCCGCGCCGCACGTGATGTTGCCCTTGAGGGCCTTGTCGGCCTTGCCAGCCTTCTTGGCGGGGGTGTAGGTGGCCTTCACCTCGACCTCGGCGCCGCCGGCGACATCGACCTTGTCCATCTTGAAGCCGGCGCCCTTGCAGGCCACGCCCTTCTTCTCGGCCTCACCCTCGTTCTTGATCTTGAAGGTGCAGTCCTTGGCCTCGCCGGCCTTGACGTCGCCGAGGTCGCACTTCGCGTCGGCGGCCGCGACGATCTTGGCGGGCTTCGCCTTGGCCGGCTTCTCGGCCTTGGGCTTGTCCTGGGCGGTGGCGTACGAGGCGAACGCGAGCATGGTGACGGGGATGAGCCAAAGGAACTTACGCATGTGATGCCTCCTGTTTCGACGTTTTGGAAGGCGGCCGCTCGGGCCGTCGGGCGGGGGGCTTTGCAAAGTGGGTGCCGATCCTGGCGAACGCAGAATCAGCCACTTAGTTCGCCTGCACCCCGCCCCCGGCCGCAGGCGCGCCACACGGCCTCACCCGCCATGTGGCAGCGCGCCTCATGAGGCCGGGAGCCCTCACCCGCGCCGACTACGGACCCGCGGGAACATTCCGCTGGACGCGGCCGCCCGGTCAGCGCTTCTTGTCGCCCTGGGCGTAACCCCAGCGCTTCATCAGGCTCTCGACCTCGCCGCGGGAGCCGCCGGCGCCTTCCGCCGCGGCCGCCGCGGCCTCGCCGCCGATCACGGGCGCGCGCCACAGATAGAGGCCGAGCTCCTGCCCGGCGGCCATCGGCGGCGCGCTCGACGCGTCCAGGAACGCGAGGTCGCCACGGCCCAGCCGGCGCGGGTCGTCCGCGAGGCTGAGGCCGAAGCGGCCCAGCCGGAGCGCGGCCTTCGCGAGCGGCTGGCCGTCGAGCGTGAGCTCCAGCTCGAGCTCCGTCCAGGGCGGGTCCACCTCGAAGTCGACGCCGACGAGGCGGTCGCGCGCGGTGAGGTCCAGCTCGAGGCCGTCGGCGCGCGGGATCGCGCGGCCGCCGCCGCTGGCGCCGGTCAGCGTGACCGTCGCGCCCGGCGCGCGGATGTGGCCGCTGAGGCGAGCCGCAGGCGAGCCTCGTTGTTGCTCGAGGCCGTGGGGCCGGCCGTCGGCGGAGAGGCGCAGGTGGTACGCGGCGGCGCCGCTCGCCGGGGCCGCCGGGGCGGCGCTCGGGGGCATGCCGGCCGGGGCCGGGCCCGCGACCGGGGGCCGCTGCGCGGCCTCGGCCTCGAGCCGCATGGCCTCCCGGATCCGGCGCAGCTCGGCCGCCGCGCCCGGGGCGAGGTTGCGCGTCTCGCCCGGGTCGGTGCGGATGTCGAACAGCTCCTCGGGCAGCGAGCGGGTCGCGCCGTTGCGCACCACGGTCTTGCCGAAGTCGCGGCGGATGTACTTGTGGGTGGCGTCGCGGTAGGCGTGGACGCCGTGCCCCTCGATGTACACGGGCCGGTCGGCGGGGTCGGGCTCGCCGCGGAGCAGCCGCGCGAGTGACTTGCCCCACATCGGCCGGTCGGGGGTCACGCCGAGCAGCTCGAGCAGCGTCGGCGCGACGTCGATGAGGCGCACGACCTGGTCGCTCGTGCGGCCCGCGGGCACGCGGCCGGGCAGCGAGAAGATGAGCGGCACGTGCGTCGTCTCGTCGTAGGCCGTCCAGCCGTGGAAGAAGAGCGTGGGCAGGTTCTGGTCGACGATGCGGTAGGCGTGCGCGGGGCTCATCGTCTCGCCGTGGTCGCCGAGGATGATGACGAGCGTGCGGTCGCGCAGGCCGGTCTTCTCGAGCGCCGCGAAGACGCGCTGGACGTGGTCGTCGGCGTAGGCGATCTCGCCGAGGTAGTTGCGCTCGGCGGGGAGGACGCGGCGGCCCGGCACCGGCTTCACCTTCGCGAGGTACTGCGGCGGCGGGTCCCACGGGATGTGGGGCGTGTCGTAGTGGACCATGAGGAAGAACTGGTGGTCCTTGTTCTTCTCCAGCCAGGCCTCGGTCGCGCGGGTGATGGCCGGCGTGTCGGCCACGCTGTGGCGGATGTCGACGGTGCGCTCGTAGCCGAGGTCGAGCCCGATGGGCGAGTAGCCCAGGCTGAAGAAGTTGTTGCCGATGAACTCGACCTGGTAGCCGCGGTCGCGCAGCAGCCGCGTCGTGAGCTGCGGCCGGGTGTGATAGAACTTGGGCGGCTCGTCGGGGCGCTGGGTGTAGCGGACCGCCGTGGCCGACAGCGCCGAGGGGTAGCTGCCGCCGAGCAGGGCGATGGTCGAGGGGCGGGTCCAGGTGGCGTTGGCGAAGGCCTTCCGGAACGTGACGCCGGTGCGCGCGAACGCGTCGAGGTTCGGCGTGAGGCCGAAGGGGCCGCCGCAGGCGCCCACCGCCTCGCACCGCAGGGTGTCGAGGAGCACGACCACGACGTTGAGCCCGGTCGCGCCGCCCCGCTTGAAGAGCAGCGGGTCGCCGAAGAAGCCGGCGCCGCTCGGCCGGCCCTTGCTCCTCGTGGCGAGGACGAGCGTCACCTCGCGGCCGGCGAGGGGGGCGAGGTCGACCTCGACGTCGACCCACTCGTTCGCCTCGGCGCCGCCGAGGGTCCGCGCGTAGAGCGGCGTCGCGCCGTTCGCGTCGCGCGCAAAGGCCACGAACTCGAGGCCCGCGCCCGCCGGCTGCCCCGGCACGGCGAGCCAGGCGTGGCCGAACCGCAGGGTCGCGGCCGGCGGCACGGTGACGCGGAAGCCGTACTCGGCCGGCGGCGGGGCGAAGATCGCGGTGCGCGAGTCGTAGACGCCGACGCCCTTGTTCCAGCCCTTGTCGGTGGCGAGGCCCTTGGCCGCGCGCGGCGCCGGACCCGGGTAGCCCTTGATGTCGCGGCGGTAGAACGCGACCTCGGCGTGGGCGAAGATGCGGTCGCCCTTGAGCGTGGCCCACGGGTTCGGCATCTTCTGCCAGTGCCAGGCGAGCTTGCCCCACGCGGCGCGCAGGTCGGGCGTGCGCGCCTCGGCGGTGCCGAGCGCGTCGACGAGGCGCAGGACGAGCGTGTCGCGCTCGGGGGCCGCGGCCACCGGCGCGGCGGCGCCCGGCGCCGCGGCCGGCGGCGCGGGCGGCGCCGGCTGCGCGCGCCCGCGGCTGCTGCACCCCGCGCCGCCGAGCAGCGCGAGGAGGAGCGGGGCGAAGGCTAGCGGCCGCGCGCGGGTCATTGCGGCAGGACGAAGTCGCGCCGCATGGCGACGCCGGGCTCCGACAGCATCCACGCGAGCAGGTTCTCGCGCAGCTCCTTGACGACCTCGGGGTGCGCGGCGGCGACGTCGTGCAGCTGCTCGGGGTCGGTCTTCAGGTCGAAGAGCTGGTAACGCACGCCTTCGCGCAGCGGGATGTAGATGAGCTTCCAGTCGCGCGAGCGGATGGCGCGGTGCTTCGCGACGTTCACGACGTCGTGGAACTCGCGCTTGAGCACGACGTCGTCCTCGTGCGCGGCGTCGAGCTCCGAGACCCCGGTGATCGGCGGATAGGGGATGCGCTCGCCGGGACCGTGGTGCGGCCCCGACGGCAGCATCCACAGGCCCGTCTCGTGGTAGGCGCGCAGGCCGAGGTCGTCCTTCTCGCCGCGCAGCAGGGGCCCGAGGTCCACGCCGTCGGCCTGCGGCGGCGCCGGCACGCCGACAAGCTTCGCCAGCGTCGGCGCCACGTCGACGTCGCGGGTGATGGCGTCGACGCTGCGCGGGGCCGGGCGGTGGACCGGGTCGACGATGACGAGCGGCACGTGCAGGGTACGGTCGCCGCGCAGGTGCTCGCCGTGGCCCATGCCGCGGCCGTGCTCGAGCAGGTTCTCGCCGTGGTCGGCGGTGATCACGATGATGGTGTTCTCCGCGAGGTCGAGGCGCTTGAGCTCGGCGAGGAGACGCGCGATGGCGGTGTCGGCGGCGTAGACGGAGCTGTCGTAGAGGGCGCCGATCTGCTTGACGTCGGCCTCGGTGAGGTCGGCGGGCGCGACGTTGGTCGGCTTCTGGTAGAGGAACGGACCGCGGTAGGCCGGGTCGGCGAAGCGGCGGTAGTAGGGATCGCGCGAGGCGTACGGGAAGTGCGCCGCCGAGTAGAACACCGTCATGAAGAACTTCGGGCCGCGCGCGACCTGGCGCAGCGTATCGACGGCGGTGTCGGTGAGCATCTCGGGGTCCGAGTTCTCGGGCAGCCCCGCCATCGCCCGGACGTGCGCGTGGCCGGTGCGGTTCGCGAGGTACGGCATGAGGTTGCGGTGGATCTGCAGCCCGCGCTGGGCGAGGATGTCGCGGAAGCGGAAGACCGGGGCGCGCACGGTGTCGAAGCCGAGGTCGATGCGTGTGAAGATCTCGCCGGCGAAGTCCGACACGAGCGCGGTGCGGTAGCCGTGCTGCCGCAGCACCTCGGGCAGCGCCCCCTTCACCCGGCTGCGCTCGTCCCAGGTCGGGAACATGGTGCGGATGCCGTGGTGGTTCGGGTAGCGGCCGGTGAGCTGCGTGACCCATGACGGGAAGGTGCGGGGCAGCGTCACGTAGGCCTGCCGGAGATGCGTGCCGCGGCGGGCGAGGTCGGCGAGGGTCGGCGCGACGCGGGCGTGGTCGGGGCCGACGCGGTCGCCGCGCAGCGAATCGACCGCGATGACGAGCACGTTGGGCCCGGTCGCCGCGGCCTTGCCGGGCAGGGCCGCGACGACGCCCATGGCGGTGAAGACCGCCACCGCGACGGCGCCCGCGATCCAGACGCGCCGGTCGCGCAGCCGCGGCGCGAGCCGCCCGCGCCACGTCTGCAGCCGCGCGGCGAGGCCCCAGGCGCGGGCGCGGCGCCACAGCGGCACGCCGACCGCGGCCGCGAGCCCGGCGACGAACACGAGGTCGAGCAGCCAGAGCGGCACGTGGTGGGTCAGGGCGACCTGGATCGCGCGGCCGAGGCCGCCCTGGTCGTAGAAGCCCTCGGCGTAGAGCTGCGGGTACAGCACCATGCCGCGGGCGACGAAGAAGCAGTGCAAGAGGACGATGAGGCCGAGGCTCCGCAGGGCGCGCCGCGGCCGCGACGGCGGCGCGGGCTGCCCCAGGTCCCAGATGCGGCCGAGGGCGGTCGCGATCACGCCGAGGCCGGCGCCGATGCCGGCGAAGAGCAGCAGCAGGCCGAGCTGATCCCGGACGATGAACGTCCAGAAGGTCTTGAGGGCGTAGTCGCGCGCCGAGTCGTCACGGTAGCCCATGACGCCGAGGTCGGTCGCGGCGCGCACCTCGACGAGGAACACGACGAGCGCGAGGAGCGCGCCGTGAACGGGAGCGGCGAGGAGCACCTTGAGGGCGAGGCGCCGCGCGTGGGCGAGTTGTCGGCCTGCGGCCGACTCATGTTTGGTGGCGCCGCTTCGCGGCGCGTCCACCACTGCATGTTTCGTCGTCGGCTCGGTCACTGTCGGGTCGGTTACTCCAAGCGCGGGAGTCTAGCGCAGGTTCCCGCGCGAGGCGAATCGGAGCTGCTCAGTTGGCGCCGTGCACGTCCGGG
>DASXVK010000346.1:0-1764 GCA_036504295.1 Polyangia bacterium
ACGTGCTGCCCGACGGCGAGCGCGGCAAGACGCTCGCCGAGCTGGAGCGGGCGGCGTCGCGGCTCCTCCGCGCGGGCGCGACCCGCCGCACGCTGGTGGTGGCGCTGGGCGGCGGGGCGGTCACCGACGCGGCCGGCTTCCTCGCCGCCACCTTCATGCGCGGGGTGCCGTGGGTGGCGGTGCCGACGACCCTGCTCGCCATGGTGGACGCCGCGCTGGGCGGGAAGACCGCCGTGAACCTGCCGCTCGCCAAGAACGCGGTGGGCGCCTTCCACCCACCGCGCGCGGTGCTGGCCGATCCGGTGGCGCTCGCGACGCTGCCCGCGCGCGAGCTGGCGAGCGGCATGGGCGAGGTGGTGAAGTACGCCGCGCTCGACCCGGCGCTCCTCCCCGAGGTGCGCGCCGCCGCCCGGGCCGGCCGGGCCGGGCAGGCGCTCGTCGCGGCCTGCGCGCGCTACAAGCTCGAGGTCGTGGCGCGCGATCCCCGCGAGCAGGCCGAGCGCAAGCTGCTCAACCTGGGCCACACCTTCGGGCATGGGGTGGAGGCGGCGGGCGGCTTCTCGCGCTACGCCCACGGCGAGGCGGTGGCGGTGGGGCTCGCCTTCGCCTTCCGGCTGGCGCGCGCGATGGGCCGCGTGGACGCGGCGGCGGTGGCGGAGGTCGAGGACCTCCTCGACCGCTCGGGCCTGCCGCGGCGGGTGCCGCCCACCATCGCCCGCCGCGCGGCCCGCCTCATGCGCTATGACAAGAAGCGGACGGCGGCCGGGCTGCGCTGGGTCCTGCCGCGCGCCCGCGGCAGCGCGTGGGTGGTGGAGTGGGACGTCGCCGCGCCGGACGGCGCGGTGGCGGAGGCGATCGCGGAGATCGGAGAGGCGCCATGATCCTGCTCGTGAACGGCCCCAACCTGAACCTGCTCGGCGAGCGTGAGCCGGAGATCTACGGGAGCGACACGCTCGACGACGTGGAGCGCTCGGTGCGCGAGACCTGCGCCGGTTACGGCCTGGAGGTCGTGGCGTTCCAGTCGAACTCCGAGGGCGCGATCCTCGACTTCCTGCAGGAGCACCGGCGCGAGGCGCAGGGCGTCATCCTCAACCCCGGCGCGCTCACGCACACGAGCCGGGCGCTCCCCGACTGCCTGCGCGCGCTGCCCTGCCCGACCATCGAGGTGCACATCTCCAACATCCACGCCCGGGAGCCCTGGCGGCACGAGAGCTTCGTGGCGCCGGCCGCGGCGGGGCAGATCGTCGGGCTGGGGGTGGCGGGCTACCACTACGCCGCCCTGCACCTGTGCGCGCTCCTGGCGGCGCACGCCGCGCGCAAGCCGGCCGCGCGCCACGCGCCGACGGCGCCCCCCGGGGCGGCGGCGGGCGGCGAGCCGGAGCTGGAGCCGGCCGAGGCGGTACCGGTCGACCCGAACGCCCGGGGCGACTACGAACCTTGATCGGAGCGGCCGGTGCCGCGCGTCGCCGTCCTGATGCCAGCGCGCGACGCGGCCGGCACCGTCCGCGCCGCGGCGCGCTCCATCCTGCGCCAGACGGAGCGCGACCTCGCCCTCGTGGTGGTGGACGACGGCTCGGCCGACGGCACCGCCGAGGTGCTGGCCCGGCTGGCGGAGCGGGACCCGCGGGTCATCCTGGTGCGCGGTCCGGGCGAGGGCATCGCCAGGGCGCTGCAGCGCGGGCTCGCGCGCTGCGACGCCGAGGTCGTTGCCCGCATGGACGCCGACGACCTGGCCCACCCCAGGCGGCTCGCGCTGCAGCGCGC
>DASXVK010000347.1:0-4772 GCA_036504295.1 Polyangia bacterium
CGCGGCGGCGGCGACCGGCGCGGCGGCGGCGACCGGCGCGGCGGCGGGCGGCGCGATCGGCGCGCCGATCTCGCTGCGGCGTCCTCCCCGGCGCTTGTGGCGTGACATCCGTCGGCTCTCGTCCGCCCGGCCCGCGCAGCCGTCCCCCGCGCCGCAGCCTGGATCCGAAGCGAGTACCACAGCGGGCGGGCCGCCGCAACGTGCGGGCATCGCGTCGCCTCGCGTCGTCGCTTGCCGCGGCCGCGCGGCGGCGACTATGCTGGCGCATGCGCGTGCTCGTGCTCCTCGTCGCGCTCGCCCTCGGCTGCGGCCGCGGGGCGCCGGCGCCCGGATCGGCGCCGGTGGCGCAGAGCCACGGACCGGCGGCCGCGGCGCGCGGACCGGCATCGGCGGCGGCGCCCCCGCCGCGGGTCCTCGGCGGCGCGCGCCCGGCGACCATCGTCGCACCGGCCGGCCCGGCGCGCGGCGTGCTGCTGTCGCTGCACGGCTACGGTGACGATGGCCCGAGCTTCGCCGCGGGGCTCGGGCTGCCCGCGCTCGCCGCGCGCGCCGGCTTCGTCCTCGTCACCCCGGACGGCACCCCCGACGCCGGCGGCGACCGGTTCTGGAACGCCACCGAGGCCTGCTGCGACTTCGGCCGCGTCGCCGTCGACGACGTCGCCTATCTCACGGCGCTGGCTCGCGAGGCCGCGGCCGCCTACGGTGTCCCGCCAGGCCGCGTCTACGCGCTCGGCCTGTCGAACGGCGGCTTCATGGCCCACCGCCTCGCCTGCGACGCGGCCGACGACTTCGCGGCCGTCGTGAGCATCGCCGGCACCACGTTCGCCGACCCGGCGCGCTGCCGGCCGCGCAGCCCGGTGAGCCTCCTGCAGGTGAGCCCGGACGCCGACCGCGTCGTCAGCTACGCCGGCGGCGCGGACCTCCTCGGCCGCGGCGGCGCCCCGTACCCCGGCGCCGAGGCCACCTTCGAGCGGTGGGCCCGGCTCGACGGCTGCCGCGGCCCGCGCCGCGCCGAGCCCGCGCCGCTCGATCTCGACCGCGCGGTGCCCGGCCCCGAGACGCGCGTCGCCCTCGCCGCGGGCTGCCCCGACGGCGTCGACGTCCGGCTGTGGACGCTGCACGGCTCCGCGCACGTGCCGTCGTTCGGGCCGGCCTTCGCCGAGCGCGCCTGGGAGTGGCTCGCGGCGCACCCGAAGCGGCGGTGAGCCGCGGCGCGGCCGCTTGCTCGGTCGCGTGCGGCGACCCACAATCGCGGGGCGCGATGCGCCTGCTGCACCTCACCGACCGGCTGAGCGAGCGGGGCGGGGCCGACTGGCACCTGCTCGGCGTGCTCGCGCAGCTCGCCCGCCGGCACGACGTCCTGCTCGCCCACGGCCGCGCCGACGGCAGCGCCGCGGCCCCGTGTCCCGCCGCGGTCGTGCCCGCCCTGGGCGCGGCGGACGCGGTCGCCGCGCCGGAGCTCGACGCGCTCGCCGCCGCGTTCCGCCCCGATCTCGTGCACGTGCACAACGTCATGAACCCCGCGGCCCTCGCGTGGGCGGCGGCGCGGGGCGCCGTGGCGACGGTGCAGGACCACCGCGCCTTCTGTCCCGGTCGCGGCAAGCTCACCCGCGCGGACGCGCCGTGCGCGGCGCCGATGTCGGCGGCGGTCTGCGCGCCGTGCTTCGACGACGAGGCCTACTTCCGCCGCCTCCTCGCGGTCACGACCGCCCGCCGCGACGCGCTCGCGCGCATGCGGCGGGTCGTCGTGCTCTCGGCGTACATGCGGCGCGAGCTCCTCGCGGTCGGCCTCGACCCGGCCGCGGTCGCGGTCGTCCCGCCGGTCGTGCCCGGCCTCGCCCCGGGCGCGGCGCCGGCCGGGCCGCCGTGCGTGCTCTTCCTCGGCCGCCTCGTCGCCGCGAAGGGCGTCCGCGACGCGGTCACCGCGTGGCAGCGCGCCGGCGTCGCGCTCCCCCTCGTCATCGCCGGCGCCGGGCCCGAGCGCGCCCGCCTCGGGGCCGCGCCCGGCCTCGAGCTGCTCGGCTGGGTGCCCCACGCGCGCCTCGCGGGCGTCTACCGGCGCGCCCGCGCGCTCGTCTTCCCGTCCCGCTGGCAGGAGCCGTTCGGCATCGCGGGCCTCGAAGCGGTCACGCTCGGCGTCCCCGTGGCCGCCTGGGCGAGCGGCGGGGTCGCCGAGTGGCACCCGGGTCCCGGCCTCGCGGCGTGGGGCGACCACGACGGCCTGGCCGCCGCGCTGCGGGACGTGATCGGCCGCCCCGCCGCGGCGCCCGCGGGCTTCGACGCGAACGCGCTGATGCGGCGCCTCGAGGCCGTCTACGCCGCGGCGCTCGCCGCCTGACTGAGGCCTCTCGCCCCCACCTGCGGCTTCCGCCCCCCGGTCCGGGGGTGGGAGGCCACCACACGTTCACCCCAAGTGCCCGACATGACAAATGACGCCTGCTGGCATTAAATCTGCAAAGTCGGTGTTGTACTCGCATGACTGGACAGCTCACCCGCGCCGGCGCGGTCATCTGCGACGTCGCCGACGTCACCTGGCTGCGCGACGAGCTCGCCACGGTCCGGACGCCCGCCGCCGCGGCGGCCCCGGCCGCGCGCGGCGTCACGTTCACCATCGACCGGAACCTCGGCCACGGCCGCCGGGCCGACCTCGACCTCGTGATCGGCGGGTGGTCCATCCCGATCCGCATCACCGAGATCCGCTTCCGCCGCGCCATCGCGCAGGTCCGCTGCCGCGCGTGACCGGGGGGGTGGGCCCGGGTGGGCCCGCCGCCGCTTGCGTGCCCCCGCCCGTCGCGGCTACGCTCTCGCGCTGCATGCCGCGTCCGTCCGTCGCGTCCGCCGCCGCCCCCACCCTGCGGGAGTGGCTCGCCGAGGGGCCGTTCGATCTCGGGCTCTCCGCCGGGTTCTTCGGCTTCTTCGCCCACTGCGGCGTCGTCTCCGTGCTCGAGGACGCGGGGCTCGTGCCCGCGCGCGTGGCCGGGGCGAGCGCGGGGGCGCTGATCGGGGGCCTGTGGGCGAGCGGCCTCGACGCGGGGCGGCTGGCGACCGCGCTGCGCGGGCTGCGGCGCGGGGACTTCTGGGACCCGGCGCCGGGGCTCGGGCTGCTGCGCGGGCGCCGCTTCCGCGCGCTCCTCGACGAGCTGCTCGTCGCGAAGACCTTCGAGACCGCGCCCGTGCGCGCCGCCGTGTCGGCCTGCGACCTGCTCGCCTGGCGCACCGTCGTGCTCGCGCGCGGCGCGCTCGCGCCCGCGATCCAGGCCTCGTGCACCTTCCCGCTGCTGTTCCAGCCCCTGTGGCTCGACGGCCGCCTGTATGCCGACGGCGGCATCCTCGACCGCCACGGCCTCGCCGGCCTGCCCGGCGCCGGGCGGCTGCTCTTCCACCACCTCACCAGCCGCTCGCCGTGGCGCCGCGCAGGCAGCGCCGCGCTCGCCGTGCCCGCCCGCCCCGGCATGGTCACGCTCCTCGTCCGCGACCTCCCGCGCCTCGGGCCCTTCCGCCTGGGCCGCGGCCCGGTGGCGCTCGCGCAGGCCCGCGCGGCCGCGCGCCGCGCCCTCGACTGTCGCGTCGTCGACGGCTGCGTCGTCGTCTGATCAGCGGGCGCGCGCCGCGTGCGGGTCGGCGCACCGCCGGGCGACCACCCGGCCGTGGAGCACGAGCGGCCAGCTCCAGCGGGGCTCGGGGCCGAGCGTGACCTCGACCTCGTCCGCGCCCTCGACCAGCGTGGCCCGCACCGCCACGTCGGGGCCGACGTAGGCGGCGTCGGACGGCAGGCGCGCGCCGCCCAGCGTGACCTGCGGCAGGCGCGCCGACCCGCCGAAGCGGAGCTCGACCGAGACGTCCCAGGGCGCGTCGAAGAAGGCGGCCGGGCACGACTGCGGCCCGCTCGTGAGCCGCAGCGTGCGGACGCCCTCCTCGTCGGTCGTCAGGGTCGCGCCCAGCACCGGGAACGGCTGCCCCGCCACCGCCAGCGTCAGGTCGGGCTGCGGCCGCGGCGTGCCCGCCGGGGGCCGGTCGCCGCAGCCGCGCACCACGATGGCGCCGCGCACGGTGAGCGATGAGGCCGCGCGCCGGCCGAGCGCCGGAAAGCTGCCGTCGTAGGCGAGCCGCACCCGCGCCTTCGCGCCCGCCTGCGCGGCGCCCGGCGGCACCTCGGCGCGGCCGCTCGCGCTCACCTCCATCCCGCCCGGCCACGACGCCGAGCGCACGCGCACCGCGCCGCCGGGCCGGTACGCGTGCCCGGTGCGCTCGAGCAGGAGCGGCGCCACGGTGAGGTGGATGAGCACCTGCCCCGGCGCCACGCGCTGCCAGTCGCGCCGGGTGGCGTCGCACGACAGGGGCCGGTTGCTCAGCACGAGGTGCGTGGCGGCGCCGCCGGCCGTGGCCGCCACCGCGCCCGCGATGCGGACCGGCTTGCCGTCGACGGTGACGACGAGCGGCGTATCGACCAGCGGCGGCTCCGGCACCCCGGGCGCGGCGGGCGCCGGGAGCGCGGCCGCGGCGGCGGGCGCCGGGAGCGCGGCCGCGGCGGCGGGCGGCGGCGCCGCGGCCGGCGCGCGCTCCGGGGCGCGCGGCCCCGGCACCCGCACGAAGGCCGCCCGCCGCGGGTGCCGGTCGCGCATCCGCACGCGCGTGCGGCAGCAGCCCGCGGCGGCGAGCGCGACGCCGAGGAGCGCGATCAGCACCACGCGTCCCATCGGCGCATGGTACGGGGGGCGGCGTGCGCGACGCAAGCACCCGCCGCGCGCTCGTCAGGGCGGCGGCGCCGTCGC
>DASXVK010000348.1:0-10012 GCA_036504295.1 Polyangia bacterium
GCCGCGACCACCCGGAGGGGGGTGAACCCGGCGGCCGCGAGGAGCGCCCGCAGCTCGGGCTCGGTGCGCTCGCGCCCCCCCGCGGTCACCAGCAGCGTGAGGTCGGCGCGCGCGAGTGACCGATCCCTGGGCGACGTGGAGAGGCGCGCCGGCGCGAGCCGCTCGATGACGCAGAGGCGCGCCCCGGGCGCCATCGCGCCCCGGCAGGCGCCCAGGATCGCCGCCGCGCGCTCGTCGGACCAGTCGTGCAGCACACTCTTGAGCAGGTAGAGGTCGCCCCCCGGCGGAACCGCCGCGAAGAAGTCGCCGCCGACGCAGCGCGCCCGCGCGGCGACGCCGCGTGCCGCCAGCGTCTGCTCCGCCAGGCGCGCGGCGCTGGGAAGATCGAGCAGGATGCCGCGCACCGCCGGGTGCACCTCCAGTATCGCCGCCAGGAGCGCCCCCGCGCCCCCGCCAACGTCGACGACGGTCGAGACCCCGCCCAGGTCACACGCCGCCACGATGGCGCCGCAGACCGGCCGCGTGAGCTCGGCCATCGCGGCGTCGAAGACCGAAGGCGCCTCGCTGGCGGGCGCCGCGATGCCAGCGGGGCGGCCGGTGCGCACGGCGTGGGCCATGGTGCCGAAGGCACGCGCGAGCGAGCCCCAGTAGAGCGCCCAGGCGTGGAGCGACCCCGGCGCGTCACGGCGCAGCCGCGCTCCGGTCTCGGTCAGACGAAAGCGCCCCTCCTCGTCCTCGCCAAGGAGGCCCAGCGTGGTCAGGGCGCGCGCCAGGCGACCGATGGCGACGGCGTCGGCGTCGCAGGCGGTCGCCAGGGCGGCGGCGTCGGCTGGCCCGGCGGCCAGCGCGTCGGGCAGCCCCAGGCGGACGGCGGCGTGGATCGCGTGCGAGGCCCAGCCCGACATGATGAGCTCCGCGAGCGACGGCATGCCCGGTCCCTATCCCCCGAACAGCACCCGCAGCGCCACCCACAGGCGCTCGGGCGTGGTCGCGGCGCGCGCCGTGTACCAGAACGCGTTCACCGTCGCCAGGAGCCCCATCGTGAGCGCCATACCGCGCAGCCGGGCGCCCCACCCGGGCACCCCCGCCCCACCGCGCGCCGCCCGCCGCGCCACGAAGAAGACGCTGATGGTCGTGAGGACGCCGATGAAGCCGAGGCGCCCCGCCTCGCGGCCGAAGTGCCCGACGGTCCACATGCCGGGCGGGAGGCGCATGAACACCTCGAGGATCTCGCGCAGCAACACCTCGCCCGCGAAGCACGCGCCCACCGCGATGGTCACGGCCACCGGGAGGCTCACCCTCCGGCGCACCGCGCCGAGGGCCGGCATGTAGAAGAGGATGAGCGCCGTGTCCCGGAAGAAGTGGTTCCAGCGCTTCCAGAACTCCACCAGGTTCCAGGCCAGGAACGGGCGGTCGAAGCCCGCCGGGAGGTTGAACCCGAGGAGGCGGAGGTTGCCGACCAGCCGGAAGATCGGGCCGGCCAGGCGCAGGTACACGTGGGGGAACTGCAGCAGGAGCGCGGCCCCCCAGATCAGGCGCTGTTCGACGCCGGCCGCGACGGGGATCCCCTGGGCCGCGGCGATGGTGAACGGGCGCAGCGCGTCGTCGAGGAGCGGGCTGACGGCGATGATGTCGAGCCACTCGAGGACGATCCCCAGCGCGAGGAGGTCGAGCCCCTGCCGCAGGTTCTCGTCGGGGTCCGCGGTGCCGTACTGCCCCAGGAGCTGGCCGTACGGGACGGGGGGCGCCAGCGAGATGCCGCACAGCGGCAGCAGCGTGAACGACCCGGCGTAGAGCACGAGCGAGCGATCCTCGGGCCGGAGCCGGCGGCACTCGACCTGATAGAGACAGGCGCGCATCAGCAGGATGGCCCACAGGCCCGCTTCGAGCGACGAGAGGTTGAGGACCAGGAGGGTCACGTCGCGGCCCAGGCCGCCGGTCCGCATCCACACCGGGACGGCGAGCGCCGCGAGCACCAGCGCGAGACGCGCGAGCAGCGGCACCGGGAGCCGCGCGACCAGCCAGGTCGCGACGATCACCCCGCCCACGACGGCAATGTCGACGGGACGCAGAAGGAACGCCGCGAGCGCGATGCTGGCCCCCGCGCCGAAGACGAGCGCCCGGCGCGGCGCGCGCGGGCCGAAGAAGAACGCCAGCCCGCCCGACCCGAGCATGGTGGCGAGAAAGACGCCGTGCGGGAGCCAGTCGAGGTCGGGGCGGCTCGAGGCCTTCGGGTGGGGGAAGGTCCGCTCGAGCCACAGGTCCACGCAGTGCAGCACCACCGCGAGGCCGAGGTAGAGCGCGAAGCGCGCCAGCGGGAGCGCGGGCAGGGGCGGCGCGGCCGCGGCCGGAGTGGCTACCGGCGCCGCGACCATGGGCTTGCACGAGGACGCAGTCTGGACAAGGTCAGCGATCCTACGCGACGACGCGACCGCAGGGAAGCCGCGCCGGCGGGTCAGCGGGTCAGGGAGGCGGGCTCTTCACGCCGCCGTTCTCGTCGACCTCGGGGCTGAGGGCCGGGCCCTGCCCCGGCAGATCGCGGCGGATGGCCTGGCGCTCGCCCAGGGTGCGCCCGCTCCGCTCGAGCGCCGCGCGCAGCGGGGCGAGGGTCGGATCCTCACGCAGGCGCCGCTGGATCTCGTTGTTTCCGACCGCCGCCGATTGACCCACCAGCGTCCCCACCGCCCCCGCCTCGTCGCCGCGGGCGAGCTGGAGGCGGGCCGCGCGGTAGGCCGCGTCCGCCAGGCCTGAGGTCGACCGCTCGGTCGCCGATTGATATGCGGTGATGGCCTCGTCGGTGCGGCCCCGCCGCTCGAGGAGCTCCCCGAGCGCGAAGAACGTGTCGGCCCCGTTCTCCGCGCCCGCGTCGAGGAAGGCCTCCAGCGCTTCGTCGTCGCGCCCTAGCGCCAGGGCCGCCTGGCCGTAGCCGACGCGGTACTCGCGGACGGCTGCGCCGTCCAGCGGCAGGGTCTGGATGGCGACGTAGTACGCCTCGAGCGCGCCCTCGTAGTCCCCGAGCGCCATGTACGAGAGCGCCAGATCCTTCAGGAGCGTGCGGTGCTCCTCGCCCGTGCCGTAGTTCTTCTCCCGGAGCTTGGCCCGCACCTCGGCAAGGTGCGCCTTCTGCTTGGCCAGCACCTCCGCGGCGGTCGGCTTGGCTTCGTCCGGCCCGGCCATGCGCACCGGGTGCTCGCCGCGCCTGGCATCGGGGAACCGGACCGTCAGCACCACCCCCTGCTCTGCCCTCTCCTCCCCGTCCTCGGCTCGCACCGCGATTCGATAGCTGCCGGGCCGACCCGGGGCCTGCCAGGTGACCACCGTACCGGTGCCGCTGACCGTGCCGCCGCTGGCCTCCCAGGTGAGCTTGAGCGCCCCCCTGGCCGGCGCCCGCCGCAGCACGGTCGCGGTCAGACGCACGGTGGCTCGCAGCGTCGGGTCGACCGGATCCGCCGTCAGTGACCGGATCTGCAGCGGCCCCGCTTGCGTCAGCACGCTCCCCGCCGGGCGGGACGAGCGCGGGTTCAGGCGGATGACGAGGGTGACCCCGAGGCCGACGGTGGTGGCCAAGGCGAGGCCCACGAGGAGGCGGCGCGACTTCATCTGGTAGCTAGAGTGAGGAGCACTGCGTGCCGGGCACGCTGGCGCCGGTGGTAGTGGTGATGTCGGTGGTGCAGGCCGCGCGGGTGGTCGCCCCGACCTCGTCGAGGACCCAGTTGTACAGCTTGCATGCCTGGTAGCCACTGACCTCGCAGTGCGGCCAGTTGGCGTCGTTGGTCGCCCAGGCCTTCCAGCCAGCTAGCCCCGCGGCGTCCAGGCCGGTCACGCGCGTACCACCGGCGGTCGTCTGACCGGCGTAGTTGACATCCAGCGCCGAGTGGACCGGAACGAAGGCGGGCAGGAACTGCATGGAGGCCGTGAGCGTCCCACAACCCAGTCCGGTGATCGGCCCCCAGCCCAAGTCCAGGTTCGCATTGCCGCTATCGAGGATGTCGAGGTAGTGGAGGTAAGTCGACCCGGGGTGCGCATCGTAGGGCGACTGCGCCCACTTGGCGTCGCTGCAGTACGAGTACGAGTAGTGGAAGTAGAATAGATTCTGATCGAAGCCGGGACTGGTGCTGCCGGGCTGGTTGCTGTAGGTCGGACCATACCCGTCGCCGCTGGACACGGCGTAGCGCGGGATGGTGGTCGGCCACGTCTGGTACGGGGCCATCGCCGTATTGTGCCACGCGCCGTTGTCGGACAGGCAGTAGGAAGTCTCCGGCCAGTTATGGCCGGTGCCGCCGAAGACGTAGGACTCGTGTATCTGGCCCCGGCCCGGCGCGTAGTGGCTGCAGTAGCACGTGGTCACGTTCTCGTACTTCATGTCCCGGGCGGGGGGCGAGAAGATCTTCCAGTACTTCGACTGCCCGTACTTCTGACAGGCGATCAGCGTCTGGAGGCCCCGGTTGGGAGCGCTCAGGTTGGCACCGCGCAGTGGCGAGTCGAGGGCCATGAGCGCCTTGACCTTGGCGCTGGTGACCATGCCGCTCGCAGCGGCCATCTTCATGACCACGCCGCCCTGGCTGACACCAGCCAGGATGACCTTCTGGTTCCCCGCGCGCGTGTACGCGGTGTTGACCCAACCGGCAACCTCGGCACGCATCTGCTCGAGGTGGCGGTTCCCGTCGGCGTAGTTGCCGATGGAGACATCGGTGCCGGCCCGCTGGAGCTCGACGATCGGCTTGAAGTTGTTGGCGACCTGCGCGGGCGTCGGGGAGCTCCCGGGGGAGATCCGGAGGGGGTTGAGGAGCAGGTAGTACTCGCCGCTGCCGTCGTCGTTCAGCGCGTCGATGCCGGGGATGATCACCAGGCCCTTGGTCGACGGAGCGGCCGCCGGCAGCGGGCTGGACGTCGAGGCGCGGGCGGCGTACGTGTCGAGCTTGCTGAGGAACGTGCACTTGCTGCTGACGCAGTAGCCGTACGGCTGGCCGGCCGAGGCGGGAGTGATGCCGGCCCCACCCACGTTGTCACCCAGGGGGCACTCGGGCGACGTGAGGGCCCAGGTGGCCGGGTTGGTATTGGTGTAGTTGTTCACGGCGCACGACGTGATCACGGCAGGGCACGCGTGCGGATTGCACAGGTAGGGGGTGCCGATGCACGACGGATCCGGTGCCCCGCAGTTGTAAGAGGAGCACCCCCCACACCCATCAGGGCAGCACTGAGCGGCCAGGCAAATGGTGGTATCATAGCACGTGTCCCAGCATGCGGCCTGGGGGTTCGTGAAGCTGTACGGCGTGATGACGCGGGCATCGGGACGCGGGTTCACGAGGGCCTGCGTGATGCTGACGTTGTAGTCCCGGTGCTGGCTCGCGGTGGTGAACTGGGTGCCCATGCCAATGTTCAGGGTCTCGTAGGGCCCGGGATACGTGTAGTTGTCCCAGTAGGCGGCCACGTTCGTCCCGGAGATACCACCGAAGTACTGCCCCGCCGGGCAGGCCGCGGTCGAGACGCGCGCCCAGCCCTCGCGGCCGATCGCGGCCGCCACGTCGACCGAGTAGGGCGTGGCGTCCGTGTAAGCCGTGCCGTCCACGGTGCATTCATAGATGCCCCCGCACCCGTCGCTGCACCACATCCCGTCTCGGTTGCAGGTGTAGGTGAGGCGCAGGTTGAGCCCGTCGCGCGCGTTGCCGAAGTAGGGATCCACGCCCCGCACGTAGAGCTGGTTGCCAGCCGGACGCGAGCGGGCGAACCACGAGGACGTCGAACTCGTGGGGCGGATGGTCCCACGGTAGCTGATCCCCTCGCCCACGGTGTTGCCCTCGTCCTGGTACCCGATCGTGGCCCCGACGCCATAATCGTAGGCCGCGTTGCCCGCCACGATCTTCGGGTAGAGGAAGTGGAAGCTGCCGTCGGCGTAGAGCTTGAGCTCGAACGTATAGGTCGGGCCAGGACCGGTGGTGCAGTTGCAGGAGTACGGGTTGCAGCTGTAGGGCGACCCGCAGGAGTCGTAGCAGGTGTCGTAGCAGGTCTGGCAGGTGGTGGTGGTCCCGGCGCCGTAGTGGGCCACGTCGCGCCACTCGACGGTGAACGCGCCGTCGGGCGCCACGCCCGTGTACACGTTGCCGCCGAGCGCCAGGTTCCAGTTGTCCCACAGCGGCGCAATGATCTGGTCTGGCACGTCGGCGCTGCCGGCCCAGCCGAGCGCGTGGGCCGGCGGGGTCATCGTCGCCTCGCTCGGTCGGTTGCCGAGCAGAACGTACCCGTTGCTCGAGACGGTGACCTGCGTGTAGCTCCCCGCGTAGTACGGGAACGCCCACGGCAAGTTGACCACCACGCCGCAGTCGTCACACTTCGCCGCTGGCTGGACGGTCGGCGCCGCGTAGTACGTCGTCCCGATCGAGTAGTTGTCGAGCCAGGCGTGGGCGACCCCCTGGTCCACGACGAACACCGTCACGGCGAACGCCACCATCACTGCCACACGCACACGCGGTCTCATTGGCCCTCCTGCGCTCCCTGGTCTTCGAGTCCTTCACGCGGAGCCGGCGCGGCCTCGCGTTGATGGTCCTGTACAGCGCGCGCGCTGGCGAGGTCGGCCGCGCTGACCCGGTGCTGCGCCAGCCACGCGCTGAGCTCGGCCAGGCGCCCCTCTTCGGCCTGAATGTGCCGGCGGTGCTTCGCGGCCTCGCTGGCCGGCACCCGCTGCGCGCGGAGATCCCGGATCGCGTCGGAGAGCGCGACGTGGACCTGGATCTTCCAGGTGCGCTCCTCGGCCGCGCTCAACGGTGGCGCCGCCGGCGCCGGGAAGGGCTCGGGGACCGGGCCCTGGGCGCCGGGCTTCGCGATGTCCGCGTACCTGATCTTGTCGATCGGGAGCTTGGTGAGCGAGTCGGGGCGCGGCACGGCCACCCGCTCGCCGGGCGGGACCACCTTGGCGCGTGCCGCCCCGGATACCTCCCAGCCCGAGGTGCCCTTCGTCCCCGGCCCAGCAGCGGCGCGCGGCGCCCCCACCGGCCGTCCCGGCGCGGCGGCAGGCGCTACGGCGCTCGCCTCAGTCGTAGCGGCGCGCTCACCCGCGGGCTTCCCCGCGCCATTGCTCTTCGCGATGAGCACGAAGCCACAGACCGCCAGTACGGCGAAGCCCCCGAAGAGCAGGAGTGCGCGCGGTGAACTCGAGCCTGGGAGTGCCACGGGCCAGGACTTGAGCAAGGATCGAGCCAGCAACCAGAACAGTGGTTCAGAATGGTTACCCGCCTGCCACTGTTCCGATTCTCACCTTGTTCAGTTCAAAATTTAAATTGTGAACAGAACCAAGGCCACCTGCCCGCCTCGGGCCGAGCCGCTAAGCTAAAGTGTCAGATCGACGGGCCTAAACGTCACGACGGTGTCGCTCGAGGTGACCGCGAGCCCGCGCCTGGACGCGCGCCCGCGGCGGGCCGCCCGCCGCGCCGTCGGCGCGCGTTGACACGAGGGTTCGCCGACGGGCATCATGCCTGACGGCGCCAGAGAGGCACGATGCTGCCCACCGGGCCGGCCATATTCATCGGGAGGGAGGCCGAGTCCGCGCGCTTGCGGGCGGTGGCGGCGCGGGTGCGCCTGGTCCTGGTCTACGGCGTCGGGGGCGCGGGCAAGACCGCCTTCGCCTTGCGCGCGCTCGAGGAGCTCGGCGCGCGCGAGCAGGCGCGGCTCCTCTACCACTCGTGCCGTCCGGGCGAGACGGCGCTCTCGCTCGTCGAGGAGCTCCTCGAGCAGCTCGGCACCCCGGCGGCCGGCGCGCCCCTCGAGGCGCTGGCGAGCGCGGCGCGGGAGCGGCCGCTGGTCGTGTGCGCCGACGACGTGCATCGCGCTCACGACCCGGGGCTCGTCGAGGCGGCCGCGGCGCTGGCGGCGCGGCGGCTCCCGCTCTGGATCTGCCTCTGCTCGCGCGCCGATCTGGCGCTCTCGCCCCACAGCCTCGACCACCTCGTCGTGCGCCTCACGCCGCTGTCCCGCGACGAGGCGCGCGCGCTCTGGACCTTGCTCGAGGAGCTGTACGGCCCGTCGGTCCGCTCCTTCGAGGAGGCGGCGGGTCGCGGTGGCAGCCCCTGGCAGATCCGGCAGAGCTTCGCCGGGGCCGGGGGATCCCAGGACCCGCTCGGGCTCGACGAGCTCCCGGCGCTCGAGCGGGAGCTGCTCGCCGAGCTGTGCGCGTGCCGGCGCCCCGCACCCCGGGCGGCGCTGCTGATCGACCGTCGCCCCGATGAGGTGCAGCGCGCGCTCGCGCAGCTGGCGCGGCGCTTCCTGATCACGCCGGCCGACGGCGGCGTCGGCCCGGCGCACGATCTGGTGCGCGAGGCGGTGGCGGCGTCGCCCCTGGCGCCGGGGCCGCGCGAGCACGCGCGCTGGGTCGCCTGGCTGCGCCCGCAGGCGGGCCGCTCTCCCGACGACGAGATCGAGCTCCTGCACCACGCCGTGGCCGCCGCCGCCGACGACCTCGCGGTGGCCGTGCTGAGCCGCTACGCACGCCCCGACGACCGCTTCATGCCTCCCGACGCCCCGGCGGAGCGCGATCTGAGCGAGGCGATCACCACGCTCGCCCGGCGCGGCGCGCTCCCGCCCGAGGTGCGCCGCTTCGGGCTGCGGCTGCGGGCGCGGCAGGAGAACGCGCCGGCGGCCTACGCGGCGGCGCTGGCGCTGCGCGATCCCGATCCCGACATGGCGCTGACGCTGGCGGAGATCGCCTGCACCATGCGCTGCTTCCCGGAGGCCGCCGCGCACGCGGCGGTCGTGATCGACGACGAGGGACAGCGCCTGATGGCGCGCATGTGGGCCACGATCTTCGTCGTCGAGGCGCTGGCGGGGCAGGGGATGGCCGCGGCGGCCCGGCGGCGCCTGGCAACCGCGCAGCCGCTCTTCGCGCGCGCCGGGGCCGTGGGCGCCGCGGCCCTGGCGTGGCTGCGCACCGAGTACTTCGTCGACGCCGAGGACTACGAGGCCGCGGCGCGAGAGATCGCGGTGGCGTGCGACACGGCGCGCGCGGTCCCGCGCGGGCACCTGCCGGTGTCGCTCCTGCACACGCTGGCGGGCATGGTGGCGGTCGCCTGCGGCGAGCCGCCACCCATCGACACCGCCAGCGAGCTCTACGACGAGACGCTCTTCCTCCGTCTGGCGGCGCGCCTGCGGCACACCGAGGAGCTCTACTACCGTGGGGAGCTGCGGCGCGCCCGCGAGCTCGCCGAGAGCAGCGCCGCGACCGCGGCCCGTCTCGGCTACACCGCGCTGCGGGTCCTGGCCGAGGGGCTCTGCGCGGAGGTCCTGGTCCTGCAGGGGCGGCGCCACGAGGCCATGGAGCGGCTGCGCGGGGTCGTCGAGACGGCGCCCGACGCGCGGGACCAGCGCGACGTCGCGCGCTCGCTCACGGTGGTCGCCTGGGCCGCGCTCGAGGGGGGCGACCTGGCCGCGGCGGCCGAGGCGGTGGCGGGCGCGCGGCGCGGCCTGACGCACGCGCCGCGCACGACGTCGCGCTTGCGCGCCGTGGAGGCCCGCGCCCTCGCGGCGCAGGGGGATGGGCGCCGCGCGCTGCGGCTCCTGCGGCGCTCCCGCGGCCTGGCGGCGTTCCACCGCGCCGAGGAACGCCTCGCGCGCCTCGAGGTGCTGCTGTGGAACGGGGCGCTCACCGAGGCGGTAGCGGAGGCCGAGGCGGTGGCCGAGGCCGCCACGCGCGCCGACTGGCGCTGGGTGCGGTGCCGCGCCCGCCTGGGGCAGGCCGAGGCGCTCTTGCGCTCGGGCGCGGTCCCGCGGGCGGCCGCGCTGCTCGAGGAGACGCGCCGCGTGGCCACGGAGGGGGGCTACGACGTCGACTTCGTGCACGCCAGCCTGCTCGCGGCGGTGGCGGCGCGCTGCCGCGGCGACGCGGATGGGGCCGCGGCGCTCCGGGCCGAGGCGGCGACCGCCGCGGCGGCGGCCGGGCTCGTCCCGGAGGCGGCGGCGGGGGCCCTGGCGCGCGGGGCGCCCGTCACCGGGCCGGGGCGGGCGCTCGGCCAGGCGCTCGCCCGTC
>DASXVK010000349.1:0-3433 GCA_036504295.1 Polyangia bacterium
CGCCGGCCGCGCGACCCGCGGCCCCCCGCCGCCGCGGTGCCGTCCGCCGCCCACGACGCCGAGCGGGGCGAGCGCCGCCGCGAGCGCCACGGTGCCCACGAGCGTGAGGAAGCTCTTGCCGCCGCTCAGGTTGTTGATCTCCGCCCCGGCCACATCGCCCCAGGCGAGCCCGTCGGGCACGGCGACGCCGGCGCCGCCCGCCGCGAGGAGGTCCGTCGCGGTGCGGGGCGCCAGGGGGCCGAGGCGCGCGTCGACCAGGCGCCACCGGCCGAACGGCGCGCCGCCGAGGGCGTCGCGCACATAGAGCACCGCGCGGGCGGCGATGAACTCGGACGCGCCCGCCGCGCGCACCTCGGCGCACTCGCAGCGGGGCGCGCGCTCGTCGGGCATGCAGTCGGGCGCGCCCGGCGCCTGGCAGGCGCGGGCCACCAGCTCGAAGTGCGCCGCCCGCGGAGCCGGCACGTACCAGCGCGCGATCGCGCGCGTGAAGGCGTCGAACCACGGCCCGAGCGCCCCCGGCGGCGCCGTGACCTCCGCCGCGTCGGCGCCCGCCGCGGCCACGACCGCCCCGGGCGGCGCCGCCGCGCGCAGCGCCCGCAGCCGCGTCGCATCCAGCGCCTCGACGCGCGCGCGCGTGAACGTCGCCAGCGGCACGCGGCTCTCGGTGTGCACGCCCGCCGCGCTCACGCCGAGGTCGCGCGCGCTCACCCAGCGCGTGACGCTGCCGTCGGTGCGGCGGAAGCGCAGGCGCGAGCTCGGATCGAGGCGCACGCGGCCGCCGTCCGCGGCCGTGAGCACCAGCCCGCCCGGCCGGCCGCCCTGGCGCAGCGCGCCGAGGGCCCCGGCCGGGGCGTGGTCGATGGTGTAGTGGCAGCCCGCGCCGGCGAGGAGGACAGCCAGGAGCGCGGCGCGGGCGGGGGCCATGGCCGCGGTCAGGGGCGCGTCGCGCGCGCGCGGCCCTCGTCGTGGAGCCAGGCGTTCTCGCTGCCGGAGACGTCGCCGAACTTCGTCAGCTTGGCCTTGGCCTTCTTCGCCATCAGCGTGGCGTGCTCGTCGTCGTCGACGAAGGCGAGGATGCGCGAGATGCACGACTCGCCGTCGACGAGGCGCCAGGGGAAGACGCCGATCGTGGCGCGGCGGTTGAGCAGCAGGTCGATGTCGCCGCCCAGGCACTCGGCGTGGATGATGCCGTGGTCGAACATCTCGATGTGCATGAGCTGGTACTTGTCGTCGCTGTAGAACTCCTCGAGGCTCTGGCCGTGCTTCTCCTTGAAGTGGCGGTCGGCCTCCTTGGCCTGCCGGGGCATCCACTGCCGGATGATCGTGTTCATCGGGTGGTCGGCGCTGCCGCAGTCCACGCCGAGCCAGCGCAGCTTCTTCTTCTTGCACCACTCGGCGAACTCGCGGTCGGGCCCGGGGTGCTTGACCATGTAGCGGATCTCGTCGGCCGCCGGCTGGTCCCAGCCGAAGTGGTGGTAGCCGGTGTGGATGACGAGGATGTCGCCGTCTTTGACCTCGACCCGGTCCTCCACCATCTTCGAGGTGTAGACGTCGTAGTCGCCGGCGGCGTCCGACAGATCGACGACCACGCCCTCGTGCATGAGGAAGTCCAGGCTGAGCTCGGAGATGTCCTTGCCCGGCGTGTAGAAGTGGATCTCGCCGTCGAGGTGCGTGCCGACGTGGTTCGAGTGGGTGAGCACCTGGCCGTTGGCGCCGTTGGGCGCGAGGCGCTTGAAGTACTTCATCTGCAGCGGCTCGTAGGTGGGCCAGGCCGGGGTGGCGACGCCGAGAGGAATCGAGAGCTCGATCGGTTTCATGGTCGTGTCCTCACGCTTGAGTGACGAGCGAATCGTGGAGCGCGGCGAGGGCCGCGTGGAAGCACTCGAGGGGCGGGTGGGTGAGCCCGGCGCCGACCTGCCCGACCCCCGGCTCGCGGTGGGCGATGCCGGTGTTGATGACGGGCAGGAGGTTGAGCTCGAGCACCTTGCGCACGTCGATGCCGCTCGGCGTCCCGGTGAAGCCGAGCGCCGGGATGGCGAAGGTCGAGTTCTTGCCGGTGGTGATGCGCCCCATCTCGCGGCTCGTACGCAGCGCGTCCTCGGCGCTGCCGCCGACGAACTGCACGATGGCCGGCGCCGCCGCCATGGCGAAGCCGCCGATGCCGAGGGTCTCGGTGATGGCGCTGTCGCCGATGTCGGGGTTCGCGTCCTGGGCCGTGAAGCCGGGGAAGAAGAGCCCCTCGACGGCCTGACACGGGCCGACGAACCAGCGGCCCGGCAGGCTCGCGAGCTGGATGCCGAAGTCGGTGCCGTTGCGCGCCATGACCGTGACCACGGACGAGCGCGCGACGCCCTCGCCGGCCATGAGCATGCACTTCGCCATCGGCATCGAGAGGTTCAGGAAGAAGTGATCGTTCTTGTGGATGAACTCGAGGGCGCGCGTCACCTCGGCGGGCTCGCCGCAGCCGACGAGCGCCGGGGCCAGCTCGCGGAAGAGGAGCGAGGTGGCGGCGCGGTTGCGGTTGTGGCCCTCGTCGCCCATCTGCAGCGCCTGCGCCATCAGCAGCTTGAGGTCGATGGGGCCGCGCCGCGCGAGGGCGCGGCCGAGCAGCGGCGCCAGCTCGCCGGCCATGTAGCGCAGGCGCGTGAGCACCTCGTCGGAGAAGGCGCCGTAGCGCAGCACCTTGCCGAGGCCCTCGTTGAGGGTGCAGAACGTGCGCCGCCCGGTCGCGCTCGGGCCGCGGTCCTCGAGGATCCACACCGGCATCGACGGCGTGATGAGGCCCGCCATGGGCCCGACGGCCGCGTGGTGGTGGCACGGCTCGAAGCGGACCGCCCCCTGCGCGGCGAGCTCGGCCGCGTGCTCGGGCGAGCGGGCGCGCCCCTCGAGGAGGAGGCCGCCGATGACCGCGCCGCGCAGCGGCCCGGACATGCGGTCCCAGCCGATCGGCGGGCCGGCGTGCAGGAAGAGGTCGTCGGCCATGCCCGGGACGACGTCGCGCGCGACGCCGACGCCGACGAGCTGGGGCTGGCTCGCGCAGATGCGGGCGAGCGCCTCCGTGTTGGCCGCGTCGATGGCCGGGCCGAGCGGCGGCGCGAGCAGCGCGCCGAGCTGGGCGACGCGGGTGGGGTCGCCGCCCGCGGGCGGCAGGAACTCGACCTCGTACAGCTCCACCCCGGCGGCGCGCACGCCGTCCATCATGTTCGCGAGGCCGAGGTGGCAGACGCCGAGCGGCCCCTGGCACAGGTCCCGGGCGCGTTGCGTGTTCATGGCGGTGGGGCTCATTGCGCACCTCCCTTGGCGCCCGCGAGGAGCGCGGCCGCCAAGTGCGCCGCCTCCGTCGCCGAGCGGGTGACTTCGACGCCGGCCTCGGCGAGCAGGGCGCACTGGCGGGCCGCGTTCTGCGGGTCGGCGTCGGTGCCGGTGACCGAGG
>DASXVK010000350.1:0-17348 GCA_036504295.1 Polyangia bacterium
GCTCCGGTACACGTCGGTGCTCAGGTACTTCAGCCCGGAGTCGGCCATCAGCGTGACCACCCTCGCCCCGGGCCCGAGCCGCCCGGCGACCGCGATCGCGGCGACGACGTTGGCGCCGGACGAGGTGCCGGCGAACAGGGCCTCCTCGCGCGCGAGGCGCCGGGCCATGTTCTTCGCGTCGGCCGTCGTGACCGGCACGATCTCGTCCACGAGCGCCGGGTCCCACAGCGGCGGGATGTAGCCGATCCCGACCCCTTCGATCTGGTGCGGCCCGGCCGGACCGCCGCCCAACACCGCCGATTCGGCGGGCTCGACCGCGACGATCCGGATGCGCGGCTGGTGGCGCTTCAGCACGGTCGCGACGCCGCGCAAGGAGGCCGCCGTGCCCACGGAGTGGACGAAGGCGTCGATCGCGCCGTCGGTCTGCCGCCAGATCTCCTCGCCGAGCGCGGCGTAGCCGGCGATCGCGTCGTGGTTGTTGAGCTGGTCCGTCCAGTAGGTGTGCGGCTCCCGGCTCAACGCCCGCGCGGCCTCGATCATGTCGAGGATCAGCTGCTTGGTCGTGAGCCCGCCCTCGCTCGGCACGAGCGTGAGCTCCGCCCCCAGCGCCGCCATGTGATCGCGCTTCTCCCGGCTGAAGGCGTCGGCGGTGACGATGCGCAGACGGTAGCCCCTGGCCGCGCAGACCAGGGCCAGCGAGGTCCCCGTGCTGCCCCCCGTGTACTCGAGGACGGTGTCGCCGGGTTGCAGGCGGCCGTCCGCCTCGGCGCGCGCGATCACTGCCTGCGCCATCCGGTCCTTGAGGCTGCCGCTGGGGTTCTCCCACTCGAGCTTCACGGAGATGTCGGCGCAGCCGGGCGGCACGACCTGGCGCAGCCGCACGAGCGAGGTGTGGCCGATGGCGTCGAGGATCTCCATGGGCGGATGGTGCCGCGCGGGCGCGGGGAGCGTCAAGCTCACGCCTGCGCGAGCCCGTCAGCCGGGAGAAGTATGTGCGGGAGGAGCCCCGGCCGTGATCACGGCCGGTCGGGTCGGCCGCGCAGCAAGTCGACGAACGCGTCGGTCGAGCGGCCCAGCCGGAGGACGCCGTAGAGCGCCTCGACCGGATCCTCGCTCCCCCGCCGCATCCTGCGGTTGGCCAGGACCTCGGCGATGGCCGCGCGGACCGCCTCGGACGCGGTCTTGTAGCGGCCCAGCTTCACCCACTCGCGCAGCGCGCGAGGGTCGACGACGAGCGACTTCTTCGCCAGATTCGAGGGGCGACGTGCCATGGGTTCCTTCCAGCTGGCACCATGGTTCCTGCCGGCACGAGCGCCAGGCGCGCCGTGCGGCCCCGAGGAGGGAGGCGCCGCGGCGGGCGCGGGCGCGCGCTCGCCGCGGCCGTGCCGCAGCAGCCACCTACCCCTGCTTGCGATAGACCTCGCGCATCTGCTCGAGGGTCATCGGCTTGAAGTCCTTCGCGTGGCCCGCCTGGCCGAAGGCGAGCATGCGCGCCTTGACGACCTCCTTCATCGCCGCGCGGGCCGGCTTGAGGTAGTCGCGCGGGTCGAACTTGTCGGGCGTCTCCCAGAGGACCTTGCGGATCGCGCCGGTGATGGCGAGGCGGCTGTCGGTGTCGACGTTGACCTTGCGCACGCCGTGCTTGATGCCGCGCTGGATCTCCTCGAGCGGCACGCCGAAGGTGGGCTTCATCTTGCCGCCGTACTTGTTGATGATCTCGAGGAGCTCCTGGGGCACCGAGGAGCTGCCGTGCATGACCATGTGGGTCGTCGGCAGGCGGCGGTGGATCTCCTCGATGATGGTCATCGCGAGGACCTCGCCGGTCGGCTTCTTCGTGAACTTGTAGGCGCCGTGGCTGGTGCCGATGGCGACCGCGAGCGCGTCGACGCCGGTCTTCTTGACGAAGTCCTCGGCCTGGGCCGGGTCGGTGACGTGGCTCTCGCCCGAGCCGTGGCCGTCCTCGATGCCGCCGAGCGTGCCGAGCTCGCCCTCGACGGTGACGCCGCGGGCGTGGGCCGCCTCGACGACCTTGCGCGTGACCTCGACGTTGTACTCGTAGGTCGCGACGGTCTTGCCGTCGGTCATGAGGGAGCCGTCCATCATGACGGAGGTGAAGCCCTGCTCGATGGCCGAGAAGCAGGTCTCCGGCGAGTTGCCGTGGTCCTGGTGCATCGCGATCGGGATCTCGGGGTGCAGCTCCGAGGCGGCCAGGATGAGGTGGCGCAGGTAGTTGTCGTTCGTGTACTGGCGGGCGCCGCGCGAGGCCTGGATGATGACGGGCGAGCTCGTCTCGACCGCCGCCTCCATGATGGCCTGGATCTGCTCCATGTTGTTCACGTTGAGCGCCGCAACGCCGTAGCCGCCCTTGGCGGCCTCATCGAGCAGCTGACGCATCGGGACGAGTGGCATAGGTGGCCTCCGCAGCTAAAGATAAGGACGCCCGCTGGGCGCGTGAGGGAGCTTAATGAAGGGGGCCGCCGAGGGCAACAGGCGCCCGGCCGGTTGCCGCAGCACGAGGCCGCTTGCCGGGGGCGGGCGGGAGTGGTAGATACCTGGCGCATGCCGGCCGACGAGCACCGCGCGCAGGCGCCGAGCCGAGTGCGCGTCTTCGTGCTCACGGTATCGGACACCCGCACGCCCGCGACGGACACCTCGGGCCAGGCGGCGCGCGAGCTGTGCGAGGGCGCCGGGCACGAGGTGGTCGGCTACCGCATCCTCAAGGACGAGCCGGCCGAGGTGCGGGCGCTGGTCGCCGAGGTGTGCGCGGCCGGCGCGGTCGACGCGGTCCTCGTCAACGGCGGCACGGGCCTGTCGCGGCGCGACTCGACGTACGAGGCGCTCGCCGGGCTCCTCGACAAGCGCCTCGACGGCTTCGGCGAGCTCTTCCGCGCCCTGTCGTTCCAGCAGATCGGCCCCGCGGCCATGCTGTCGCGGGCGGTGGCCGGGGTCCACGCCGGGGTCGCCGTCTTCGCCACGCCGGGCTCGACGGCGGCGGTGCGCCTGGCGCTCGAGCAGCTCATCCTGCCCGAGCTCGGCCACGTCGTGCGCGAGGTGCGCCGGTGAGCGGCGCCGCCCGCCCCCCGGCCGCCGTCGAGGACGGCCACGGCCGGCGCGTGACCTACCTGCGCCTGTCGGTGACCGACCGCTGCAACTACCGCTGCACCTACTGCATGCCCGAAGAGGGCGTCGCCAAGGTGGCCCACGCCGACGTCCTGTCGTTCGAGGGCGCGGCCCGCATCACCACGGTCCTCGCGCGGCTCGGCGTCACGCGGGTGCGCCTCACCGGCGGCGAGCCGCTCGTGCGCCGCGCCCTCCCCGACCTCGTCGCCCGCCTCGCCGCCGTCCCCGGCATCGGCGAGGTGGTCATGACCACGAACGGCGACGGCCTCGCCGCCGCGCTGCCTGACCTCTACGCCGCGGGCCTGCGCGGCGTCAACGTGAGCCTCGACTCGCTCGATCCGGTGCGCTTCGCGCGCGTCACCCGCGTCGGCGACCTCGGCGCCGTCCGCGCCGGCATCGAGGCCGCCGCGCGCCGCTTCCCGGCGGTGCGCCTGAACACCGTCGCCATGGCCGGCTTCAACGACGACGAGCTCGGCCGGCTGTGCCGCTTCGCCTGGGCCCGCGGCTGCGTGCCGCGGTTCCTCGAGCACATGCCGATGTCCGACGGCCGCCTGCGCCCGCCCGGCCGGTTCATCTCGGCCCCCGAGATCCGCGCCCGCATCCTCGCCGACCTCGGCGGCAGCTTCGCCCCGGATCAGGGGGACGGCCAGGGTCACGGCCCGGCGCGTTACTTCCGCCACAGCTCGGGCCGGCTGATCGGCCTCATCGCCGCCCTCAGCGACCGCTTCTGCGGCGCCTGCAACCGGATCCGCCTCGACGCGACCGGGCGGCTGCACGCCTGCCTCGCCCACGACGGCGCGGTCGACCTGCGGGCCGCGCTCGCCGCCGGGGGCGAGGCGGCCGTCGAGGCCGCGGTCCGCGCGGCGCTCGCCCGCAAGCCCGACGGCCACGCCTTCGGCCTGGGCAGCGGCGGCTGCGCCCCGACCCACATGGTCGCGGTCGGCGGCTGACCTCTGGACGCTGTGGTTGCAAACTTACGGAAGATTGCTACATAGGAATCGCGGAGGCCGTTCTCGCCTCTAAGAGGTGAGACACTATGGCCGGTGAGGCAGGCCGGAGCATCATGGACAGGGCGGAACACACAGTGGACGACGTCGCCGGCCCGCGGCCGGCGCCAGGCGAGAGCGGCGGCCCGCGGCCGGTGGCGGCACCGCCCACGGCGGTCGCGGCGCGATCCGGGATCCCCAAGTGGGTGAAGGTCCTCGCGACGGTGATCATTGTCGGGGGCGGGCTCGGGTACCTCCTGTACACGACCGCGGCCCCCGAGGTGGAGTGGTACAAGCACGTCGACGAGGTCCTGGCGCAGCCCGGCGCCTGGAACGGCAAGAAGCTGCAGCTCCACGGCCGGGTGGTGAAGGGCACGCTCCTGCGGCGGGCGGCGGGCACGGCCTACGAGTACCGCTTCCGCGTCGACTACAACGGCAAGAACATGGAAGCGCGCTACACGGGTATCGTGCCCGACACCTTCAAGGACGAGGCCGAGGTCGTGCTCAAGGGCCGCGTGACGCCGGCGGGCTACTTCCAGGTCGCCCCCGACGGGGTCATGGCGAAGTGCCCATCGAAGTACGACACCAAAAAGTAACCTCGACCGAACGTTCGCGGACCTCGCGATCGGCGTGAGGGACCGGTCGGGAGGCGGCCGTCTGCACCCCCGCCGCGGTCCGGAGTGAGACTATGGCAGGACTGAGCACCATCTCGAGCTTCGGCACGGTCATCCTCGCGCTGACGCTCGTGGTCACCGTCTACAGCGCGGTCGCGGCCGCGACCGGGGCGCGGCGGCTGAGCCGGCGCCTCGTCCGGAGCGCGGAGGCCGGCCTCTACGGCGTGCTCGGCCTGCTCGCCGTCGCCTCCGGCCTCATGATCTACGCCTTCCTCAGCCACGATTTCTCCATCAAGTACGTCCACCACTACAGCGACAGCACCATGCCGCTGTGGTACCTCATCACGTCGTACTGGGGCGGCCTCGACGGCTCGCTGCTCTTCTGGGCCTTCCTCCTCGCCCTCTTCGGCGCGGTCGCGGTGCGCTTCAACCGCGAGCGGCACCGCGAGATGCTGCCGTGGATCATCGTCGTCCTGCAGGCGGTGATGGCCTTCTTCCTCTTCCTGCTCGTCTTCGAGCGGAACCCCTTCGGCCCCTACATCCCCGGCGCCGAGCTGCCCCGCGACGGGCGCGGCCTGAACCCGCTGCTGCAGAACGCCTACATGGTCACGCACCCGCCGTCGCTCTACCTGGGCTTCGTCGGCATGACCATCCCGTTCGCCTTCGGCATGGCGGCCCTCATCTCCGGCCGCCTCGACGAGTCCTGGCTGCTCAGCATCCGCCGCTGGGTCATCGTGTCGTGGTTCTTCCTCTCGACCGGCCTCATCCTCGGCATGCTCTGGGCCTACGAGGAGCTGGGCTGGGGCGGGTACTGGGCCTGGGACCCCGTCGAGAACGCCGCGCTCATCCCGTGGCTGACCGCGACCGCGCTGCTCCACTCGGTGATGGTCCAGGAGCGCCGCGGGATGCTGAAGGTGTGGAACGTCACGCTCGTGATCATGACGTTCTTCCTCACGATCATGGGCACGTTCATGACCCGCTCGGGGGTCGTGCAGTCGGTGCACGCCTTCGGCCAGGACACACGCCTGGCGCTCATCTTCGGCACCTTCATGTTCCTCATCCTCGTGGTCGCCTTCGGGCTCGTGATCTGGCGCCTGCTGCTGCTCAAGAGCCGCTCCGAGCTCGACAGCGTCTTCAGCCGCGAGGCGGTGTTCCTCGTCAACAACTGGATCCTGCTCTTCGCCGCGCTCTTCGTGCTCGGCGCGACCCTGTGGCCGACGATCGCCGAGATGATCACCGGCCACCGCGCGACCATGGGCGCCCTCTTCTTCAACAAGTGGATGACGCCCATCGGCCTCATCCTGCTCTTCCTCACCGGCGTCGGGCCGCTCATCCCCTGGCGGCGCGCGACCCCGGCGAGCCTGGTGCGGCAGTTCCTGTGGCCGGCCGCGGGCGCCCTCGCGCTGCTCGCGATCATCGTCGGGTGGGACTGGTATCGCGCGGCGCGCTTCGGCGAGCTCGAGACCGGCGTCGGCTTCGTCGGCCACCTCGTCGCCCGCTTCCGCGACATCGGCCTCGCGCCGCTCATCGACTTCGGCCTCGCCGGGTTCGTCCTGGGCTCGGTCGTGCAGGAGCTCTGGCGCGGCTCGGGGGTGCGCGCGAAGAGCCTCGGCGTCGACCGCTTCACCGCCCTCATCGGCCTCATCGCCCGCGGCAAGCGCCGCTATGGCGGCTACCTCGTGCACGCGTCCATCGCGCTCATGTTCATCGGCTTCGGCGGCGAGGCGTTCAAGCGCGACCTCGAGGCGTCGATGCGCAAGGGGCAGGACGTCCAGTTCGCCGGCTACGGCTTCAAGCTCGACGAGGTGGCCAAGACCACGGACGCGCAGAAGGAGATGGTCACCGCGACGATGACGGTGACCAAGAACGGCGCGGTCGTGCGCCGCATGGCGCCCGGCAAGTGGACCTACTTCAAACACGACGAGCAGCCCACGACCGAGGTCGACATCTGGCGCCAGGCGGGCAAGGACGTCTACATCATCCTCTCCGGCTACGAGCTCGGCAGCGGGCAGGCGATGCTGAAGATCGTCATCAACCCGCTCGTGAACTGGGTCTGGATCGGCTTCCTCCTGCTCTTCCTCGGCACCTTCATCGCTCTCTTCCCCGACCGCGTCCTCGAGCGGGTCGCCGAGGCGACCGGCGAGGCCGGGCCGCCGTCCCGGGCGGCGAAGGGCGGGGCGGCCGCGGCGGTGGTGCTCGCGCTGCTCCTCGGCGGCGCGGGCGTGGCGGTCGCGCAGGGCGCGATGCCGCCACCGGCGCCGCTGGAGAAGATGGACCACTCGGCGAAGGCGCGCATCACGAGCCGCTCGCCGCTCGAGGCGCAGCTCTTCCGTCGCATCGTCTGCATGTGCGACACCTGCCCGCGCCTGCCCCTGAGCGATTGCGGCTGCGGCTTCGCCGAGAAGGAGCGCAACCGCATCTCGCGCATGCTGAACGTCGAGCACAAGACCGAGGCCGACGTGATCGGCTGGTACATGGAGAAGTACGGCCAGGCGGCCCTCGGGGCCCCCGTCGAGGGGCTGGGGCGCTGGGCGTGGCTCATCATGTACGGCGCCGGCGGCGGCGCCATCCTGGGCGTGATCGTGCTCGCGCTGCGCTGGAGGCGCGCGGCCGCCGCCGCGGCCGCCGCGGCGCCCGCCGCCGCGGCCCCGACCGCCGGCGTGACCCGCTACGAGGAGAAGCTCGACGATGAGCTCCGCGATCTCGACTGACAAACCGGCCGCGCCCGCCGCGCCGCTGATGCCCACCTGGCTGCGGCTCGCGTTCGGCACCGCGCTGCTGGCGATCTGGGCCGTCGTGCTGGTGCTCGGCCTCAAGGCGCGCCTGCGCGCCTCGACGGTCCTGCTGTTCCTGACGGGCGGCCTGTTGATGTGGACCTTCCTGTGGCTCTACCGCACGCTGGCCGCGCTCGCGGCCGAGCGGCCCGACCCGCCGGCGCAGCGGGTCGGCGGGGCGCGGCGCCGCGAGCTCGACCGCGAGAAGCGCATCCTCCTCAAGGCCATCAAGGAGCTCGAGTTCGACCACGCCATGGGCAAGCTCTCCGATGGCGACTTCCAGGAGCTCGTGGGCCGCTACCGCGCCCGCGCCATCGCCGTCCTGCGCCAGCTCGACGAGGGCGACCTCTCCTACCGCGAGCTGGTCGAGCGCGACCTGGCCCGCCGCCTCGGCGACGCCGCGCCGGGGCCCGTCCGGGGCGCCGCGAGCGGTCCGGCCCCCGCGAGCGGCCCGCCTGACGCCGCGAGCGCCGGCTGCCCCACCTGCGCGACCGTCAACGACCCGGATGCCGCGTTCTGCAAGAAGTGCGGCACCCGGCTCGGCGCGGCCGAGGAGGCGGCGCCATGATCCGCCGCATCTTCATCCTCGCCGCGCTCGTCCTCGCCCTCGCACGCCCGGCGGCGGCGCAGACGCCCGACCTCACCTCGATGAGCGGCATCCCGCTGCCCATGGCCGACGTGCCGCCGGGGGTCGCCACGGTGCGCGTGGTGCGCTTCGACATGTCGCATCCCGTGACCGGCCTCGACGTCACGCTCCAGCCGGTCGCCGGCGGCGCGGCGCGGGTCGTGAAGACCGACTCGACCGGCCGGGCCGCCTTCGAGGGGCTCGGCGACACGGAGTACGTCGCCCGCGTCACCCTCGACGGCAAGGAGCTGCGCTCGCAGCCGTTCCGCGCCGGCGCGCAGAGCGGCATCCGCATGCTGCTGGTGGGCGCTGGCGCGGCGGGCGCCGCCGCGCCGGCCGCCCCGGGCGCCGCCGCGCCGGCCGCCCCGGGCGGGGCCGCCCCGGGCGGGGCCGCCCCCGCCGCCCCGGCGGGCCGCGGCGCCCTGCCGCCCGGCCATCCCCCCATCGGCGACGACGAGGAGCGCCAGCCGGCGTCGGCGCCGAGCGGCCCGATGACCACGGACCCGAGCCGCCTCTCGCTCGCGAGCGGCAGCGAGGTCATCGTCGACTTCGTCGAGGACGCGGTGCGCGTGACCGCGCTGCTGCGCCTGCGCAACGACGGCCAGACCTACGACCCGGGCCCCCGCGGGCTCGCCTTCACGCTGCCCGACGGCGTCGCCGACCTCAACCTCGCCCGCACCGGCGCCCGCCTCAAGGCCGACGGCAAGCGGGCCGTCATCGTCCAGGGCCCCGTCGCCCCGGGCGAGACCCGCGTCGCGGTGCAGTACATCGTGCCCTACAAGCGTGGCATGACCATGGCCATGCAGATGCCGGTGCGCTCGGACGGGCTCGTCGTCGGCGTGCGCCCGACCGGGCTCAGCGTCGAGATCCCCGGCGCCAGCGTGCGCGAGGAGATCACGACCGCGGAGGGCCAGCGCTACGTCGTCTACCAGCTCGGCGCGCTCCCGGCCGGCAACGCCCTCACGCTCCGCCTCACGCACGGCCAGAAGACCCAGTGGGCCGCCGGCGGCGCCGTCTTCGCCCTGCTCGGGTGGCTGGTCTTCGGCTCGCGCCGCCGGCGTGATCGCGCCGAGGAGGTGGCCGAGCTCGAGGCGCAGCGTGATCGGCTCATGGCCGACCTCGTCGCGCTCGAGCAGCGCGACCGCGCCAAGGGCGGCCGCCGCTACGAGCAGCGCCGCGGCGAGCTCGTGGGCAAGCTCGAGCAGCTCTACCGCGAGATCGACGCGGGCGACGCGCCGCTCATGTGAGGATGTGAGGACCGCCCTGGTGCCCGCTGTGCCCGCCCATGCCGCCGCTCCCGCCCCGGCCCCCGCCGCGGCCGCCTTCGATCAGGTCACCCTGAAGAAGGTGACGAAGGTGTACGGCCGCCACCGCGCGCTCGCCGGCGTCACGGTGACGCTCGACGCGGGCTCGGTGACCGGCCTGCTCGGCCCCAACGGCGCCGGCAAGTCGACCCTGGTCGGCATCCTCTCGACCCTCATGCGGCCGACCGCGGGCGAGGTGCGCTACGGCGCGTTCCCGCACGCCGAGGCGGCCCGCGGGCTGCGCGGCGCGATCGGCCTCGTCGCCCACGACAGCTTCCTCTACGGCGACCTCAACGGCGTCGAGAACCTGCGGCTGTGGGCCCGGCTCTACGGCGTCGTCGAGCCGGAGGCGCGGGCGGCGGCGCTGCTCGACCGCGTCGGCCTCACCGCCGCCGCCGGCCGCATCGTGCGCACCTACTCGCGCGGCATGCAGCAACGCCTCGCGGTGGCGCGCGCGCTGCTGCACGGGCCGCGGCTGCTCCTGCTCGACGAGCCCTTCACCGGCCTCGACACCAACGCGACGGCGACGCTCAAGGCCCTCATCGCCGAGGAGCGCGCGGCCGGCGCCATCATCCTGCTCGTCACCCACGACCTCGAGATCGCCGGCGAGCTGTGCGACCACCTCGCGATCGTGCGCGGCGGCATCATCGCCCACGACGAGCGCCGCCCCGGCGGCCTCGGCTACCAGGCGCTCAAGGACCTCTATCACGGGGTGGTCGATGGATAGGGCACATCAGGGGCACGGGCACGGGCAGGGGCAGGGGCACGAGGGTCGTGCCCGTGCCCGTGCCCGTGCCCGGAACGGCCCTGGAGCCTGGAGCCTGCCGTGCCGAGCGTGAGGCCCATCATCGCCCGCCAGCGCCCCTCCTTCCTCGTCCAGGCGCTGTGGCTGCTGTGGAAGGACCTCGTCGTCGAGGTGCGCACGCGCGAGATCGTCTACACGATGCTCGTCTTCGCGGTGCTGGTCGTGCTGGTCTTCGCCTTCGCCTTCGTGCGCGAGGGCCAGGCCTCGCCCGACGTCGCCGCGGGCATCCTGTGGATCGCGACCGCGTTCTCGGGCACCCTCGGCCTCGGCCGCGCCCTCGACCGCGAGCGCGAGGGCGACACGCTGCGCGCGCTGCTGCTCTCGCCCGCCGACCGCCCCGCCATCTACCTGGGCAAGCTCCTCGGCATCGTCGTCTACATGCTCATCGCCGAGGCGGTCATCGCGCCGCTCATCGCCGTCCTCTTCGACGCCCCCTTCGCGAGCCGGCCCGGCACGCTCGCCGCGCTCCTCGTGCTCGGCACGCTCGGCTTCGCCGCGGTGGGCTCGCTCTTCGCCGCCATGCTGATGCGGGCCCGCTCGCGCGACGTGCTGCTCGCGATCGTGCTATACCCGCTCACCGTCCCGGTCATCATCGCCGGCGTGCTCGGGACCGCGGCGCTGTGCCAGTCGCCGCCCAACGACGCCGACGCGCGCATGTGGCTCAAGATGCTCGGCGTCTTCGACGTCGTCTTCGTCACGCTCTCGTTGTGGATCTTCGAGCCGTTGCTCACGGACTAGACTCATGAAGCCATCCCACATCGTCTTCCTCGGGCTCGCGCTGTGCCTCGTCGCGGGCTTCGCGGTGACCCCCCACCTCATCCTCGCGGCGCCCATCCCCGAGGGCGGCGGCTTCATCCAGAAGATCTTCTACTACCACGTGCCCATCGCCTGGATCAGCTTCCTCTCGGTGTTCGTCTGCGGCTTCGGCTCGATCGCCTACCTGGCGCGGCGCTCGCAGCTCGGCGATGAGATCGCCAGCGCCGCGGCCGAGCTGGTCGTCCTCTTCGGCCTGCTCGTCATCGTCACCGGGCCGATCTGGGCCCGCAAGGCGTGGGGCAAGTGGTGGGTGTGGGACGCGCGCCTGACGACGATGCTGCTCATGTGGCTCATCTTCGTCGCCTTCCTGCTCGTGCGCCGCTACGGCGGGGCCGGCTCGAAGACCCTGGCCGCCGGGCTCGCGGTCTTCGGCATGCTGGACGTGCCCATCATCTGGGTGGCCGTGAACCTGTGGCGCACCCAGCACCCCAAGACGAGCTACGTGCCGAGCCTCGGCCCGGCCGCCCGCCTCGCCTTCTTCACGAGCCTCGCGCTCTTCACCATCCTGTGGGCGGCGCTGTTCTGGATCCGCCTCGCCCACGAACGCAACCGCACGCGTCTCGACGAGCTGCACCTCGCCGCCGCCGCGGCCGGGCTGGAGGAATAATCGCCATGAAGACCGCCATCCGCCTCGCGCGCGCGCTGGCCGCCGCGGCCGTGCTCGCGACGCTGGTCCTCGCGAGCCACCCCGCGCTCGCCGCTCCGCCGCCTGGCTCGCCGCAGGGCGACGACGGCTTCAAGCCGGTCCCCGCGGGCCAGGCCGTCGCGGAGCCGACGCTCACGTCGCCCATGCTGGTCAAGGTCGCCTACAGCCTCATCTGGCTCGCCGTGTGCGGCTACCTCGTCGGCCTGTGGCGCCGCGGGCAGCGGCTCGCCGCCGAGATGGAGGACCTGCGGCGCCGCCTCGATCCGAAGCTCCACGTCAGCGAAAAGGCCTCATCATGACCGCCCTCTGCGCCCTCACCCCCGGCCTGACGGCCCTGCTCCAGGCCGCGGCGACCCAGTGCCCCGACAAGGGCATGTCCTCCGCCCACTTCATCTACATCCCGGCTTCGATCCTGCTCGGCATCGTGCTCGGCTACCTCATCGGCGGGCGCGCCGTGCGGGCCGAGCTGGCGGTCGAGAAGAAGAAGGCCGAGGCCCGCGCCGCCCGCGCGAGCAAGACCGAGTAGCGGCTCAGCCGCCCCCGCCGCGACTGCCCGGCCTCGGCGCCGGGACGATGAGGCCGCCGTCCACGGCGAGCCGGACCAGCTCGGTCCGCGTCGTGGCGCCGCACTTGCGGAACACGCTGGCGAGCTGGTTGCGCACCGTGAAGCGGGAGGTGCCCAGCGCGAGCGCGATCTCCGGATTCCGCCAGCCGCGCGCGACGAAGTCGACCAGCTCGAGCTCCCGCGCGCTCAGCGTGGTCCAGTCGACCTCCGCCGGCGCGGACGGGCGCAGCGCCGGCGCGGCGACCACGCCGCGGCGCCGGTCGAGGCCATCGCCGAGCGCGAGCGCCGCGAGCAGCCCGCGCAGGTGCGTGCGCTCGCGCACGCGGAAGCGCGGGGCCGTCCGCCCGTGCCGGGCGAGGAACACCCGGCCCGCGGCGCAGCCGCGCACCGCGAGCACCCCGAGGAGCAGCGAGCTGATGCCCTGGGGCCGCACGATCTCGTCGTAGAACCGCGAGCGGTCGCGCGCGGGCGCGGGCAGGATCTGGTCGCCGAGCGCGGCGCCGCCGAGGCGGGCCGTGACGCGCGTGAGGCCGTCCAGCTCGTCGCGGTAGCGGTCCCGGGCGGCCAGGTAGGCGCCCTGCAGCGCCGCCGCCTTGTTGATGGTGGCGAGGTTGCCGCTCGGGGGCGAGGTGAGCACGGCGCTGTCGAAGCCGATGACGCGCTGCAGCCGCTCGAGCGCCGCCGCGCGGAACTCGTCGCGATCACGCACCGCCACGGCGATCTCCACGAGCGTCGCGATCTCCCGCGTCCGGGGCGTATTGCCACGCATGGGCATCTCGTGGTGCGAGTGTACCATTCCCCACGCCGCCGCGGTCAGGCAACGTGAGGATCGCGACCGGCGGTAGTCAGCCGCCTCGCCCGCCGCATTCTGGGGAGCGACGGGCGGGGCGGCTTTTTTCGTGCCCGCGCCCCGTGGTGGCTGAGGCGGCTCTGTCCAGCGTCGCAACATCTTGTGCCCTGACGGATGCGATCCCCCCATATCTCGTGGCTAACCGCTTGACGTCTCCCGGCAGCTACGCTATTGCTGGATTCAGACGGCTTTCGTCGATCATTCCAGCAAGGGGAGCAGTCCGATGGCCAAGGTTCAAACCCGGCGTTCGATCTCGGTGAGCGGGCCGACCTACGAGGTGATCCGGTCCTATTGCCGCCGCAATAATGTGAGCATGAGCGAGTTCATGGAAGAGCGCGTGCGGGACTTCTTCGGCGGCAAGGAGCGGGACACCGACCGCAAGGCGGTCGAGAAGGCCGCGCGCATCTTCACGTTCTAGCTCCGCCGCGCCGCCGCACCGGCCGCGCCGGCCATCCCCACCGGCCACCGCGTGGCCGCGAAATCTCCGTCCTCGCTGAATTGTGCACTCGAATCGGGCACTTCCGTTGCCCCGTCCCGACCCCCTCGTTACGGACTCCACAGGCGCCTCGTGACGCGGGCGCACGGGGAGACCACGGGCGCCGATGCGACGGTTCGGGGCGATTCTGCTGCTGTTGGGGCTGCTGCCCGCCTGCGCGCACGAGCCGGCGCTCGGGCGCAAGTGGGTGCACGGCCTGGACATCCGGGGCAACGCCCACTTCTCGGACGGCGCGATCGAGGAGGGCCTCGCGATCCAGCAGACCGGCTGGTGGCCGTTCGCGGCCAAGCACTACTTCGACCTCGCCACGCTCCAGCTCGACCTCAAGCGCATCCAGGCTTTCTATAACGAGCGCGGGTACTTCGATGCCCGTGTGCTGAACCACGACGAGAAGGATCGGGGGCCGTCGGTCGACCTCCGCATCACCGTCAGCGAGGGCACGCCGACGCGCATCACGGGGCTGCGCGTCGACGGGCTCGACGCGCTGCCCGAGAAGCTGCGGCGCAAGCTGCTCAAGCCGCTGCCGCTCAAGCCGGGCAACATCTTCGTCTACCGCGACTACGAGGCGTCCAAGAACCTGCTCATCGCCGGGCTGAAGCAGGCCGGGTACGCCTACGCGAAGGTCGAGGGCCGGGTCGAGGTCAACCGCGACCAGCACGCGGCCGCGGTGGACCTCAAAGCGGCGCCCGGGCCCCAGGTGCGCATCGGCCGCATCATCGTGCACGGCAACGGCCCCATCCCGGCGGACCCGATCACGCGCCGCCTCACCATGCGCCCGGGCGACACCTTCTCCCCGCGCGAGCTGGAGCTCAGCGAGAGCCGGGTCTACGACCTGGGCGTCTTCTCGTCGGTGCGTCTGAGCCTGGCGCAGCCGCCCCAGTCGCCCGCCGACGTCACCATCGACGTCGTGCCCGCGGCCAAGCTGCGCGAGGTGCGCCTCGGCGGCGGCCTCGCCATCGAGCGGGTGCGCCAGGAGGTGCGCCTGCGGGGCGAGTGGACAATCCACAACTTCCTCGGCGGGTTGCGGACGCTCCGCCTGCGGACCAAGCCCGCCTACGTCGTCATGCCGAGCATCACGAACATCGCGCGCCAGGGCCCGGCGGCCGAGAACGATATCTCCCTCGAGCAGCCCGACCTGTTCCGCTGGGACGTCACGCTGCGGGCGGTGGTCGGCTACGACCTCAACATCGCGGAGGCCTACCAGTACCATGGCCCCCGCGGCCAGCTCGGGCTCGAGCGCGGCTTCTGGCGCCAGCGGATCTTCGTCGGGCTCGGCTACAACCTGCAGTACCTCACCTTCTTCAACATCGTCGAGGCGGCCTTCAACCCGGCGCTGACGCCGCTCGGGGTGGGGTTCACGAACCCGTACCGCCTCGCCTTCCTCGACCAGTCGTTCGCCCTCGACCTGCGGGACAGTCGGTTCGACCCCCACTCGGGCTTCTACCTCGGCACCCGCGCGGAGGAGGGCTTCACCGCGATCGGCAGCAAGTTCAGCTACTTGAAGGCCTCGCCCGAGGCGCGGGTCTACCTCCCGCTCGGCCGGCGCACGACCCTCGCCGGCCGCGCCCTCTTCGGCTGGATCTACCCGCGCGGCGCCGAGGACAGCCCGATCACGCGGCGCTTCTACCTCGGCGGCCCGGCGAGCCAGCGCGGCTTCTCCTTCGGCCGCCTCTCGCCCCAGGTCTACGACCCGTCGCAGGACCGCTACGTGCCCGTCGGCGGCGACGGCGAGGTGCTCTTCTCGGGCGAGGTGCGGCTGCAGCTCTTCCGGCTCAAGGGCTCCTGGCTCTCCATCGTACCGTTCTTCGACGCCGGCGACGTCACGCCCAAGGTCAGCCAGCTCGACCTCGGCAACCTGCACCTCGCCAGCGGCGCCGACCTGGTCTACCAGACGCCGGTCGGTCCGGTCCGCGCCGGGCTCGGCGTCCGCCTGAACCGCCTGTCGCCGGAGGGCCCGAACGGGCTGCCGAACCCCGATCCGGGGCAGCGGTACGCGTTCCACATCACCATCGGGGAGGCGTTCTGACGGGGTCGGCCCCGGTTCGCGCGTGTCGTCATGCGGAAATCGACCCACCCCGTCCTTCGTCTCCACGGGGGCCCAGCCCGGCGAGCCTCCCCTCCACCGCGCGCTCCCCGCGCGAGCTGACGCATCATGCGGAAATCGACCCACCCCGTCCTTCGAGCTCTCCGGATCCTCGGCGGCGTCATCCTCGTTCTCCTCCTCACGCTGCTCGCCACGATCGCGGGGTTCCTCGTCTACGTTCACACCTCGAGCGGCCGCGGCCGCGTGCGCGCGATGGTCGTCGCGCAGGTCCGGCAGCGGGTGCCGGGGTTCGACCTCGGCAGCATCGGCGGCAACCTGCCGCGCGAGATCGTGCTGCGCGACATCCGCATCGACGACGCCGCGCGCCGGCCGGCGCTGCGGGTCGCGGAGGTCCGCACCGTGGTCGCGCTGCTGCCGTTGCTCCGCAAGACCATCCGCGTCGACCGCCTCACCGTGGTCGAGCCGCGGGTCCTGGTCCGCGAGAACCCCGACGGCCAGCTCAACGTCACCGCGCTCGTCCGGCAGCAGGCCGGGCCGAAGGAGCAGCAGCCGCTCGCCTGGAACGTGGAGCTCGGGTCCGTCGAGCTCATCGGGGGCGTCGTTGACTACCGCGTGAAGGGCGAGGGGGCCGAGCTGCGGGGCCTCACCATCGACGCCGCCGCGCACCTGCGGGGCGAGGCGCTGGGCGGCCGGCTGCGCGTCCGGACCGCGGCCCGCGCCCGCGGCCGCGACGTGAAGCTCGAGCTGGCCGCGGTGGCCGAGGTGACCCGGCAGCGGGTGGACGCCACGCTGCACCGCCTGGCCGTCGTCGGCGCGACGCCGCGCGGGGTGGTCTCGCTCGCCGGCGGCGCGCACGGACCGCGCGACCGGATCGACGTCGAGCTCACGGCCGTGATGCCCGGCGACGCCGCCGCGCGCGTCGCGGGCCGCGTGGGGTTCACCACGCGGCCGACCTACGACGTCGCGCTGAGCGTCGCCCGCCTGAACCCGCGGGAGCTCGTCGCCACGCTGCCCGCGGGGAGCCTCAACGCGCGCGCGACCGCGGCTGGCGCCGGCACGCCGCTGCAGCCGGGAGCGCGGGCGCGGCTCGACCTCGAGCTCCTCCCCTCCGACGTCGAGCGCGTGCGCCGCATCACGGCCCGGGTGCGGGCGGCGCTCGACGGCCGGGCCTGGCGGCTCGCGGAGGCGACCGCGCGCGTGCCCGGCGCCGAGCTCCGCGCGACCGGCCACGGCCGGGACCGGAGCTTCACGGTGGACCTCGGCGCCGACGTCGGCGTCCGCCGGGGGCGGGTGACCGCGCTGCCGGTCGCGGTCGCGGGCACGGCGCGGCTGCGCGCCCACGCCGCCGGCACGCTGCCGGACCGGATCGTCGTGCGCGCCGAGGGGCATGGCCGCGACCTGCGGGCCGGCGGCGCGAGCCTCGAGCGCATCGACCTGGATCTCGCCGCCGCGGGCCCGCCGCGCCTGCCGCAGGGCCGCCTGCACCTCGACCTCGCCAACCTCCGCCTGGCCCGCGCCGGGCAGCGCGTCGAGCACGCGACCGTCGACCTCACGAACGAGGGCGGCCTGCGCCTGACCGCGATCGCGCGCGGCCCGGCGCTCGCCGCCGCGGTCGACCTCGGCGGGCAGGTGGCGCCCGACCGCGCGGCCATCCTCGTGCGCGCGCTCAGCGTGAAGTACGGCGACACCGCGGTGGCGCTCGC